>DATAVV010000250.1:0-22616 GCA_036267555.1 Streptosporangiaceae bacterium | reverse complement strand
GTCAGGCGACGACGGCCCAGATGATTTTGCCGGGGCGGGGGCCAGGGCCGGGGCGGAGGCCGGGGTGCGCGCCGGGGCGGTAGGAGCCCCACTCGGCGCTGAGGGTGTCGACCAGCAGGAGCCCGCGGCCGCCTTCGGACTCGGGGTCGGGGTCGCGGGGGACCGGTAGCTGAGGGTTGCCGTCCCAGACCTGGATGAGGACGTGCTTGCGGTCGGAGCGCAGCCAGAGGCGGACCGGGGCGACGCCGGGGGTCAGGCCGGCCGAGGCCTGGACGGCGTTGGTGATCAACTCGCTGACGAGCAACTCGACGATCTCGGCCTGGTCCCGCTGGCGCCATTCGGACAGGATCTGCCGGGCGTGCAGGCGGGCGCACGGCACGGCGCCGGGCAGGGCGCCGAGTTCGAGATGGCTGCGCAGCGGCCAGGCCGTGCCGCCCAGATCCGACGCCCCGGCGGGCGCGGGGCCGAGTTCGGAGCCGGTCACGGCGCGCCCGCCACTGCACACACGGCATGGCATGGCAGGGTATGGTATGCGAGTGGCGCTAACCGCCGACCCTGGGCCCGGAAGGCGGGCCCGCGCCGACACGCGGTGCGCCGCCGGGTGGCAGTCCGGAATCCGGCGACTCCAAGGCGTATCATGCGCTTGTGAATCATACGACTAAGCATGCACCCGAATGATACGCCTGTGCAAGTTGCTTATCCGTATGATGAATATCTCATGCATGCTGTCCCGTGATGGGAGGCCGCCATGGCCGCAAGTCCCAGTCCGACCGTCCGGCGTAAGCGGCTGGGCATGGAGCTTCGCCGGCTCCGTGAGGAAGCCCGCCTGACCTGTGAGGAGGTTGGCGGGCGGCTGGATTGCTCGGGCACGCGCATCAGCCGGATGGAGACGGGCCGGATCACGGTCAGGCCTGGTGACGTGCGCGAGATGCTGGAGATCTACGGCATCACCGGCCCCGGGGCCGACGCGCTCGTGCAACTGGCCCGCGAGGCGCGCAAGAAGGGGTGGTGGCACACCTACGGCCCGGCCCTGCCGACGTGGTTCGAGGCCTACGTCGGCTTCGAGGCGGCGGCGGTCCGGTTCCGCGACTTCCAGCCGATGGTCATGCCGGGGTTGCTGCAGACCGAGGACTACGCCCGGGCGGTCCTGCACGCGGCGCCCCACGCGGGCAGCGCCGAGGAGATCGACCGGCAGGTGGCGCTGCGGATGGAGCGCCAGGCCACGCTGGGCCAGGCCGACCCGCCCGGCATGTGGATCGTGCTGACCGAGAACATCCTGCGCGTGCACGTGGGCGGCCCGGCCGTCATGCGCACCCAGCTGCGAAGGCTCATCGACGCGGCCGAGCGCTCCAACGTCACGCTCCAGGTCCTGCCGTTCACCACCGCCGCCTTTGTGCAGCCGATCAGCCCGTTCACGATCCTGGATTTCCCGGACGCGGCCGATCCGGCGGTCGTCTACCTCGAGCACCTCACCGGCAGCCTGTTTCTCGAAGATGCCGAGGAGGTCGCGCGCTATACAGTGGTGTTCGACCACCTGCGCGCCGAGGCACTCGGCACCGGGCGCTCGATCGACCTGATCGCGCAGGCGGCGGCCGAACTCGCGTGACCATGAGGCAGAAGGAGGTGCGGGATGGCCACCCACCCCGCCGACCTGTCCCGTGCCGTCTGGCAGAAGAGCACCTACAGCGGCGGTAACGGCGGCCAGTGCGTCGAGGTCGCCCGCAACGTCGCCGGCCTCGTGGCCGTCCGCGACTCCAAGGACCCGGACGGGCCCGGCCTGGTCGTCACGCCCGCCCAGTGGCGCGCGTTCCTCGCCGGCGCCCGCCGCGGCGACTTCCGCGTCGCCTGAAAACCATCAGGCTGAACGCGGCGCCGCGGCCGGTGTGCCGACGCCGCCGGACTCGCCGGGCCCGGGCCCTGACCCCCGGCGCGACCTCGGCCCCGGCACCACAAACGCCCGCCGCTGACCTGCGCTGACTCGCTGACGCGGCCCGGTGACGGCCGGATCTGGCCATTTCTTCTGGGACGGCAGTGATGGTTTTTATCAGAAAATTACGCCTTCCGGCCAGGGCGAACTATTGGCATCCGGGCACGCCGGGGCTTGACTGGTCACCGCGGTATGAGCAGGACGCTACGCGGTGTGGTCGTCCATTACGACAGCGTTGTCCGTTGTCCGGCACCGGAGGCCGTTAATGAACGTGATCCTTTCTGCCCTGAGCAGACGTGCGCGCCGTTCCCCGAGAATGGCGGTGCTCGCCGCCTTCCTGGCGGTTGTGCTGCCCGTGGGCCTGGCCGTGGCGGTCAGCCCGGCCGCCGCGGCCGGCTCGCCGGCCGCGGCCAACCCGGCGTGCCCGTGGCTGAACCAGTCGCTGCCGATCAGCCAGCGCGTGCACATGCTGCTGGCCAAGATGACTCTGGCCGACAAGATCAACCAGGTCACCGGGGGCGGGTTCGCCGAGCCCTACGTGTTCTACATCCCGGCCATCCCGAGCCTGTGCGTCCCCTCGCAGAACGAGGAGGACGGCCCGCTCGGCGTCGGTGACGGGCTCACGAACGTGACCGAGATGCCCTCGGCGCAATCCCTGGCCGCGACCTTCGACCCGTCGCTGGCCGACTCGTACGGCAAGGTCGTCGGGGCCGAGGAATTCGGCAAGGGCGCGACGGTCAACCTGGGCCCGACGGTGAACATCGACCGCGACCCGCGCTGGGGCCGGGAGTTCGAGTCCTTCACCGAAGACCCGTACCTGAACTCGGCCACGGCCGTCGGGTTCATCGACGGCGTGCAGAGCCAGGGCGTGCAGTCCCAGGAGAAGCACTACGCGGTGTACAACCAGGAGACCAACCGCAACACGACGGCCGACAACTCGATCGTCAGCAACGAGGCGCTGCACGAGATCTACCTGCCCGCCTTCTGGGCCGGCACGAACGTGGCCAAGGCGGCCTCGGTCATGTGCTCCTACAGCACGATCAACGGCGTGCCCGCCTGCCAGAACCAGTACCTGCTCAAGACCACCCTGGACCAGAACTGGGCCTTCCCCGGCTACGTGACCTCGGACTACCAGGCCACCCACTCCACCGTGCAGTCCGCGGAGGCCGGGATGGACCAGGAGATGCCCGCGCCCCAGTACTACGGCGCGAACCTGCAGGCCGCCGTCCAGTCCGGTGAGGTCAGCGTGGCCACGCTGAACGACATGGTCTCGCGGGCGCTGACCGAGATGTTCCGGTTCGGCGACTTCAACAACCTGCCGACCGGCACGACCACCAGCCCGGTCACCACGCCCGCGCACCAGGCCGTGTCCACCCAGGTCGCCGAGGACGGCACGGTGCTGCTGAAGAACAGCGGCGGCACGCTGCCGCTGGCCCCGTCCGGCGCCGGGAACGTCGCGGTGATCGGCCCGGCGGCCTCGGCCGACCCGACCGACACCGGCGGCGGCAGCGCGTACGTGACATCCACGTTCCACGTGACCCCGCTGCAGGGCATCCAGGCCGCGGCCGGCGCGGGCACCTCGGTCAGCTACAGCCAGGGCCTGCCCACGGACACGTCGCTGACGCCGATCCCGGCCACCGCGCTCACCCCGGCGTACGCGCCCACCGGCTTCGGCGGGAGCTACACCGGGACCCTGACCGCCCCCGAGACCGGCACGTATGTGCTGTCCTTCGAAAATCCCTGCGGCTGCTACACCACGGTCAGCCTGACCCTGAATGGCCAGCAGATCCTGAACAACCCGGGCACGCCGCCGGTTTCCACGTACTCGGTGGGCGTGAACCTGGTCAAGGGCCAGACCTACACGCTGAAGCTGTCCGGCGGCGGCGAGTCGGCCAACCTGGACTGGGCGACACCTTCGCAGCTCGCGCCGGGCATCGCGTCCGCCGTGGCCGCGGCCAAGGCGGCGAAGACCGCGGTGGTCGTGGTCTCCGACGACACCGAGACCGAGGCCGCGGACCGGGCCAGCCTGAACCTGCCGTCCGCGCAGAACGAACTGGTCTCGGCGGTCGCCGCGGCCAACCCGCACACCGTGGTCGTGGTCGACGCGGGCGCGCCGGTGGTCATGCCGTGGCTCAGCCAGGTCGCCTCGGTGGTCGACGCGTGGTACCCGGGCGAGAGCAACGGCACCGCGCTGGCCAACGTGCTGTTCGGCCAGGTCAACCCCAGCGGCCACCTGCCCGTCACGTTCCCCACGGACCTGTCCCAGGTGCCGGCCAAGACCGCGGCCCAGTTCCCGGGCGTCAACGGCACGGTGGAGTACTCCGAGGGCATCGACGTCGGCTACCGGTACTACGACGCGACCAACGAGACCCCGATGTTCCCGTTCGGGTACGGGCTGTCCTACAGCAAGTTCTCGTTCAGCCATCTGTCGGTGACCCCGGGCCAGGTGCAGAACGGGACCTCCGGGCCGGCCCCGACCAGTTCCCGGGACAACGGCCAGTCCGGCAACCAGGTCACGGTGACGGCCACGGTCAGCAACACCGGCCATGTGGCCGGCACGGACGTGGCCCAGCTCTACCTGGGCGACCCGGCGTCGGCGGGTCAGCCGCCGCGCCAGCTCGAGGGCTTCCAGAAGGTCACGCTCAAGCCGGGCCAGTCCACGACCGTGCGCTTCAGGCTGAGCGGCCACGACCTGTCGTACTGGAACGACAAGGCCAACGGCTGGGTGCTGCCCGACGGCCAGTTCGGCGTCTACGTCGGCGACTCCTCGGGCCTGGCCAATCTGCCGCTGCACAGTGGCTTCACCGTCACCCGCAGCATCGGGGCCCGCTACGCCACCGCCTCGGCCCCGGCCGTCGTGACCCCCGGCTCGCCGGCCAAGGTCACCGCGACCGTCGTCAACGACGGTGACTACGCGATGCCCGGCGCCCGGTTCAGCCTCAACGCTCCTCGGGGCTGGTCGGTTTCGCCCGGGTCCGTGCCCGCGTTCGTGGGGCCGCACCAGAGCGCGACGGCCACGTTCCGCGTGACCGCGCCGAAGAACGCGGCGGCGGGCAGCCACACGCTGACGGCCCGGGTCAGCTACCGGGCCGGGTCCGGCAGCCCCGGCGGCGCGGTGTCGGCCTCGGCCAGCGTCGCCGTGCCCTACGCGTCGCTGTCCGCGGCCTACGACAACCCGGGGATCAGCGACAACTCCGACGTGGCCGCGGGCAACTACGACGGCGGCGGGGACAGCTACTCGGCCCAGGCCCTGGCCGCGGGCACGCCGACCCCGCTGACGCCCGGCGGTCAGGCCACGATCGGCGGGACCACGTTCACCTGGCCCGACGTGGCGGCCGGAACCAACGACAACGTGCTGGCCGACGGCCAGACCGTGGCCGTGTCCGGTTCCGGTACCGATCTCGGCCTGCTCGGCGCCAGCCAGAACGGGACCGCGACCGGCACCGTCACCGTCAACTACACCGACAGGAGCAGCCAGTCGTTCACGCTCAACATGGCCGACTGGTACTCCGACGCCCCGGCCACCGGGAACCAGATCCTCACCACCACCTCGAGCTGGAACCAGACGACCCCGTCCGGCTCGCACCCGGTGAGCGTCTACTTCGCCTCGGTGCCGCTTCAGGCGGGCAAGACCGTGGCCTCGGTGACGCTGCCGTCGCTGCCCGGCTCGTTCGGCGGTACACAGATGCACATCTTCGCCGTGGCCGCCGGCTCGGGCACCCCGACGAGCGGGTGAGGCCCGGGCCAGCGCGCTGATCGAGGGCCAGCCTTTTGGCCTTTACGGGGCGACGGACCGGGCCGCGTGGGCCAGCAGCGGGACCAGGTACCGGGCGTCGGGGCTGCCCCACCCGGTGACCGGGTCCCAGCCGGGTCCGGCGTTGTAGCCGGTGAAGACCCCGGTGGGCCACAGCACCGAGTTGTCGCCGGTGACCACGTCGTGGAAGGCGCGGTGGTAGGCGGGGCCGCGGGCGATGGCGTAAATGGCGGGGTTGACGAAGCCGAGGTGGTGTCCGGCCTGCTGGTCGGCCAGGGCGATCACGCCCGCCCACAGCGGCGTGGAGGCGCTGGTGCCCGAGGCCGGCCGGAATTCGCCGTCGCTGTACTCCAGCGCCATCGCGGTGTCGGAGTCCGCGTTGGCGGCCACGTCCGGGACACCGCGGCTGGCGCCGGCCCGGGCGAGGCCGTCCTGGTAGGACGGCCGGGCGAACAGGCTGCTGTAGCCGCCGCCCGAGGCATCGTCGCCGCCGTTCCAGGCCATCTCGCCCTGGTAGGCGCCGCCCGGGCTGGCCGCGTCCAGGTCGGTGCCGCCGGCGGCCAGCACCAGCGGGTCGGAGGCGGGCATGCTGACCTGCACGGGCGGGCCGTCGTCGCTGATCGCGCCGGTGTCGCCGGAGGACGCGACCACCGTGACGTGATGCTCGCGGGCCCGCTCCAGCGCCGCGTTCATCATGTTCGCCTCGGCGCGGGTGAGGGAGTGCTCGCCGAGGCTGGCGCTGATCGAGATCACCGCGGCGTGCAGGGCGACGCCGGCCCGCACCACCTCGGTCAGCGCGGCGGCGAAGTTCGCGGTGCTAGATGTGGCATCGGCGGGCACCAGGACGACGTCGAGGGCGGCGCCGGGGGCGATCGCGTGCACCATCTCGGTGTCGGTGACTTCCTCGTCTGCAGCGAGGTAGGGCGTCGCGGACCCGGCGATGGTGTTCACGACGTGCAGGCTGGCCGGGGGCAGGCCGAACGTGCTGTCGAACGCGGCCAGGTCCTGGCGGATGTCGGTTGGGCCGCCGTGGGACGACGTGGTTTGGGCCAGTTCGGGCATGACCACGCTCTCGCCGCTGCCGTCGGTTCCCCGGCTGAGCAGCGGCGCGACGCCGTAGGCCACCTGATACGCCCGCGGGCTGTAGCACGGCGGCATCTTCACCCCGGGCGGCGCGCAGTTCACCGGCGCGGTTGAGGCGGACACGGTCGCGGCGGACACGGTCGCGGCTGTGCCGTCGGTGGCGGCAGCGGACGCGCACCCGGCGACCAGGCAGGCCGTCAGGGGCGCGGCGGCAAGCCACCGGGAGATCGAGTTCATCTGCGTCGCGTTTCCTTTCGCGTGGCTCACTATGCGTCCCGCCTGCGGAGGATGAGGAATGCGACCGCGATCAGGGCCGCGGCCAGCAGGAGGTAGATCCCGGTCTCGATGCCCTGGAACGGCCAGTAGCGGGTGGCGGGCTGGTAGGTGGCGAACCCGCGCCAGCCGTGAGCCTGCATGCAGGAAAACACGGCGGACAGCGGAGAGCCAGACTTCGGCACCGGGCCCCCGTTTCCGGGAAGCAGCTTCTGGCAGGAGGCTGGAAGTGCCGGCTCCAGCTCGCCCCATCCGGCCGGCACGACCTGGCCGGTTTTGCTGACGGCGCCCTGGCTGAACACCCAGGCCGATCCCGGCGGCGTGAACGAGCCCGTTACGTTGTAGTAGGTCGTGACCGCCGCCATGTAGTGCTGCCGGACGACATCGGAGATCACCAGGCGCAGCGCGATAAACCCGCCGAGCGTGACGGCTATCGCGGGGAGGGTCCGGCGCGCCACGGTGCCGGCGACGATGCCGAGCGCCATGGCGAATACCGCGTAGCCGACGGGGACGATGCCCTGGGTGTCGAACTGGCCGGGTTCGAACGCGCTGGCCGACAGCGCGTTGATCGGCCCGGACCACCAGGTGGTCAGGGCGGCGAGTGCGCCGCCGCAGGCGGCGGCGGCGAGCAGCAGCCAGCCTGCCTTGACGGTCAGCCAGCGCGTCCGGGTGATGCTCTGCGCCCACGCGAAATCGCTGGTGCGGCTCTCGAGCTCGTGCGCCACGAGCGGGGCGCCCCACAGCATCCCGAGCACGGCCGGCAGCATCAGGCTGAGGTAGGGCAGGTCACTCACCACGCCGTTGACCAGCGGCGCTTGCTGTTGCAGGCACGCGCTGTTCCCCGCGCATGTGACGAGAATGGAGTGCCAGTGCGACGCGATCGCGAAGCCGTCCGCGAGTATCACCGCGGCGGCCGCGGCGAGCAGCACGGACGCGATCGCGCCCTGGGCCCGGTACTGGCGCCAGACAAGCCAGGTCATGAGCCTTCTCCAACCGTCGTGAGGTGCTCACCCGCGGACGCCTCATCGGCGCCCATGTAAGCCAGCACCAGCTCTTCGAAGGTCACGTCCTCGGCCTGGTAGCCGGGGTTGATGACCGGGCCGCCCAGGCGGACCAGCAAGGTGGACAGACGGGCCGTCGCCACCGTCTGCACGACCTGGTGCGTCCGCTCGATCAGCGCAGCGTCCTCGCGCGGCCCGACCAGGACCTTGTGCTCCGCCAAGAGCGTGCCGATGTCACCGCAGAGCTGGACCCGGGAGGCGGCCAGCAGGATGAGGTGGTCGCACACCCGCTCCAGGTCGGCGACCAGGTGCGAGGACAGCACAACGGTGAGGCCGTCCGCGGCGCCCGCCACGGCCGAGGTCAGCGTGGCGAGGAAGTTCTGCCGCGCCAGCGGGTCCAGCGCCGCGACCGGCTCGTCGAGCAGCAGCACCCGCGGCCGCTTGGCCAGCGTCAGCGCCAGTGCCACCTGGGCCCGCTGGCCGCCGGACAGGCTGCCCACCCGCTGGTCAAGCGGGATACGCAGCTCCGTCAGCCGGGTGCGCGCCAGCGATGCGTCCCAGCGCCGGTTCAGGTGCGCGCCGCTCCGGATGTGATCCTCGGCGGACAGCCGCCGGTACAGCGGGATCTCCTGAGCGAGGAACCCGATCCCGGCCAGGAACGCCGGGTCCTGCCGCGGCGCGCCGCCCAGAACGCGAGCCGTGCCGCCGGTCGGGCTGGCCTGCCCGGCGAGTATCCGCAGCAGCGTGGTCTTGCCCGCGCCGTTCGGCCCGATCAGCGCGCAAACCCGGCCCTCGGGCACGGTGACCGTGCACGCGGTCAGCGCGCTGACCCGCCGGTAGCGTTTGGACAGTTCATGTGTCTCGATCGCCATGCTCACGCTGTCTCCTGTGACTGTGGGTTCATGGCAGCCAGCGTTCCGGCCAGGCGGCGGCGGGCGCATCACGCGCCGGAGGGGGCGCGGGTCCCTCCTTGGAGGGATACGCCGGAGTGACGGGCGGAGGTAGCGTCCAGGTGTGCTGAACCAGTTGCGACGCAGGGGGTGGGGGCTATCGGAACGGCTGATCGCGTCCTACATTCTCGTAACGCTCGCCGTCGTGGTGCTGGTCGAAGCGCTCGTGCTCGGCTACCAGGCACCCCAGCTGGTGAACGACGCCCAGCTGGGGTCCCAGGTGATGGCCACCGCGCAGAGCTACAGCCAGCAACTCACCCAGCGCTATCCCCGCGGCCTGCCGGCCGGAGCCGTACTCGGCGACCCCGTGCTCGGCGGCCCCGACCACGGGGGAAAGATGGCCCTGGCCCCGCCGAACCCGTACGGGAGCACGCTGACCGTTCCGGCAACCATCGGCCCGATTTACGGCCACCAGGCGGTCACCGCGGTCGTGGCCGTCGCCGCCGACGGCATGGTCGTCGCGTCCTCCGCGCCATCGCGGTACCCGCCCGGGCAGGCGGCGGCCAGCGAACTCCCTGCCGCGGCGATCGCCGCCGGCCACAACATCGGCAAGCCTGGCGGCAGCGGGTCCACGCCGTTCGGCAGCGTGCTCTGGTCGGTCTGGCCGGTCGGCTCCGGCAGCGAGCCGCGGGCCAGCTCGGCGGGGCTGGTCGCCTACGTCTACGTCCAGGCGCCGTACTCGACCGGGTTCATGAACCCCATCCGCGTCTGGGACAAGCTGGGTCAGCAGCCCGGCAGCGGCGCTCTGCGGTCGGGTGCTTACGCGCTGTTGTTCGCCATCGTGCCGGTCGGCGTGCTGTTCGGGCTGCTGGCGTCGCGGCGCCTTGTCCGCCGGGTACGCCGGCTGGAAGAAGCCACCCTCGCGGTCGCCGATGGCGACTACACCGTCACCCTGCCTGCCTCTGACCGGGATGAGGTCGGCCGGCTGGAGGCGAACTTCACCACCATGACCCGCCAGCTCGGCTCCGCGCTGGACGCCGAACGGCAGCGTTCCACCGGTGACGCCCGCGCCGCGGAGCGGGCCCGGATCGCGCGGGAGGTCCACGACGCGATCTCCCAGCACCTGTTCGCCCTGCGGATGATCGCCGCCGGGATGCGCCGGGCCGACCCGGGCCATCAGCAGGCCCGCGCGATCGAGCGCATCAGCGAGGAGGCGCTGCGCGACATGCAAACGCTCCTGGCCGAGCTGCGCCCGGCCAGCCTGGACGGTGCCGGGCTCGCCCCGGCCCTGCAGGAGATCTGCGCGGCCTACCAGGACCGGCTCGGCGTCACCGTCGACGCCAGCCTGGACGATGTCACCGTCCCCGCGCCCGTCGAGCACGCCCTGCTGCGCATCACCCAGGAGGCGTGCGCCAACGCTGTCCGGCACGGCAACGCCGGCCGGCTTGCCGTGTCCCTGGCCCGCCAGGACGGGCACGTCGAGCTGGCCGTGCGCGACACTGGCACCGGCTTCGACCCGGCCGCGGCGCACGCCGGATCCGGGCTGGCTCACATCCGTGACCGGGTCGCCGAAGTCGGCGGCACTGTGGACATCGACAGCGCACCCGGGCGCGGCGCGGCGCTCATCGTCCGGGTGCCGGTGCCATGACGATCCGGGTGGTGATCGCCGACGACCATCGCGTCGTCCGGGACGGGCTGTGCTACCTGCTCGCCCAGGAACCAGACGTCGAGGTCGCCGGCGAAGCCGGAGACGGCCGGCAGGCGGTAGACGTCGTGGCCGCCACCCGCCCGGACGTGCTGCTGCTTGACCTGTACATGCCCGGACTGGACGGGCACGCCGTGCTCGCCGCACTGCACGACATGCCGGAGCGGCCTGCCGTCGTCGTGCTCACCTCCGCCGCCGACGACGAGCACCTCGTCCGGGCCGTGCACGCCGGCGCGACCTCCTACCTGCTCAAGACCGCCTCGGCCGAGCATGTCATCGCCGCCGTCCGCGACGCCGCCGCCGGCACCGCCAGCCTCAGCCCCGAGCTGCTGACCCGGCTCACCCAGGCGCTGCGCCGGCCACCCCCGCCGGACCCGTTACAGCCGCTGTCACCGCGCGAACGCCAGGTACTCGAGCTGATCGCCCGCGGTCACAGCAACCGGCAGATCGCCCGGGATCTGGCGATCGGCGAGCAGACCGTCAAGACCCACGTCCGCGCCATCCTCACCAAACTCGGCCTGCAAGACCGCGTCCAGGCAGCGATCTTCGCCCTCCGCCACGAAGCCGGCCGCCACGAGCACCGGCCGAAACCGTAAGGATTCCTGGGCCTGCTGGCCCCTGGCGGCCGGGCTGCCCGGGATGGTCCGGCCGATTTTCGGCGTTATGCATGGTCCCCGGCATCGGAGACCTATTGATCCGTCGATTCCCCCGGAACGCCCTGGCGGCCGGATTGCTGGCCGTGGCGCTGCCTGCCTTCCTGGCCGCCACCGGCAGCCCGGCGACCGGAGCGCCGGGCCAGGCCGCCAGCCCGCGCTGCCCGTGGCTGAACCAGGCGCTGCCGGTGAGCCAGCGGGTCGGGCTCCTGCTGCCCCGGATGTCGCTGGCCGACAAGACCGCCCTGGTGGCCGGGGCCGGGGCCAGCCAGCAGGTGATCGGCACGGCGAGCACCAAGGCCATCCCGCGGCTGTGCGTTCCGGCCATGAGCCTGGAGGACGGCCCGAACGGCGTGGGTGACGGCGTGTCCGGAGTGACCCAGCTTCCCGCCGGGGTGTCGCTGGCCGCGACCTGGGACCGGTCGCTGGCGACCCGGTACGGCGCGGTGATCGGGTCCGAGGAGCGAGCCAAGGGGACGATGGTCAACCTGGGCCCGACGGTGAACATCGACCGCGACCCGCGCTGGGGCCGGTCGTTCGAGACCTACAGCGAAGATCCCTACCTGAACGCGGCCCTGGTCGCGCCCGAGATCGGCGGAGTGCAGAGCCAGGGGGAGATGTCGCAGGTCAAGCACTTCGCCGTGTACAACCAGGAGACCAATCGAAACACTTCTTCCGACAACGCGGTCGTGAGCGAGCGGGCGCTGCACGAGATCTACCTGCCCGCGTTCTGGGCCGCGACCCAGCGGGCCAAGGCGTCCTCGGTCATGTGCTCCTACGCCACGATCAACAACGTGAGCGCCTGCC
Organism: Streptosporangiaceae bacterium; assembly: GCA_036267555.1. Lineage (GTDB taxonomy): Bacteria > Actinomycetota > Actinomycetes > Streptosporangiales > Streptosporangiaceae > JASHPR01. The sequence goes on along the minus strand of DATAVV010000250.1, from coordinate 10,523 downwards.
AGGACGCGGACCTGCTCACCACGATCCTCGGCCAGCGCTGGGGTTTCCCCGGCTTCGTGACCTCCGATTACGGCGCTCAGCACGCCACCGCGGCGTCCGCGAACGCGGGCCTGGACCAGGAGATGCCGGGCAACGCCTATTACGGCACCGCGCTGCGGTCCGCCGTGGCGGCCGGCCAGGTCAGCGTGGCCACGCTGAACCAGATGGTGACGCGGATCCTGACCCAGATGTTCCGGTTCGGCGAGTTCAACCACGCGCCGGCCGGCTCGGCGCGGGCCGAGGCGACCACCCCGGCCCATCAGGCTGTCTCCACGGCCGTGGCCGAGGCGGGCACGGTGCTGCTGAAGAACGCACCGTTGAAGGATGCACTGCTGAAGAACCGGGGCCGGGCCCTGCCGCTGCGGGCGGGCGCCGTGGCGGGCTCCGTGGCGGGCTCCGTGGCGGTGATCGGCCCGGCGGCATCGGCGGCCCCGGCCGACGCGGGCGGCGGCAGCGCGTACGTGACCTCGCCGTTCCAGGTCACCCCGCTGCAGGGCATCCGGGCCGCGGCCGGGCCGCGCACCCCGGTCCGCTACGCCCAGGGCCTGCCCCCGGACACCTCGCTCGCGCCGGTCGCGGGCTCCGCGCTGACCCCGGCCTTCGCCGGCGCCCGTCCCGGCCAGACCTACACCGGCACGCTCACTGCCCCGCAGACCGGCACGTACGTGCTGGCGGTCAAGAGCCCGGGGGATCGCACGATCCTGTCGCTGGACGGCCGGGAGATACTGGCCGTGCCCGGCACCGCGCCGACGACCACGTACTCGGCGGGGGTGAGCCTGCGCGCCGGGCACCGGTACACGCTGCAGGTGGCCGGCGCAGGCCCGTCGGCCCGGCTGACCTGGGCGACGCCGTCGCAGCTTGCGCCGGGGATCGCGAAGGCGGTGGCGGCGGCCAGGGCGGCAAGGACCGCGGTGGTGGTGGTGTCGGACGACACCGAGTCCGAGGCGGCGGACCGGGCGAGGCTGACGTTGCCGTCGGCGCAGGACGAGCTGGTGTCGGCGGTGGCGGCGGCCAACCCGCGCACGGTGGTGGTGATCGACGCGGGCGCGCCGGTCGCGATGCCGTGGCTGAGCCGGGTCGCCGCGGTCGTGGACGCCTGGTACCCGGGGGAGAGCAACGGGACGGCGCTGGGCGCGGTGCTGTTCGGCAAGGTGAACCCGGGCGGGCACCTGCCGGTGACGTTCCCGGCCAGCCTGGCCCAGGTGCCGGCGTCGACCCCGGCGCAGTTCCCTGGCGCGAACGGGAAGGTGCTGTACTCCGAGGGCCTGGACGTGGGGTACCGGTACTACGACGCGAAGAACGAGACCCCGTTGTTCCCGTTCGGGTACGGGCTCTCGTACACCCGATTCGCCTACCGGGACGTGACGGTGACGCCGGGGCAGGTGCGCAACAGCGTGTCGGGTCCGGGGCCGACGAGTTGCCGCTGCAACGGGCAGTCCCGGCGCCTGGTGACGGTGTCGGCCACGGTGACCAACACCGGGCGGGTGGCGGGCTCGGACGTGGTGCAGCTTTACCTGGGCGACCCGGCCGTGGCCGGGGAGCCGCCGCGGCAGCTCAAGGCGTTCCGCAAGGTGACCCTGGCGCCCGGCCAGTCCCAGACCGTGCGGTTCACGCTGACCGGGCACGACCTGTCCTACTGGGACGACGCCGCGGGCGGCTGGGTCGTCCCCGTCGGCCGTTTCCAGATCTATGTGGGCGACTCCTCGGCCCTGGCCGGCCTGCCGCTGCGTGCCGCCTTCACCGTCACCTCGACGCTGACCGGGCAGGAGGCGACCGCACTGGCCATGCCGTAGCGTTATGGAAACACTTGTTCCGAAGCGGCGGGGACCAGGGCCCGCAGCGCGCCGGGCAGCACGCGGATTTGCAGCGCCGTGCCCGCCCGCAGCGGCGCGGCGCACGACAGGATCTCGCCGTCGGCCGCCGCGGGCAGATCCCGGCCGGCCGTGACCGTGACCTCGGCGGCGCGGTCCACGGCGACCGGCGGCAGCCGCACGTGCGATCCGCTCCTGATCCGCAGCAGCACGCGCAGGAACGCGATCCGCGAGGCGTGCCGCATGGTCACGACGTCGAGCGTGCCGTCGTCCACCCGCGCCGGGGGCGCCACCTTCATCCCGGCCCCGAAGTAGGCGGCGTTGGCCACGACGACCGCGTAGCCGGCGAAGTCCAGCGCGCGCCCGCCGCCGCCGGCGATCCGGACCCCGAACGTCACCGGGGACCAGGCGGCCAGCGCGCGCAGCGCCGCCACCGGGTACACGGCGGGCCCGCGCAGCCACCGCGTCCGGTTGGCGATCTCGCCCGCCACCGACGGGAGGCCGATATACACGCTGCCCGCCACGATCTGTTCGGCCCGGTCCGAGGCCGTGACCGCGATCAGGTCCACCCGGCGCTCCCGGCCCGAGGTCAGCACCCCGGCGGCCGGCGCGGCCTCGAACGGCACGCCCAGGACCCTGGCGAAGTCGTTGCCGTTGCCCGCCGGGATGATCCCGTAGCCCGCGTCCTGGCGGGCGGCCACGCCGGCCAGCGCGCCCGCCAGGCCGTCGCCCCCGACCGCGACGACCACGTGTCCCTGCTGCGCGGCCCGGGCGGCGACGTCGTGCGCGTGAGCGAGGCTGGCCGACTCGGTGACCTCGTAACGCGCCCCGGCCGCGCCGAGGTGCGCGGTGACGGCCGGCACGGCCCGCAGGGCCCGGCCGCCGCCGGCGGCGGGGTTGACCACCAGACAGAACGGGGCGTTCATGGATACCTCCGCCGCTGATCCTAGGGCGGCCCAGGCCAGGCCTAGGCTCCTGATCGTAGGGCGGACCAGGCCCGGCCTCGCCCGGCCTGCTCAGGCGGGCTCGCGATAAACCGCAGCCCGCGTCACGACGGCGGCGCCGGGCGTACGATCGGGTGCCATGGCGGCTCAGGGCCACGCATCCACGCAAGCCGGTTACCTCCAGGTGCAGACGACGACCGACTCTCGGGCCGAGGCGATGGAACTGGCGCACGACGCGGTGGCCGCCCGGCTGGCCGCCTGCGCGCAGGTCGCCGGGCCGATCGCGAGCACCTACTGGTGGGAGAACGACCTGGAGCGGGCCGAGGAGTGGCTGGTCATGCTCAAGACGCCCGCCGGGCGCTACCAGCAGCTAGCCGACTTCCTGACCGAGCGGCACAGCTACGACGAGCCCGAGATCGTGGCCACCCCGATCGTCGCCGGCTCGCCTTCGTACCTGAGCTGGATCGACGAGGAAACCCGCCCCGAGTGACCCGCTAGCCGAACGTGAACACGTAGGCCTGGACTCCGGGGTCGGGGAAGGCGATCTCGAAGGTGCGGTCGGTGATGCCCATATCACATAGCTTTCTCTTCTCCCGCAGAGCGTCAGCCGCCGTCTCGAAGACCGGCCCAGCCGCCACGTCGGACACGGGCGCCTCCTGTCATCATGGCTTTGGCTCGGGGAACTCTTCGATGGTGCCGGAGTTGAAGTTGGCCAGCAGTACCTGGCCCGTGGCCGGGTCGTAGGCCAGGTCGCGGGGGAACAGGCCGGCCGGCGCGGCGCCGGCCAGGGCCGGGCGGCGCGCGAGCGCGGCGCTGGTGTCGATGACGCTGACGGTTTGCGGGATGCGGCTCGCGGCGAACCGGTTCGAGTTGGCGACCAGTGCGAGGCGTCCGTTATCGGCCAGCAGCAGCCCGGTCGGCTCGGAGCCGACCCGGACCACGGCACGCAGCGCACGGGCTGGATCGCGGCGCAGGTCCGCGGTGGAAAAGGCCAGCAGCGCGTTGGACCCCTGCGCCGTCACCCACGCCGTGCTGCCATCGGGGGACACCGCCACCCGCACCGGCCCGCACCCGGCGGCGACATGAGCCAGCACGGCACCCCGGCCGGCGCCTGTCTCCGCGCGGCCGGTGTCAACGACCCAAAGCTGCCCGGCCGGGCCGGGGCCGCCGAGGGTCGTGACATAGGCCAGCGATCCGTCCGGCGACAGGGCCACGCCGACGGGGCCGATCTGCGTACGGCCAGCATCAGCGACCAGCGGCACGATCCCCGCCGCGACGCCAGGGGCGGAGAAGCCGCGCCGCAGCGCCAGCGACAGGTCGAACACGCTCAGCCCGCCGGTGGTCTCGTCGGTGACGAACACATACCGGTCATTGCCGGACACCGCGACCTCGAACTGGCCGGTCCCGGCGTCGGCGAGCACCCCGGCCACCGGATCGCCCCGGCCGTCCTCCAGCGCGCTGACGCTCATCACCGCCGTCTGCGTGTAGCCGGCCACCAGCAGCAGTCGCCCGTCGTTAGTCAGCGCGATCCCGTACGCGGCGGCCATCGACCCTGGCAGCCTCACCGTCCGGACCAGTCGCGGCGCCCCGCGGCCCGGCGCCAGTACCGCGATCTGCCCGCCGGTGAGCTCGCCACCGGCGGACACCGACAGCGAGGCGAACTCCCACCGGCCATCCGCCGTGCCCACTACCGCCGTGGGCTGCCCGGGCACGGGCACGCTCACCGGCCGGACGCCTGCCATGGGCCTGCCCGCGGCCACCTGTGCCGAGCAGGCCACGCGATCGTTCACAGCGACCGGACGGGCCGCCGCCGAGTTGCACCCGCCGACCAGCACCAAGATCCCCGCCGCGATGACCCATCCGCGACACGGGCCGCGCGTCGAACCGCACAGGTAAACCACACCTCATCATGACGCAGCCCAGCCACGCGCGGCGCCGCCCGCCCCGGAGCCTGCCGCTAGTACGTTGGCTGATATATTGGTCAGCGTACTAGGTCAGCGCACTAGGAGGCGCGATGGCAGCTCACGAACGGGACGACACCGGTGGCCAGGACGTGCTGCGCCGGGCTGGCGACGCGTCGGTCCTGATCCTTACGAGCCTGGCCGACGGCTCCAAACACGGTTACGCGCTGATCCAGGACATCAAGGAGTTCGCAGGGCTGCAACTGGGGCCCGGGACGCTCTATGGTGCGCTCGACCGGCTCGAGCGCATGGGCCTGATCGAGGCCCTGCCCGCCGAGGACCGGCGACAGCCCTACCGCATCACGGCGGCGGGGGTGGTGGCACTGCGCGCCCACCTCGACTCGATCGAGCGGGTCACCAGCGTCGGGCGGCTGCGGCTTGGACTGGGAGGAATCTGATGCCGGGTCCGCGGTCCATGCGCCTGGTCGAGTCCGCACTGCGCTGCTACCCGCAGCGATGGCGCAGCCGTCATGGCGACGAAGCGGCCGAGATCGCCAGCTTGCTCATCGGGGACGGGATGCCCGCGCATTCGATCGCGTGGAGCTACCTCATGGGCGCGGCCCGCACGCGGCTGGTGATCGGGCCGCGGCGGCGCCTCGGTGCGGGCTGAGCGCGTGCCGTCAGGCAGCAGCCAGCAGCTTCTGTTGTTGTCGGTCACCCTCGTATTTTTCCTTGCCCTCGTGTTTTTGCCGCAGCGCCCGTCATGATCCAGCGGTGCCGGCCCCGGGCAGGCGGCTCGTGCCGCGGCTCAGCCGGGCGGGACGTTCCAGCAGGAGATCACCGGGTAGTCGTGTTCGGTGCCGAGGGTGGAGTAGGTGCCGGTGTCGAGCCGGAACAGCCGGCCGTCGTCGGGTTCCAGTTCCAGCCAGCGGGCGGTGAGCACGCGCAGCACGTGCCCGTGCGCGACCAGTGCCACGTCGCCGCCGGGGAGCAGTGGCCGCACCCGGTCCAGCACGGCGTCCACGCGCGCGCCTACCTGGGCCACGGTCTCGCCCGGATGGGCGGCGTCGCCGGGGATGACGCCGTCCCGCCACAGGTACCAGCCCGGTCGCTCGGCCTGGATCTGCGGCGTGGTCAGCCCCTCATAGCCGCCGTAATCCCACTCCCACAGGTCCGGGTCGGGCTTGGCGTCGCGCAACCCGGCCAGTTCGGCGGTGCGGACCGCCCGCCCGGCCGGGCTGGTGAACGCCTCGCGGATCTGCCGCCGGGCGAGCGCCGGGGCGAGGGCCGCCGCCGCCGCCTTCCCGCGCGCGGTAAGCGGGATGTCGGTGCGCCCGGTGTGTCGCCCGGACGCGCTCCACTCGGTCTCGCCGTGCCGAAGCAGGATCAGCTCTCCCATGCCCCTATCATCCCCGGCCGGGGATCTAGCCGAGCAGCGTCCCAGCCCCGATCGTGATCCCGAACGGTTCCGGCAGCGTGAGAGCCTGCCCGGCCGCAGCCGCCGCACAGTCCCGGTAGGAGTCTTCGCCCGGATCGCTGAACAGGGTCACCATGGCTGGCTCGGCAATCTGGTCGATAAGCCGTTGCGCCGCTTGACGTCGATCAGCGAGTCGATGAGACGGTCTATCGCCCGGAATGCCATCGGCTCGCACTAGGGCTCACGACGATCTGCCCGTCGATGAGCTCGACGCGATGGCCCGGGATCTCGAGCGTCTGCCAGAGCCGTTCGGAGTCCGCGAGCTCTGCCTCCGCGCTCGCGGACCACCCGGCGCGCGGCATCGCCATCGTTCCTCCTCCGAGCCGTACCGCTCCTCCGAGCCGTACCGCACACATTGCACTGTCACCTCCACCGTACGCGCACTGAGGGCCGCATAGCTGAGGGGAAGGTATCGCCGGAGGGTGACAAAACGGGTCAGTCTGCAATTGCATTGACAGGGCAGGCCGCCATATGTAAGTTCTAGCTGACAGGTGAAAGAAGACGAGATTCGGGAGCCGGCGCTGACCCGTGAGACCGAGCCCCTCACTCGCGAAGAGGAGCTGCTCGCCACCCTCACGGCCGTGGCCAATCCGCTGCGGCTGCGGGTCATTGCTGAGCTCGCGGAGGGCCGGGTGCATGTCAGCGAGCTGGCGCGCAGGCTCGGCATCTCCCGGCCCCTGCTGTACATGCACCTGGACCGGCTGGAGAAGGCGGGCATCGTGACCGGCCATCTCGAGCTGTCCGCAGACGGCAAGGCCATGAAGTACTTCGACCTGGCGCCGTTCGAGCTGCGGCTGACGGCGGAGGTCATCACCGAGGCGCTGCGGGCCAGCGCCCCAAGCACCCGCGCGAGCGACGAGGAGCGAGACACCCGATGAAAGTGAGCGAGACATGACCGCCACGCATGTGCTGGCCGCGAGCGGCACGAACTACACGGCGATCATCATCTCCGTCGTGCTCCCGCTCGGTGTCGTCGCGGCGATCGCCGCGATCGTCGTCGCCTACTTCCGGCTGCAGGCGCACCGCGCGGACGCGGTGGCCATGGCCAACTACCGCAAGCTCGCCGAGGAGGCCGTGAGCAACCAGCAGGAACTTCTCGGTCAGCTCACCAAGCTGACCGAGAAGGTGCAGGCGGTCGAGCAGTTGATGCGAGAAGTGGGATGAACGCGGCAGCAGACCGGCCGCCGCTGCCGGCCGGCGACTGCGGACCGGTCCGCGGTACCAGGCTGCCCCTGTACCGCAACCCGCTGCGGGTGCTGCTGTCGGGCAGCCCGTGGCGCGCCGCCTGGTTCCTGGGCGTCTACGTCTTCGCGGTCGGCTGGTTGCTGTTCTCGGTGGCCTTCACGGTGACGGCCACGGCGGCCGTGTTCGCGATCACGCTGGCCGGGATCCCGCTGCTGACCGCCGCGTCGGCCGTGCTGCGGGGATGCGCCGAGGTCGAGCGGGGCCGGCTGCGCCAGGTGCTCGGCGAGCCCGTACGCGGCAGGTACCGCCCGGTCGCCCAGCCCGGCATCCTGGCCCAGGCCAAGGGCCGCTGGAAGGACCCGGCCACCTGGCGCGACACCGGCTACCTGGCCGGCATGTGGGTGCCGCTGTTCGTCCTGGACACGGTCGTGCTCTCGGTGTGGCTGACGTTCCTGGCCGGGGTCACGCTGCCGGTCTGGTACTGGGCGCCGCGCGGCAACGCAGGGCTTGGGTACGTCAGCCCGACCACTCACCACGGCGTCGCGATCGGCTACTTCCCGCACGGCCCGCGCGGGGCCGGTGCCGTCGGCCTCTACGTGGACACCCTGCCGCGGGCCCTGCTCGCCGCGGCCGGCTTCCTCGTGCTGCTCCTGCTCTTCAGCTACGTCCTGGTCCTGACCGCCCGCGCGCACGCCGCGGCCGCGCGCGGCCTGCTGCGCGCCCCGGCCGACCCGCTGGCGCAGGCCAAGCGAGTGCTGGCCGGACCGGGACCGCTGGGCTCCCTGAAGGCCCCCATCACGAACGGAGGCACCCGGACCCGCCATTCCACCTGAGGTGATCGAGCCCCCGCCCGCGAGTGGCAGCTCACGGGCGAGGGCCATACCGCGACAAGCCGCACCAGACACCACATCTGAGAGGCCATGATGAGCCAGCCGCAGTCCCAAGTATTGCCCCAACCCGTCACCGGTAACGACCGGCGCCGTGTCCGGCGCCCGTTCACCGAGGCGGTGGCCGGATGGAGCGTCCGGCACCGCAAGACCGCCGTGTTCGGCTGGCTGATCATGGTCGCCGTGATCTTCGTGGCCGGGCAGGCGCTGGGCACCAAGCAGGTGCCCGTCTACGACGCGGGCGAGTCCGGCCAGGCCGAGCAGGCGCTGCACCGGCTGGGGGTCACCGCCCCGGCCGTCGAGGACGTGCTGATCCAGGCCCGGGCCCCCGGCCGCACGTTCGCGGCCGATCCAGCGATGCGCCGGGCCGCGGCCCAGGTGGCCACCGCCCTGGCCCGGCTGCCCGGGGCGGCGACCGGCATCCGCTCGCCGCTCGGCGCCGGAAACCGGGCCCTGGTGTCCGCCGGCGGGCGCAGCGCGCTAGTCACGTTCCAGGTGCCGGGCCCGGCGGACGACCAGACCGACGCGGTCGCACCCGCGCTGCGCGCGGTCGCCGCGGTCCAGGGCCGCCACCCGGACCTGCGGATCGCCGAAGGCGGTGACGCCAGCGAGGGCCGGGCCATCAACTCCCTGCTGGGCCAGGGGTTCCGCCGGGCCGAGGCCACCTCGGTCCCGATCACGCTGGTGCTGCTGCTGCTCGTGTTCGGCGCGCTGATCGCCGCGGGCATCCCGATCGTGCTCGCGGTCACCTCGGTGATGACCGCGCTGTCCCTGCTGACCGTCGTCAGCCGCTGGCTGCCCGTCGGCACCAACACGTCCGAGGTGGTCCTGATCATCGGGATGGCGGTCGGCGTCGACTACTCGCTGTTCTACCTGCGCCGCGAGCGCGAGGAGCGCGCCGCGGGCCGCGACACCCGCGAGGCGCTGCGCATCGCCGCCGCCACCTCCGGGCGCGCGATCCTCGTGTCTGGCCTGACCGTCATGATCGCCCTGGCCGGGCTGTTCCTGAGCGGCTACAACGTGTTCTCCGGCATCGCCATCGGCACGATCAGCGTGGTCGGCGTGGCCGTGCTCGGCTCGCTCACGGTGCTGCCCGCGCTGCTGTCCTGGCTTGGGCGCGGCGCGGACAAGGGCCGGATCCCGTTCCTCGGCCGGCGGCGCACCGCCGCGCGCCCGTCCCGGGCCTGGGCCGCGCTTGCGCGCCGCGTGGTCGCGCGCCCGGTGGCATGGGGTGGCATAGCCGCGATCGCGCTGCTCGCCCTGGCCGCGCCCGCGCTGGGCATGCGGCTCGGCAGCCCCACGGTCGACCTGCCCGCCGGGTCGCCGGTGCTGCAGACCATGAACCGGGTCTCCGCCGCGTTCCCGCAGTCGCCGTCGCCCGCGATGGTCGTGGTGACCGGCCACGACGTCACCGGCCCGGCCGTGCTCGACGCGATCGGCGCGCTGCAGGCGCGCGCCGTGGCCGGCGGTCGCGGCGGCGCGATCCACCCGCCCGTCACCGCCGCGCCCGTGGCCGGCGGCCGCGCCCTGGTCATCGACGTCCCGCTCGCGGGCAACGGCGGTGACGCGGCCTCGACCAGCGCCCTGCTCAGCCTGCGCGACAAGGTGCTGCCCGCGACACTGGGCCAGGTCCGCGGGATCAGCTACGCGGTGACCGGCGACACGGCCCAGGCTCGCGACGACACCAGGGCGCTGCACTCCGCCACGCCCATCGTGGTCGGGTTCGTGATCCTGTTCGCGTTCGGGCTGCTGCTCGTGGCGTTCCGCTCGGTCACGCTGCCGCTGATCTCGATCGTGCTCAACCTGATCTCGGTGGCCGCCGGGTACGGCCTGATCACGCTGATCTTCCAGGACGGCCGGCTGCAGGGACTGCTGGGCTACACCTCGTTCGGGGGGATCGTCGGCTGGATCCCGCTGTTCATGTTCGTGCTGCTGTTCGGGCTGAGCATGGACTACCACGTGTTCATCCTCAGCCGGGTCCGCGAGTTGCGCTCGGCCGGGGCCAGCACCAAGGACGCGCTCGTCGGCGGCATCTCCAGCAGCGCCGGCGTGGTCACCAGCGCGGCGGTGATCATGGTGGCGGTGTTCTCGATCCTGGCCACACTGCCGATCGTGGACACCAAGACGCTCGGTGTGGGCCTGGCCGCGGCCGTGCTCATCGACGCCACGGTCGTGCGCGGGATCCTGCTGCCCGCGCTGATGGCCCTGCTCGGCGAGCGGTGCTGGTACCTGCCGCGCTGGACCGGGTAAGGGGCGCTGCAGGCTCCCGGCGGGGGGGG
>DATAVV010000249.1:0-7074 GCA_036267555.1 Streptosporangiaceae bacterium | reverse complement strand
TGCCCGCCCCGGAGGCTATAGCGGTGTTCAGTCGCCGTTCTCGATGGACGACGGGACCTTCCGTGACCTGGGCCATCGGCTGGTGGACATGCTCGCCGCCTACCTGGACGAGCTTCCGCGAGAGCCGGTTTACCGGCCCTTGCCGACGGAGGTGCGGCGAGAGCTTGAGGAAATGAGCATCCCCGTCGACGGAGCAGCTCCCGAGGATGTCATCGAAGGCTTTGCCCGGCTGGTACTTCCCTACGGCCGCGGCCAGAATCATCCGTGTTTCGCGGCTTTTGTTGACCCGGCGGCATCCAAGCTGAGCATGCTCGCGGCATTTGCATCGGCAGCGACCAATACGAGTGGCGCAGGCGGTAATTACGCGGCTATTTACGTGGAGCAGGCCGTCGTCCGCTGGCTTATGGAACTCATCGGTTTCCCGCAGGACGGGAGCGACGGGGTTCTCCTCGGCGGAGGATCGGACGCGAACCGGCACTGCCTGGAGGTCGCGCGGTACTGGGGTGCTCAGGCCAACGGCTGGGACATCCGGGCCGAGGGCCTGCAGGGGCATCCCCGGCTCACCATGTACATGTCGGCCGAGGGCCATTCCTGCCTGGAGAAGGCGGCCTTCACGCTCGGGCTCGGCGCCCCCCGCAAGGTCATGGCCGGCGAGGACTTCCGCATGGACCTGCCCAGCCTGCGGGCCGCCGTCGCGGCCGACCGCCTGGCCGGTCATCGCCCGTTCCTGGTCGCGGCCAACGCGGGGAGCGTGAAGACCGGTGCCATCGACCCGCTCGGCGAACTCGCCGACTTCTGCCGGGACGAGGGCCTGTGGCTGCATGTGGACGGCGCCTACGGCGGTTTCGGGGCCCTCGACCCCCGCCTGGCCCACTGGTACTCCGGCCTGGAGCGCGCCGACTCGGTCGCCCTCGACCCGCACAAGTGGCTGGCCGTGGCCATCGGCTGCAGTTGCGCGATCGTGCGGCGCGGCGAGTTGCTGCAGGACACCTACAAGCTCGTGCCCTCCTACCTCAGCTTCCAGGCGGGACAGGGGTTCGCCGGCGAACTCTGGTACTCCCATCGCAGCGCCGAGCAGACCCGGGATTCCGGGCGGGCGCTCAAGACCCTCTGGAACATCCAGCAGGCCGGAAAGGCCGGGCTGGCGGATCACGTCGGGCGGCACATCGACCTGGCGCGCTACCTGGAGGAGGTCGTCGAGGCCGGAACCGACCTGGAGTTGCTGGCGGCCGGCCCGCTGACCGCGGTGTGCTTCCGTTACGTGCCGGACGGCCTGCGCGGCGACGAGGCGGCCCTGAACCGGCTGAACCAGGAGATCGTGGAGGATCTCCAGGTCGGCGGGCGGGCGTTCCTGGCCGGCACGGAGATTCACGGCCGCTTCGCCCTGCGGTCCTGCGCGCTGCACTACGCGCTGGACGAAGGGCACGTGCAGGCGATCGTGGCCGCTGTCCGGGATGCCGGCCAGCGCAGCGTCCTGGCCGGTGTGCAGCCGCAGGCCGCCGAGGATCTGACGGCGACCATGCCGCGCCAGGCCCGGGCCGAGGAGGACGTGACGTGCGCATCGTAACCAGCCGCGCCCCGGACAGGTCCGAGGCCGGCCAGACGCCCGTCGCCCCGGCGGGGCAGGCCCGTCTCACGCTCGCGCTCGCCGGGGGCAAGGCGGCGGCGACCGCGTCGCGGGTGCTGCGGGTCGGCGGCGGGACGAGCCTTCCCGGCATCGTGGCCAGCCGGATCGATCCGCACGTCCTGCAGAAGGCCACCGCCGCGAGCGATGCCCGCAAGGTGGTCGTCACCGGCAGCAACGGCAAGACGACGACCTGCCGCATGCTCGCGGCCCTGGCCCAGGCCGGGGGCCTGAGCGTCACCCAGAACCGGTCCGGCTCCAACCTGCTGCAGGGCGTGATCTCGGCGGCCGTGCGGGGAACGGACCTGCGGGGGCGGATGGACGCGCAGTTGCTCCTGCTGGAGGTCGACGAGGCGACGGTGCGGCTGGTCGCGCCGGACGTGCGGCCGGACACCTTCCTGATCACCAACGTCTTCCGCGATCAACTGGACCGCTTCGGCGAGCTTTACTCGATGGCGAGAAGACTGGAAGAGGTCATCGAGGCGCTGCCCGCATCGGCCACCGCGGTCCTCAACGGTGACGATCCCCTGGTGGCCAGCCTGGCCCCCGGGGCGTCCGCCCGCCGCCTGTACTTCGGCATCCGGGCCGCCAGCGCCGACGCCGCCAGCGCCGACGGCACCGTGCCCGAGCACGCCGCGGACACCATCCGCTGCGTGCGCTGCCAGCAGCGGCTGAGCTACCGCGCCGTGCATCTCTCCCACCTGGGGGACTACGAGTGCCCGGCGTGCGGGAACGCCCGTCCGGGCCTGGATGTCGCGGTCACCGCGATCCGGCCGTCGCGAGGAGGCGGATCCGAGATCACCGTCGAGACGCCCGCGGGAACTTTCCCGCTGCGGGTGTCCCTGCCCGGGGTGCACAACGTCTACAACGCGGCCGCCGCGCTCGCGGGCTCCATCGCCCAGGCGCTGCCGCGGCCGCTGGAACCGGCCCAGGCGCGCCAGGCCCTCGCGGACCTGCGCCCGGCGTTCGGCCGCCTGGAGGAGATCCAGGCCGGCGACCGGCAGGTGGTCCTGGCCTTCGTCAAGAACCCCACGGCGTACAACACCACGCTCAGAGAGGTGCTGCGGCGGCCCGGCCGCAAGCACATCCTGGCCGCGCACAGCAACACCGTGGTCGACGGGGAGGACTTCGCCTGGCTCTGGGACGTGGACCTCGAGGACCTCGTGCCGCATCTGGCCAGCGTGGTCAGCAGCGGCACCCGGGCGGAGGAGGTCGCGCTGCGGTTCAAGTACGCCGGGGCCAGCCCCGCCGCGATGGAGGTGCTGCCGAGCCGCTCGGCGGCACTGGACCGGGCGCTGGCGCACACGCCGCCGGGCGAGTCGCTTTACATCTTCGCTGGCTACACCCCCATGCGCGAGCTTCGCAGCATCATGCAGCGCCGCGGCTGGGTGCGGCCTTCCTGGGAGGAATGACGACATGACGACGGCGCCGATGACGGTCCGCATCTGCCATCTGTACCCGAGCCTGCTCAGCGTGGCCGGCGACCGGGGAAACCTGTTTGCCCTCATGCACCGCTGCACCTGGCGGGGGATCCGGTACAGCGTGACCGAAGCCGACGTGGACGTGGTCCCCGACTTCAGCCGGTGTGACCTGATCCTGCTGCACGGCGGGCAGGACCGGGAGATGACCGCGGCCGCCCTGGATCTCGAGGCGAAGGCCGGCCCGCTGCGGGACGCGATCGAGTCCGGCGCCGTCGTGCTCGCCGTGTGCGCCGGGTACCAGCTCCTGGGCCGGTCCTACGCCCCGGCCGAAGGGCCGCCGATAACGGGCCTTGGCGTGCTGGACGTGGTCACGCGGGCCGGCCCGGAGCGCTTCATCGGTCACGTGGCCGTGGAGTGCGACCTGGGCCCCGGCGGGCAGGGCCAGCTCACCGGATTCGAGAACCACAGCGGGCGCACCTTCCTGGGGAGCGGCGCCGAGCCGCTCGGGCGGGTGCTGGCCGGGGCGGGCAACAACGGACAGGACGGCACCGAGGGCGCCCGCTACCGGGAGGTGTACGCCACCTACCTGCACGGGCCCGTGCTGCCCAAGAACCCGTGGCTGGCCGACCACCTGCTCTCCCGGGCGCTGGCGCACCGCTACCAGGACTGCGGCCCGCTGGCCCCGCTCACCGACCAGGCCGAGACGCAGGCCCACGCGGCCGCGCTCCGCCTGGCCCGGCGCCCGGCCCGCCGGTGGCGGGCGGCCGCGTCGGCCGTGTCCCGCGTCCGGCGGCCGCGGTCGCCGCGGGCCCCGGCCACGGCGGGCGCTGTCCGCCCGAGGGCGACGACCCCCCGATGACCGCAGCGGCGAGGACCAGGATGGCGAACAAGGAGATGGCGTGGACTTCTCACTGAGCGACGAGCAGCGCGAGCTGACCGAGGCGGCGGCCGACTTCGCCCGGCGGGAGCTCAACCGCGATCTGGCCAAGCGCGAGGATGCGGGCGAGTTCCCGCGGGAGGCGTGGCAGGCCTGCGCCAAGTTCGGGATCCTGGGCCTGCCGATCCCGCCCGAACTGGGCGGCGCGGGCAGCGACACGCTCACCACCGCCCTGGTCATGGAGGCCCTGGGGTACGGATGCCAGGACAACGGGCTGCTGTTCTCGCTCAACGCGCAGATGTGGAGCGTCCAGCTTCCGCTGGTGATCTTCGGCACCCCGGAGCAGCAGCAGGCTTACCTGCCGCCGATGGTGTCGGGCGACATCATCGGCGGGCACGCCATGACCGAGCCCGAGACCGGCTCCGACGCGCTGCACGTCCGCAGCCGGGCCGAGCGGCGAGGTGACCACTACGTCCTGAACGGGGCCAAGCAGTTCATCACCAACGCGCCCGTGGCCGACGTGCTGCTGGTCTACGCGTCGGTCAAGGACCGCCCCGGGCTCGCCGGGCTTTCGGCCTTCCTCGTCGACGCCGGGACGCCCGGGCTCGCGATCAGCAGCGGCTTCGAGAAGATGGGCCTGCGGACCTCGCCCATGGGCGAGATAGCGCTGACCGATTGCGTCGTCGCGGCCAGCAGCCGGCTCGGGCCGGAAGGCGCCGGGATGGCCATCTTCAACTCGTCCATGGAATGGGAGCGGAGCTGCCTGTTCGCCAGCGCCGTCGGCGCGATGCGGCGGCAGCTTGACGCGTGCGTGGCGTACGCGCGCTCGCGTGAGCAGTTCGGCCAGCCCATCGGCAAGTTCCAGAGCGTAGCCAACAAGCTGGCCGACATGTACGTGCGGCTGGAAGCGGCGCGGCTGCTGATCTACCGGGTCGCGTGGCTCAAGCAGCAGGGCAGGTCCGCCGCCGCCGAGGCGGCCGCCGCGAAGCTGTTCACCAGCGAGTCATGGATCCGCTCCAGCCAGGACGCGATCCAGACCCACGGGGCCTTTGGCTACCTGAAGGACTCGGGCATCGAGCGCGACCTGCGAGACGCGGTCGCCAGCACCATCTACTCCGGAACCTCGGAGATCCAGCGCGTGATACTCGCCCGGATGCTCGGGCTTTAGACCGGCGGGACCGCCAGAGCGGCGCGGCGGCGGGGGAGAACGACAGGGGGGCGTTATGGCATATCTGTTGCAGCAACTGCTGACCGGGGCCGCGGCACGGCAGCCGGGCCGGCCGGCGGTGGCGTCCGGGTGCGGCCTGCTCAGCTATGAGGAACTGGACCGGCTGAGCAACAAGATGGCCCGGGCCCTGGCGCGCCTGGGCGTGGCGCCGGGTGACCGGGTGGGGGTGCTCGCCCCCAAGTCGGCCGCCTCGGTCATCGGGGTCTACGGGGCACTGAAGGCGGGGGCCTGCTACGTGCCGCTCGACCCGAAGGCACCCGCCGAGCGGCTCAGCTACGTCATGCGTGACTGCGGGGCCGCCGTGATCGTGGCGGACGAGGTGACGGCGGCCAAGGCGGCCGCGCTGGCCGACGGCGTGCCCCGGCTCCGCCACGTGGCGGTGGCGAGTTTCCCCGGCGACCCGGCGGGCGGGCCGCCGGCCGGCGAGGCCGGCGAGGCCGGCGAGGGCGCGCCGATCCTGGCGTGGGCCGCGGTGGCTACCGAACCGCCGGAGCCGCTCGCGCAGGAGCAGGCGATCGAGACCGATCCCGCGTACATCCTGTACACGTCGGGATCGACCGGCACCCCGAAGGGGGTGACGATCACGCACCGCAACGCGCTCACGTTCGTCGAGTGGGCGGCCGCGGCGGCGGCCCTGGGCGAGGAGGACCGCGTCTGCAGCCCGGCGCCGCTCCACTTCGACCTGTCGGTCTTCGACGTCTACGCCACCTGCCGGGCCGGTGCCTGCCTGGCGGTCCTGCCCGACGGGGCGGCCACGTTCCCGGTGTCGATCGCGAAATGGCTCGAGAAGGAACGGATCTCGGTCTGGTACTCGGTGCCCTCGGTGCTCACGCTGCTCGCCTGCTACGGCGGCCTGGGGGACTTCGACCTGTCCGGCCTGCGCACGGTGATCTTCGCGGGGGAGGTGTTCGCGCCCAAGTACCTCGCCCGGCTGATGGCCGAGCTGCCGCACGCCCGTTACCTCAACTGGTACGGGCCGACCGAGACCAACGTGTGCACGGCGTTCGAGGTGCCCGCGGGCGAGACGGACGCCGGCCCGGCCCCGATCGGGAAGGCCTGCGCCAACACCGAGGTGTTCGCGGTCACCAGCGACGGCCGCCGGGTGTCGAAGCCCGGCGAGGAGGGCGAGTTGTACGTGCGGGGCCCCTCGCTGATGCAGGGCTACTGGGGGCTGCCGGACAAGACCCGTGAGGCGCTGGTCGCGCACCCGCTGGCCGAAGAGAGCGGCGAACGGGTGTACCGGACCGGGGACCTGGTGACCGTGGACCCGGCCGGAAACTACGTCTACATCGGCCGCCTCGACAGCATGGTGAAGATCCGCGGCTACCGCGTGGAGCTGGGCGAGGTGGAGGCCGCGCTGTACCGGCACCCGGCCATCCGGGAGGCGGCGGTCCTGCCGGTGCCCGACGAGCTGCTCGGCAGCCGCCTGCGCGCGGTCGTCGTCGCGGCCGGCGCGGGCAACCTCACCCGCGAGAACGTGCTGGATCACTGCCGGCGGTGGCTGCCGGCCTACATGGTGCCGGACCTCGTCGATTTCGCCGAGGCGCTGCCGAGGACCTCGACCGGCAAGGTCGACCGGATCAGCCTCGCCCGCGAGTAGCGCAACCCCAAGCTAGCCAACACGGAAGGAAGCTGACCAGGTGGAGACGATCATCAACGACTACATCAGCCGGGAGTTCGTCCAGGACCCCGCGCTGCTGCCGCTGGCGGACGACACCTCGCTGCTGGAGAACGGCGTCATCGATTCGCTGAGCCTGCTGCGGCTGGTGGTCTTCCTGGAGGAGCGGTTCGCGATCGCGGTCGGCGACGCGGACCTGCTTCCGGAGAACTTCTCCAGCGTGAACGCGATCTGCGCCTACGTCCGCGCCAGGGAGCCGGGAAAGCAGGAGGCGGCGCGTGGGTGACAGCCGCGCGGAGAGACTGC
>DATAVV010000248.1:0-12329 GCA_036267555.1 Streptosporangiaceae bacterium | reverse complement strand
GTTCGGCGGCAAGCGGCCGCACGAGCTGTCCGGCGGCATGCGGCAGCGGGTCGCGCTGGCCCGGGCCCTGGCCCAGGACGCCGAGGTGCTGCTCATGGACGAGCCGTTCGGCGCGCTCGACGCGATGACCCGCGACCTGCTGCACGACGAACTGGACCGGATCTGCGACGAGCAGGACCTCACGGTCCTGTTCGTGACCCACAACGTGCGCGAGGCGGTCCGGCTCGGCGACCGGGTCCTGGTGCTCAGCAGCCGGCCGGGCCGGGTGATCGAGGAATATGCCGTGCCCGGCGAGGAGCCGCGGGGGATCAACACGGCCCAGACCGGGGCGCTGGCCACCACCATCACCGACCGGCTGCGCGAGGAGATGGGACGCCATGGCCGTTGACCAGGCACTGGAAGGGCTGGACCGCCTAGAACTGCAGCCGGAGCCGGGCCGGGCCGAACCTGGCCGGATCGCCCGCAAGGCCTGGGCGGCGGCCTGGCCCAAGCTGCTGGCGATCGCGCTGGTCCTGGCCGTCTGGGAGCTGATCACGCTCAGCGGGTGGAAGCACTACGTGCTGAAGGGCCCGGGGCCGGTGTTCGCCAGCCTGTGGGACCAGATGCAGCACGTCCAGCTCTGGTCGACGGTCGGGGTGACCCTGCGCAGCGCGGCCGAAGGCTACCTGGTGGCCCTGATCATCGGCTCGGTCATCGGCCTGGTCGTGGCCAGGATCCCGCCGCTGCGCGCCGCGGTCGGCTCGATCGTCACCGGCCTGCAGTCCATGCCGTCGGTGGCGTGGGCGCCGTTCGGCATCATCCTGTTCGGCGAGAACAACTCGGCGATCATGTTCGTGGTCATCCTCGGCGCCGCGCCGTCCATCGCCAACGGGCTGATCACCGGCGTGGACTACACGCCGCCGCTGCTGCTGCGCGCGGGCAAGACCATGGGCCTGCGCGGCATCGCACTTTACCGGTACCTCATCTTGCCCGCGTCGCTGCCGGCCTACGTGGCCGGGCTCAAGCAGGGCTGGGCGTTCGCCTGGCGCAGCCTGATGGCGGCCGAGCTGTTCGTGTCGATCATCGGCCAGGTCTCGATCGGCCAGCAGCTCAGCGTCGACCAGCAGAACCTCGACTTCGCCGGGGCCAGCTCGATCATCGTCGTGATCCTGGTCATCGGAGTGGTCGTCGACACCCTGTTCACCAAGGCCGACCTGGCCATCCGCCGCAACCGCGGCCTGCTCACGGAAGCGGCAGCCTAGGCCATGGTGCCGCCCGATCACGAACCGGTGCAGGCTCTGGTCGCCTCGACCAGGCCGAGGCTCCAGCCGTAGGAGTTCGCCGACGATTGCACGGTCAGGTTCAGGCCGATGCCCTTGGGAATCTTGGCCGTGTAAATGATCAGGGCGACCTTCGTGTCGGCCGTCATCTGGCTCGGCATGTCCAGGATCTTGCCCTGCAGTTTGGCGTTGGCGTCGTCCGACATCGGCGGGTTCTTGCAGGCGCGCGGCAGCGGCGGGGTGTCGGACAGGATGCCGTCCTGGAACCGGACGTTGGCGGGCACCCCGTCCGCGCGCAGCGTGCGCTGCAGGCCCGCCGGGTCGCTGAGCTGGCGGACCAGGATCGTCACGTCCCCGTCCGGGGCCCTGGTGACCGTCCAGGCCGCCAGCCGGTCCGGGGCGCCGGTGGCGGGCGACGGGCCGTAAAAGACCGCCGGGGAGGTGGCGGGGCTGGCGGTCAGCGCCCCGGCGAGCCCGGCCCCGGCCGCGACCGCGGCGGCGAAGGCCACGCCCGTCACGCCCACGGCCCGGTGCCGAGCGCGCAGCCGGCGGCCGCGGGCGATCGTCGCGCCGAGCGGCGTGGCGAAGCGGGCGCCGGCGAAGGAATCCCGCACGGCGGTCAGCAGTTCCCGGTCGACCGGGCTGGCGTCGGGGCCGGCCAGGGACGCGCCGTCAGCCGGGCCGAGCGCGACCTCGCGCCGCTGCCGCCGCCACCAGGACACGCGGGTGTTGAGCGCGGTCCGCACCACCCAGGCGCGCGGCTGCGGATGCCGGCCCACCTTGCGCCACGAGGCCCAGGCCCGGGCGAACGCCTCGGCGACCAGGTCTTCCGTGGCGTGCAGGTCTCCGCCCGTGCTGGCCAGCACGGCCCGGAAACAGTCATCCTTCGCCGACGCGTAGAACGCGGCGAAGTCCATCGGTTCAGCGGCCATGCACACTTCACGCTTGAGCGGGGGGAATCACTTACCGCGCGATGCGGTGCGCGGCGCTGTAGACGTTCATCGAGCCGCCGCGCAGGAACCCGACCAGGGTCAGCCCGGCCTCCTGCGCCAGGTCGGCCGCCAGCGACGACGGCGCCGACACCGCCGCGAGCACCGGGATCCCGGCCAGCACCGCCTTCTGCACCAGCTCGAACGACGCCCGCCCGCTCACCAGCAGCACGCAGCCGGCCAGCGGCAGCCGCCCCTGGCGCAGCGCCCAGCCGACGACCTTGTCCACGGCGTTGTGCCGGCCCACGTCCTCACGCGCGCACAGCAACTCGCCGCCGGCGGTGAAGACCCCGGCCGCGTGCAGCCCGCCGGTGCGCTCGAACACGCGCTGCGCGCCGCGAAGCCGGTCCGGCAGCAGAGCGAGCACGGCGGGCGAGACGCGCACCTGGTCGGCGTGCAGGTCGAAATGGCCCTTGACGAACAACTCGGCGATGCTCGTCTTGCCGCACACCCCGCACGCGCTCGTGGTCAGGAAATTCCGGCGCAGGGCCGGCGAGACCGTGACACCGGGCGCCAGGTCGACGTCGGCGATGTTCCCGGCTCCGTCACCGCCGTTTGCGGCACCGCCGTTTGCAGCACCGCCGTTTGCAGCACCGCCGTGGTCGTCGTGGCCGCAGTTGTCGGCGGTGCAGATCCGCATCTGGGTGATGTCGCCGGGGGAGGCGACGATGCCCTCGCTGACCAGGAACCCGGCCGCCAGGTCGATGTCGTCACCCGGGGTGCGCATGGTCAGGGTGAGCGCCTGCCCGCCGACCCTGATCCCGAGCGGCTCCTCGGTGGCCAGCAGGTCGGCCCGGGGTTCCGCCCGCGCGCTGCCGCCTTCGCCCGGCCCGGCGCCGGGCAGCGAGATGCGCAGCACCCGCCGCCGCGAGGTCCTGGTGTTCATCTCCCGAGGCTACGCCCGTCCCGGATGCGAGCCGCGCCCGCGCGGGTGGCCCGGACCGTAGGATCGGGTCATGCCCAGGGCCGCCGGGATCGTGCTGGCCGGCGGGCGGTCGTCGCGGATGGGCACGTCCAAGGCCGACCTGGAATGGCATGGCTCGACTCTGCTGCGCCGGACCGTCGGCATCCTGGCCCGGGCCACCGGGGGGCCGGTGCTCGTGGTCCGGGCGCCCGGGCAGGCCCTGCCCGACCTGGCCGGCCAGGCGGAAATCGTGGACGACCCGGCCGAGGGCCTGGGCCCGGTGCAAGGCCTGGCCGCGGGACTGGCCGCGGTCGCGAGCCGGGCCGAGGCCGCCTTCGTGTGCGCCACCGACCTGCCGTTCCTGCACCCGGCGTTCGTGCGCCGGGTCCTGCGGGCCCGGGACGGCGGCGCGGACATGGTCCTGCCCGTGGCCCGCGGCTACCCGCAGCCGCTGGCCGCGGCCTACGCGGTGACGCTGGCCCCGGTGGCCGCCCGGATGGTGGCGGGGGGCAGGCTCCGCCTGGGGTTCCTGTTCGAGGAGTGCGCGGCGGCCCGCCTGGACGAGGCCGCGCTGTGCGCCGATCCCGAACTGGCCGCCGCCGATCCCGGGCTCGACTCGCTGGTGAACGTCAACGAGCCCGGCGAGTACCGGGCCGCCCGCGCCCGGCCGGCCCCGGAGGTCACGATCGAGCGCCGGCGGGCCGGCGGGGAGCACGCCGGCCCGTGGCCGGCCCGCGCGGCCACCGTGGCCGCGGCCGCGGCGGCGGCCGGGCTGACCCTGGACCGCCGGGTGGCAGTGGAACTGAACGGCGAGCCGGTCGTCACCGACGGACACCTGCCGCTGGTGCGCGCGGACCGCGTGACACTTTTCGTCAGGTAGCCGCTGGTCAGGTGGCCCTGCGTCAGGTTGCCCCGCGTCCGCTAGACCCTCGTCAGGTAATCGCGGTCCGCGCGGGCTCCGCTGGCCGCGCCGGGTCCGCGTGACGGTTGCGCCGGTTCCGCGCGGCCCACGCCACCATGAACCCGAACATCGCCAGGCCCCCGAGCACGAACAGGTTCCAGCTGATCAGCTGGACACCGTGCAGGTGGAAGATCTCGCTCATCGGATGCCGGCGGACGTCGAAGCCCACCAGCCCGTGCGGGACGAAGGCCAGCTTGCCGCTGATGTGCGTGGGCCAGTCCGCGAAGACGGCGGCCAGGGCGGCGCCGAAGCCCCAGTACCCCCACCGGACGGCGCCCCGGGCCCTGATGCCCGCGTCGGCCAGGACCGCCAGCAGCGGCACCAGCCACACCCAGTGGTTGTCCCAGCTGATCGGCGAGATCAGCACGCCGGTGAGCGCGCAGGTCACCCAGCCTGCGGTAAGCCGCCCCGACCGGGCCAGCTCCGCCGCGGCCGCCAGCCCGGTCACGCCGATGATCGCGGCGAGCAGCACCCACAACGCGGTCACCGAGCCGGTGCCCGCCGGCGTCCGGGTCAGCATGGCCAGCACCGACTGGTTCAGCAGGGACCCGAGGCTGGTATTCGAGAAGTCCCCGGCGTGCTGGAAGTAGCCGGTCAGCCACCACTTCACCGATTCGGCCGGCAGCACGATGAAGCCGGCCAGCACGGTCGCGGCGAACGCCGCCGTGGCCACGGCGGCCTGCCGTAGCTTCCCGGTCAGGATCAGGTACGGAATGAAGATCAGCGGGACGAGCTTGATCCCGGCCGCCAGGCCGATGCCGGCCCCCTTCCACCGGCGGTGCTCGGGCTGGCACAGGTCCCAGGCGACCAGCGCCATCAGCACCAGCTCGACTTGGCCCACCTGCACCGAGCGCAGCACCGGCTCGGTCCACAGTGCCACCGCGCAGATCCCGAGCGTGGCGGCCCAGCGGCGGCGGCCGTGCCAGCCGAGCTGGCCGAAGGTCACCCATACGGTCGCCGCCATCGCGGCCAGGCTGACCACGGTCATCAGCCACTTCAGCACCGACCAGGGCAGCAGCGAGCCGGCGGCGAAGCCCAGCGCGGCGAACGGGGTGTAGAGGTACTGGACGCCCGGCAGGAAGTGCCAGGTGTAAAGCGTGCTGGGCGCGTGGCGGGTGATCAGGCCCGCGTGGTTGTAGATGTTGAGGTCGAACCAGTCCAGCGTGAGCTTGAGCGGGTGGGTCGCGACATCAGCGACGTAGGCGGCCAGCGCCAGCGCGAAGGCCGCGGCAGCCGTGGCGAGCTGCCGCCTGGCGCGCCGCTCACGCCGGCCTAAGAGGTTGTCCGGTTGCCTCGCTGACTGCGCTGTGACCGGAGCCAGGCCAGACAGTGGCCGCGACATCGCCGTCCCTTTCCGGGGATTGGAGAGGCCCGCGGTCCCTGCGGGTCCTCGCGCGGCGCGCGGACAGCGCGCGGCGCATCACAGACACACCAGGATAGGGCCATAGAAGCGCGCTCGCGGGACGACGGCGCGGGACGCCCGTGCGCGCCGCGCCGGCTACCGCCAGTGCCAGCAGGGCCAGGCCGGCCAGCACATACAGGTTCCAGCTGATCACCCCCGCGCCGCGCAGGTGGTACTTCAGGTGGTCGGGGTGCGGGCCGATGAAGAACCCGAGCAGGCCCTGCGGCACGAGCGCCGACGGGCCCGTCCAGTGGGCCGGCCAGCCGCCGTATATCGCGGCGACAGCCACCGTCAGCGCCGCCCAGGCCCGCCGCCGGGCGCCCTCGGCTCGCACCGCCGCGTCCGCGAACAGGACCAGCACCGGCACGATCCAGACCCAGTGGTGATCCCAGCTGATCGGCGAGACGAGCAGCCCGGTCAGCGCGCAGGTCAGCCAGCCGGGCACCGGCCGGCCGCCCCGGTGCAGTGCGGCCGCGGTCACCAGCCCGACCGCCGTGACCACGACGTCCAGGCCCAGCCATATCGGCGCGGCCGTGTGCCGGCTCCCGGCGGCCCGCGCGGCCAGGCCGAACAGGGACTGGTTGAGCAGCGACCCGACGTCGCCCACGTTGCCGGAGTGCAGGAGGTAACCGGTGAGCCACCACTTGACCGACGCCTGCGGGAGGAAGACGAAGCCGACGGCCACGCTGCCCGCGAAGGCCGCGCTGGCCACCGCGGCCTGCCGCAGCTTGCCCGCCAGGATCAGGTACGGAATGAAGATCAGGGGAACGAGCTTGATCCCGGCCGCCAGCCCGATGCCGGCGCCCTTCCACCGGCGGTCGTCCGGCTGGCACAGGTCCCAGACGATGAGGAGCATCAGCATCAGCTCGATCTGGCCCAGGTGCAGCGCCCGCTGGACCGGCTCGATCCAGAGCACGGCCGCGCCCAGGGCCAGCATGGCCGTGACGCGGCCCCGGCCGCGCCAGCCGAGCGCGCCCAGCGTCAGCCACACGGTGCCGCCCGTGGCGGCCAGGCTGGCCGCGGTCATCAGCCACCTCAGCACCACCCACGGCAGCAGCGAGCCGAACGCGAACAGCAGCGCGGCGAACGGCGTGTACGTGAACTTGATCCCCGGGCGAAGCTGCCAGGTGTAAAGCCGCCGCGGGAGGTTCCTGGCGATCAGGCCGGCGTGGTTGTAGACGTTGAGGTCGTACCAGTTCAGCATCGCGCCGGAGTGGTTCCAGGCCACGTCGGCCGCGTATCCGGCCACCGAGAGCGCGCCGACGGCCACAGCCGCCCGGAGCGGCCACCTGCGCCGCCGGGGCACTGGACCAGCGCCGCTGGCCCGGGTGAGGTCGGGCCCGGCAAGTATCATCGGGCATCCTCCTGGTGCCTGCCGCCCTGCCAACCCAGTCACAATACCGGGCGATATGCCGCGAAATGGTCAAGGCCGAGTCAGGATCCGGTCGGAGCCTGGTCAGCAAATGGTCAGTTCAGCGGATGGTCAGCACCGGCCCGCCGGCGCGGGCGGGCACCAGTTCCCCGATCACCGTCGCGCCGGGGATCTCGCCCGCCAGCAGCAGGCCGCCGGAGGTCTGCGCGTCGGCCAGCAGCAGCAGGTCCTCCTCGGCCACGCCGGCCATGTCGGCGTGCGGGCGGACCCAGTCCAGGTTCCGCCGGCTGCCACCAGGTATGTACCCGGCCCGCAGGGCGTCGGCGGCCCCCTCGATCAGCGGCACCGCCGAGCGGTCGACGACCGCACCGACCCCGCTGGCCCGGGCCAGCTTGAACAGGTGGCCGAGCAGGCCGAACCCGGTCACGTCGGTGGCGCAGCGCACGCCGCCGGCCAGGGCGGCCCGGCTCGCGTCGGCGTTGAGGCTGGTCATAACCGCGATCGCCGCGTCGCTGACCTCGCCCGTGGCCTTGTGCCAGGCGTTCAGCACGCCCGTGCCCAGCGGCTTGGTCAGGCTGAGCGGCAGGCCCGCGGTGCCCGCGTCGATGCGCAGCAGCTTCGCCGGGTCGGCCAGGCCGGTCACGGCCATGCCGTACTTCGGCTCCGGGTCGTCGATGCTGTGCCCGCCGGCCACGTGGCACCCGGCGCCTCGGGCGGCCTCCAGCCCGCCGCGCAGCACCTCAGCGGCGAGTTCGAGCGGCAGCCTTTCCCGCGGCCAGCCGAGCAGGTTCAGCGCGATCAGGGGCTCACCGCCCACCGCGTAGACGTCGGACAGCGCGTTGACCGCCGCGATCCGCCCGAACGTGTAGGCGTCGTCGACGACCGGTGTGAAGAAGTCGGCGGTGGCCACGACCGCCCGGTCCGGCCCGATCCGGACCACGGCCGCGTCGTCGCCATGCTCGACCCCGATCAGCAGATCTTCGGCCGGGGCATCGGGGATCAGCGCCGCGACCGCGTTCTCCAATTCTCCGGGCGGGATCTTGCAGGCGCATCCGCCTCCGCGCGCATACTGGGTCAGCCGGGTGCCCGCGGCCACGTTCGTCATGGCTGAACTGTACGCACGGCTCAATCGCTGCATGGATGGCAGGCGGCCTTGCGGCACGGGCCGGCGGCATGGTGGCATGCCAGTGGCGACGGTTACGGACAGGTCGGGAGGCGGGCTGTGACGGCAGAGATCCTGGAGCAGCGGGCGGACATCGAGAAGGTGGCCTGGGGTGACGGGGGCCGGACCCTCTGCGGCCTGCTGGCCGATACGGCCGGCCGCTGCGGCGCCGAGCCCGCGTACTCCGATCGCGACGACGACGGGCCCTGGCAGACCCTGACCTGGGAGCAGACCCGGCGCCAGGCGCTCGAACTGGCCGCGGCCCTGATCGATCTCGGGCTGCAGCCGGGCCAGCGGGTCGCGCTGATGCTGCCGAACCGGGCCGAGCACGTGCTCGCCGACCTCGCCGTGATGCACGCCGGGGGAGTGCCGGTCACCGTCTACGCCACGTTCGCCCCGGACCAGGTCCGCTATGTGGCCGGCGACTGCGAGGCCACGGTGGCCGTGCTCGACGGCGCGCCGGAACTGGCCCGCTGGGAGCCGGTGCTGGCCGAACTGCCGCTCGTGACGAAGGTCATCGTGCGCGACGCGGCCGCCTGCCCGTCCGGCGATCAGTTCATGACCTGGGCCGACTTCGCCGCGCTCGGCCGGGAGCGGTACGCCGCGGCGCCCGATGCCGTGGCCGCGCGGGTGGCCGCGATCGACCCCGGCGACGCCGCCACGCTGCTCTACACCTCGGGCACCACCGGGAACCCCAAGGGCGTCGTCATCACCCACCGCAGCGTCCTGTACGAGCTTGGCACCGGCAGCGAGAGCGGTTTCCTCGGCGAGCGCGAGCGCTGGGTCTCCTACCTGCCGCTGGCCCACATCGCCGAGCGGATGTTCAGCATCTACCTGCCCATGCACAGCGCCTGGGACGTCTACTTCTGCCATAACGCGGCGACCGGGCTGGTCGCCACGCTCGGCGCGGTCCAGCCCACGGCGTTCTTCGGGGTGCCGCGGGTCTGGGAGAAGATCCAGGCCGGCATCCAGGCGCTGCTGGCGGCCGAGCAGGACCCGGCCAGGCGGGCCGCGGTCGAGGCCGCGATGGACGCCGGCCGCCGGTACGTCAAGAGCTGCGAGTTCGGCAACACCACGCCCGATGACCTGGCCGAGGAGTTCCGGCAGGCCGACGAGAGCGTGCTGCGCCCGATCCGGTCGCTGCTCGGCCTGGGCCAGGCCGGCACGGTGTCCAGCGCGGCGGCGCCGCTGGCCCCGGACGTGGCCTCGTTCTTCGCCGGGCTCGGCATGAAGATCCTCGACGTGTACGGCATGACCGAGACCACCGGGGCGTTCACGACCAACACCCCGGACGCGTTCCGGCTGGGCACGGTGGGCCGGGCCCTGCCGGGCGTGGAACTCAAGATCGCCGAGGACGGCGAGATCCTCACCCGCGGGCCGCTGAACACGGCCGGGTACCTCAACCTGCCCGACCGCACCGCCGAACTGATCGACGACGACGGGTGGCTGCACACCGGGGACATCGGCTCGGTGGACGAGGACGGGTTCCTGTCGGTGGTGGACCGGAAGAAGGAGCTGATCATCACCTCGGGCGGGGAGAACATCTCACCCGCCGCGATCGAGAACCTGCTGGTCGCGCACCCGCTGATCGGCCAGGCGCTGAGCTACGGCGACCGGCGGCCCTACCTGGTGGCCCTGCTCACCCTGGACGGCGACGTGGCGCCGGCCTGGGCCCGCGGCCGCGGCATCGAGGCGTCCTCACTGGCCGAACTGGCCGAGCAGCCCGCCGTGCTGGAGGCGATCGCCGGGGCCGTGGCCGCCGCCAACCAGCGGCTGGCCCGCGTGCAGCAGGTCAAGAAGTGGCGGGTGCTGCCGGTGGAGTGGACCGCCGAGAGCGAGGAACTGACGCCGACGCTGAAGCTCAAGCGCCGCGTGGTGCACGCCAAGTACGCCGACGTGATCGACGCCCTGTACGAGGGCTGACGGGCCCGCGGCGGCTGTTTGCCCCGTGGCCCGTCCGCGCGGTCACGGGGCCAGGCCGGCCGTGGCTGCCGCGTTAAGGCCGGAAAATCAGGCAACTGCTGGTCGCGTAGGCGTACAGCTTGCCCTGGCCGTCGGTCAGCCGGGCCTGGGCCAGCCCGGTGCGGGAGCCCAGGTGGATCACGGTGCCCTCGCACCGCAGCGGCCCGGTCGACGTGGTGATCGCGCGCAGGAACTTGACGGTCAGGTCCTGCGATGTGTACCTGGCGCCCGCGGGCAGCATGCTGTGTACCGCGCAGCCGCACGCCGAGTCGCACAGCGTGGCGTACACGCCGCCGTGTACCGAGCCGATCGGGTTGTAATGGAACTCGGCCGGCGTGATCTCGAACACGACCCGGCCCGGTTCCACGTCGGTCACGGTGAAACCGAGCGTCTGGGTGATCGGCGGGGCCGGGAGCGTCCCGTCAGCGATGGCCCGGAAGAAGTCGATGCCCGCCATGGTCGGCGCGGCGGCCGCGACGATGGCCGGGTCCTGCCACGCATAGCTGCGCCGCCGCTGCGGCGTAGCCAGGTGCTCGACCGCGGTGTGGCGATCGGTGGTGTGCCCGTCGGTGGCGTGGCCGTCCGCCGCCTGGTCGCCTGCGGCCTGGCCGTCCGCCGCCGGGCCCGGCGCGCGGCCGTCCGTCACCGCGTCACGCGGCCCTGAGCGCTGGGTCACGCCGTCCTCCGTTCGCTGCGGACGGGCTCGTCAGGCCCACCCGGACGGTCACCGCGTCGGGGCCGAACGCGTATCTCGCGTCCGGCCACCGGTGCGCGATCAGCGTAAGCATTGGCCGGTTCTCCGGCAGGACGTCCATGCTCAGCCGGCTGACGCCGCGCTTCTGCGCCCGCGCGACCAGCCGGCCGAGCAGGTCCGAGCCGACGCCGTGGTGCTGCCACCGGTCGGCCACCACGAGCCCGACGTCGGTGACCAGGGCGCCGTCGGGCGCGACGCTGTCGGCCGCCATCGCGTGCCCGATAACCATCCGGTCCGCGTAGTCGCCGTCGCCTTGGTTGTCGCGATCGTCGCCCTGGCCGTGGCCGTGGCGGTCGGTCGCGAGCAGTACGTCGCTGGTCAGGCCCGCCCCGCACATGCTCCGCAGGACCGAGGAACTCGGCGGCGAGGCGGGACCGAAGAACCTCAGGAACCGGGCGCGCGGCGACAGCCCGGCCACGAAGGCGCCGATGGCCGCGCAGTCCGCGGCGTGCGCGGGGCGGATCCGGATGTCATCCGGGGGAGCCAACTGGGTTCGGTTCACAGACCTAGGGTGCTCCCTGATTGCTAAGTCTGTCAACCAGACTTAGCATGGACCGATGAGCCGACCATGGGTCCTTGACTACGACACGCGGAACTGCACAATCGGTGCGGCTCTGGCCATCGTGGGGGAGAAGTGGACGTTCCTGGTGCTCAGGGAGGCCTTCAACGGGGTCAGGCGCTTCGATGACATCCGCCGGCGCATCTCGGCGCCGCGCCAGATCCTCAGCGACCGCCTGAACCGCCTGGTCAGCGATGACTTGCTGCGGAGGGTCCCGTACCAGGAGCCCGGGCAGCGGGCGCGCAGCGAGTACCGGCTGACCGAGAAGGGCCTCGGACTGTTCCCGGTGATCGTTTCCCTGCTGGAGTGGGGTAACAAGTACGCGGCATCCCCGGAGGGCCCGGTGGTGGAGTTGACCCACCGCGACTGCGGCGCGCCGGTCCGGCTTCAGCTCGCCTGCGAGGATGGCCACGCCGTGGCGTCGGCCCGCGAGGTCACCCCGATTCCCGGCCCCGGCGCCCGCATGATCGCCTGATCAGGAACGGCCGTCGGCGTGCGCCGTGCTGACCTGTGGCGAATGCCCCGATAGGGTCGGTCGTGCGCGGAGGCGTCAGGGTGCCTGGTGGCCCCCTCGGTCTTCAAAACCGGTGGACGGCGCGCGTCGTCGTCGGCGGGTTCGATTCCCGTCCGCCTCCGCTTACTTGCGCAGCCACCGGCTGGGCGTCGCGCTGACCGGTGCCCCGGCAGGGGCCCGAGAGGGACCCGAAGGCCAGACTGCCGGTCCGGGCCGCGACCGGGACCAGATGCGGGGGGCAAGTCTTGATGCTTCAGGTCGGGTAGGGCTCGGGTGTGGTGGTGTATTTCCGTCCGCTG
Source organism: Streptosporangiaceae bacterium (assembly GCA_036267555.1). GTDB lineage: Bacteria > Actinomycetota > Actinomycetes > Streptosporangiales > Streptosporangiaceae > JASHPR01. Next base: position 192 of record DATAVV010000248.1, on the reverse strand, counting down.
GGTGTGGTCCAGATCAGGACGCCGGGCTGGGGCTGGGTGAGGTGCCAGCCGGGTGCCTGTTTGGTCTGGTGGTGGTGGCGGCACAGCGGGTGCAGGTTGCATTCGCAGGTGCGGCCGCCTTTGTGGTGGGGGATGGTGTGGTCGTCGTCGCATCGCCAGGCGGGGCGGCGGCAGCCGGGGTATCCGCAGCGG
>DATAVV010000247.1:0-1924 GCA_036267555.1 Streptosporangiaceae bacterium | reverse complement strand
CTCGACCATGTGCACCGGCACCCGGATGGTGCGGGCCTGGTCGGCGATGGCCCGGGTGATGGCCTGCCGGATCCACCAGGTCGCGTAGGTGGAGAACTTGTAGCCCCGGGTGTAGTCGAACTTCTCCACCGCCCGGATCAGCCCCAGGTTGCCCTCCTGGATCAGGTCCAGAAAAACCAGCCCGCGGCCGATATAGCGCTTGGCGATCGACACGACCAGGCGCAGGTTGGCCTCGATCAGCCGCTGCTTGGCCCGGTCGCCCTCGGCCACCAGGAATTGCAGGTCGGCCGCTTCGGCGCCCTCGGGCGGAGAGCTGCCGCGCAGCTTCTCGTCGGCGAACAGGCCCGCCTCGATCGACTTGGCCAGCTCCACCTCGTCCTCGGCGGTCAGCAGCGGCACGCGGCCGATCTCCCGCAGGTAGATGCGCACCAGGTCGCTGGTGGCGGCGGGCCGGCCAAGATCGGTCGCTCCCCCGCGGCGCGGCTCCTCCACCTCCTCTTCCTGCGGTGCGTCGAGGAGTTCGATGCCTTCATCGCCCAGCATCCGGACGACCTCGCCCAGTGCATCGGGTGAGAGTTCGTGCCGGTCGAGGGCGGACGCGACGTCGGCCATAGTCAGGGATCCCCGTTCCCTGCCAAGCGTCACGAGTTGCGTCATCTGTTCGGCCAGTGACGGGCCGCTAGTCAGTACGCTGAGGCTCACCTGACCAGTGTGCGGCACGAACCCCCGGTTACGGGGGGCCTAATTTTGTCACCTTGGCGGTAGTTTGGGCGGGCGCTGGCTGTCCGTAACATGACCCGGTTGATCACATCGGGTTTACTTGCTGGTTACGCACTGCGGGGTTACAGGCGCCCGGGGCGGCCGGCGGCGTTCTTGGTTACAGGCCGGCGGCGTTCTTGGTTACAGGCCGGCGGCGCGGTCGAGCAGGGCCTTGCGCCGCTGCTCCAGCGCCACCAGGTCGCCGAACAGCTGGTTGTACTCGGTCTGCTGCTGGACCGGGTTCATCCGCTGCAGCTTGCCCTTGACCGCCGCGATCTCGCGGCTGACGGCCAGCTCCCCCACCCGGGCCAGCACCTGGTCCACGTAGCGCGCGTCGGGCTCGCCCGTGAGCTGGGGTGATTCGACGGCCAGCCGGGTCATGAACGCCCGCGCCCGGTCGTTCGGCGCGTTCTCGCGCAGCAGCGCGGCCCACTCGCGCACGTTCCCGGCCCGGTGAGTGCCGCCGGCCGCCGCGATCAGCCGGAACACGGCCGCGTGCGCGCCCACGGTGAACGCCTCCGGGCCGAGCGCGTCGAACTCCGGGCCGCACAGCCCGGGCCGCTGCACGGCCAGCTTCAGCGCCTCCCGCTCGATCTGCACCACCGGGTCGGACGGGTCGTAGCTGGTGTCGGCCGCGCCCTGACCGCCCTGACCGCCTTGGCCGCCCTGACCGTTGCCGTTGCGCGGGGCATCGTGGCTGATCGTGGCGGTGCCGGGGCGGCCGTTGCCGGGGTGCCCGGGGTCACGGCCGTCGCGTCGGCCGTTGTCGCGGTGGGCATTGTCGCGGCGGTTGCTGTCGCGGCGGTTGCTGTCACGGCGGCCGGGGTGCTGCTCGGCCGCGCCCCCGCCGTGCGCGCGCACCCGGGCCAGCACGAAGCGCTCGTCCATCAGGCCGAGCCAGCGGTCCAGGTTGACCGCGTACCGGGTCCGTAGGCCGGAGTCCTTGATCCGGGCCACGATCGGCGCGGCCTCATCCAGCGCGGCGAGCTGGCCTTCGGAGGTGTCCAGGTTGTGCTTGTCAATGGCGCTGCGGATGGCGAACTCGAACAGCGGCACGCGCCGGGCGACCAGGTCCCGCACGGCCGCGTCACCCTGCTTGAGCCGCAGGTCACACGGGTCGAGGCCGTCCGGCTGGACGGTGACGAAGGTCTGCGTGACGAACCGT
>DATAVV010000246.1:0-14083 GCA_036267555.1 Streptosporangiaceae bacterium | reverse complement strand
CGCCCGCCCCGTCACCGCTAAGGTGGCCATGAGGTCTCCGTGCAGATGGTCTTCTTGGTCGTTGACTCATCTACCGTAGACCTCGCCGGTCACCGGTCACCGACACGCAGCAATCAGAACATTCCCGGCTCCTCAGCCACTTTTGAAACAGGCGCCCGGGCTGGGCCGCACGGGCTTAGGGCCGGTAGGGCCTCGGGCGTCAGGTCGGGTAGGGCTCGGCGGTGGTGGTGTATTTCCGGCCGCTGGGTGTGGTCCAGACCAGGACGCCGGGCCGGGGCTGGGCCACGTGCCAGCCGGGTGCCTGCTTGACCTGATGGTGATAGCGGCACAAAGGGTGCAAATTGCATTCGCACGTCCGGCCGCCCTTGTGGTGGGGGACCGTATGGTCGTCGTCGCACCGGACGGCGGGCCGGCGGCAGCCGGGGTAGCCGCAGCGGGGGCTGCGGGTCTTGACCAGGTGCCGCAGCGAATCTGAGGGCTGGTAGCCGGCCGACTGGTGGCGGTGGTCGCAGGTGCTGGCGGCGATCGGGGTGATCGTGACCCTCGCGAGCCAGGTCCTGCGGTCACGGCCGGGTGGCCCGGGTCCGGCCCGGGCGCAGCCGTGGGCGACGGCCCGTCCGTGGGGGTCGGTCAGGGTGATGCACCACCGGGTGGCCGGGTTGGCGGTCAGGGTGGCGGCGAGGTCGCGGCAGGTGCCGGCGTCGGCGGGGCCGAGGCCGGGGATGTCGCCAGGGTTGTCCGATAGTCCGAGCCAGGTGGTGGCCGGCATGGTCAGGTGGACCGTGCCGCCCAGCCGGGGACCGGTCTGCTCCGGTCCGGGGGCGGTGCTGCCCGGGCCGGGGGCGGTGCTGCCCGGGCCGGGAGCGCCACCTGGCCCGCCGCCGCCGGCCGGGCTGGCGGGCGCTGCCGGGTGGCCGGCGCCGTAGGCGGCCGTGCCGCCGGCGGGACCGGGGATGAGGCTGGTGAGAGGCTTGTGAGCGAGCAGGGCCTCGAACGCCTTGGCGCGAAGCTGGTCGAAGGAACCTTCCGCGCCGTGGGCCTTGAGCCAGCGGGCGTCGGCGTCCAGGGACTTGGTGGCCTCGATGACCCCGGCCGGGGGCAGGTCGCGGCCCGCGAGCGCGGCAGTGCCTGAGGGCTCGGCCCACACCTCGACCCGGGCGTCTTTCTGCGCCCGCTCCCGGCGGCGCTTCGCGCCTTCCGGGTCGTGGGCCTTGACCGCGCGGGTCAGCGCGGAGGCCAGCTCGCCGGTGGTCATCTCCCCGGCCCGGGGCGCGATTTTCTCCTCCACCGCCGCCGCGTCGTCATCGGGCAGGACCGACAGGTGGGTGGCGATCAGCTCGGCGCGTTTGCGGTCGATGATCCCGGCCGCGAGCAGGGCGGAGGTCTGCGGCAGCCGGGCCAGGTCACGGGCCAGGCCGGTCAGGTCGGCGGCGCCGCGGGGAGTGAGGGTCAGCAACGGGGCGATCTCGGCGTCGACATGCTCGCCGGGACGGCCGCCGGGGCCGGCCCGGCGGGCATCGAGTTCGGCGATGGCCGCGAGTTCGCCTGCGGCCTCGCAGGAGGCCTGCCGCCGGTAGGCGGCGATCACACCGCACAGCTCATAGTCGGACAGCCGCCCGAAACCCGCCCGCCGCGCCGCAGCCAGATAGCAGCCCAGTTCGGCGCCCGGCAGCATCTGATCCAGCCCACCACCCGCCGCGAACCCGCGGGCCTGATTCCCGCCCAGGCCGCTACGGTCACGGTGAGCACCGTCGCGGTGAGCACCGTCACGGTGAGCGCGGTCGCGCTCGGCGCGGTGGGTGAACCCGGCTGCGAACGCCGCCGCCAGCTCCGCCCGCGCGGCTTCGCTGGCACCCGCCGGGACGTCGGGTCCGTCCGGGCTGGCGCTGGGTGATTGCGTATCCCCCGGCTGGTCGGGCTGGTGCCAGCCGCCGCCGATGAGCATGATGTCGGCGGTGAGCCGGGGCTCTTGCCCGGCAGCCCCTTCGGGGCGCTCGGGACGGCGGCCCGGGCTCTGGTCAGGGGCGCCGTCTGCGGGGTTCTCGTCAGGAGGTAAGGAACCGTCGCCGGGGCGGGGCCGATAGTTCATCTGGCCTCCCTTCCCGGGGGTACCGGCTGGATCAACTCCTTCTTCGAAAATTATATCCAATCAAGGCATGTCATGCTACTTATTTACGGGCTGAGATCTGGCGGGCAATCCGAAGATGGGGGGGGTGCGCGGATGTCGGCGGGGGTCGGCGGCCATGGAACCGACGTGCAGGTCGACGTTCAGCGCCAGGGAACACCGCCACCGGCGCGGCGGGCAGGAACTTCTCGCAGGTGTCAGCTGAGCGCGGACAGCACGGCACCGCCGCGGCCCGCGCCCAGGTCGCGCGACACCGCGCGGGCGGCCTCGACCACCATCCGGGCGAGCGGGCCCCGGGTCTCGGTGCCGAGCAGGCGATGGGCCGGGCCGACCGCGGCTATCGCCCCGGCCACGGCCCCGTCCCGGCTCACGACGGGGGCGGCAAGACCGGCGTCACCGACGGTCGCCTCGGAGTCCTCGACCGCGTAGCCCTGCCTCCTGACCTGCGCCAGGGCATCCTCCAGCGCGGCGCGCGAGGTCCTGGTCCGCCCGGTCAGCGGGACCAGGTCACCGGTGAGCGCCTGGGCGCGCTGCATCTCCGGCAGGTAGGCGACGATGGCGTGGCCCAGGGCGCAGGCATGCCAGGGGATGGCCGCGCCGACCTCGAGGATCTGCACGCTGTTGTCGGGCCGGAACACGTGATGCAGGACGATCACGCGGCCCCGCGACAGCGTGGCGACCCAGACCGCCTCGTTGGCGCGCTGCGCCAGGGCCTCGGCCCACAGCAGGGAGCGGGCGCGCAGGTCGGAGCCGTCGAGGTAGGCGTTGCCGAGCTGGAGCACCCCCGGGCCCAGCGTGTACTTGCCCGAGTCGGGATCCTGCGCGATCAGGTCGTGCTTCTCGAGCGTGCGGAGCAGGCCGTGGACGGTCGGCTTGGTCAGCCCCAACCGGGTGGCGATTTCGGTGACCCCCAGGCGCGGGCTTCCCGAGCCCAGCACGTTCAGGATCATGGCCGCGCGTTCCACGGACTGGATCATGCCGGCCCAGCCTTTCGGTCATGTCGAACGCTTTTCAGCTTAGATCCTCGCCGTCACCCACAAGCCACATCGCAAAGATGTGCCTTTTGCCGCTAGAAATGGCGTCACCGCAGGCGCTCGACTGTCCCGCATGAGGAAAACTGACGAGGCGATCACCGGAATCCGGGGGATGAGGACGCGGGCCCGCTGGGCGGCGGTGGCCGTGGCCACCGCGGCAGCGCTGGGGCTGGCGGGCGTGACGGCGGCCACCGCGGCGGCCCGGCCGGCCGCCGCGGGCCAGGCGGCGGGCCAGCTCGCGAGCCGGCTCGGGGGCCAGCCGGTGCCGAGGCCGCAGGTGATCGGGCCCATCACCAGCGGCACCCACGGCCGGCCGTTCACGTCCTCGCCGGTGCCGCTCGGCCTGGCCGGGTACACCGAGCAGGAGTTCTTCCTGAAGGGGACGGCCACCGGCTACGCGCAGGCCGGCACCTGGGGCAGCGACGGGCGCTGGGCGGCGCGCCCGGCGGAGACGGCGCCGTACGAGACGCGGATCCTGGTCCGGCGGCCGGCCAACCCGGCCGCCTTCAACGGCACGGTCGTGGTCGAGTGGCTGAACGTCAGCTTCAACGTGGACATCGACCCCGACTTCCTCTACGAGAGCAACGAACTGCTGCGCGCCGGGTACGCGTGGGTCGGCGTCTCCGCGCAGCAACTCGGCGTAACCGGCCCGGCCGGGCTGAAGAGCTGGGACCCGGCGCGCTATTCCGCGCTCAGCCACCCGGGGGACACGTTCTCCTACAGCATCTTCTCCCAGGCGGCCGAGGCCGTGCTGCACCCGCGCGGGGCGAGCCCGCTGGGCCCGCTGCGGCCCAGGGCGCTGCTCGCCGACGGGGAGTCGCAGTCCGCGTCGCGCATGGTCACCTACGCCAACGCCATCCAGCCGCTGAACCGGCTGTTTGACGGGTTCCTGATCCACAGCCGCGGCGCGGCCGGCGCCCCGATCTCGCAGGCGCCGCAGGCCGCGCCGGCGATGCCGGCGGTGGCCAGGATCCGGACCGACAGCGGCGCTCCGGTCATCACCGTCGAGTCCCAGACCGACATCCTGGCCAGCGGGCTCGGCTACCTGCCGGCGACCCAGCCGGACAGCCGCTGGTTCCGGCTCTGGGAGGTGCCGGGCACCTCGCACGTGGACGCCACCGAACTCGGCCTGACCTCGACCGAGGTGCTGCGCGATATACCGGGCTATACGCAGGGCTCCTGCGCGGCCGCACCCAACGACGGCCAGGAACGCTACGTGATGGACGCGGCCCTGGCCCAGCTCAACCGGTGGGCGCGGGCGGGCATCCCGGCCCCGCGCGCGCCGCGCATCGACATCAGTAACGGCGCGTACGTCACCGACAAGTTCGGCAACGCGCTCGGCGGGGTGCGCACCCCGGCCGTGGACGCCCCGACCGACACGCTCACCGGCACCGGCAATACCGGCAGCAGCCTGCTGTGCTTCCTGCTCGGGACTTCCACGCCGCTGTCCGCGGCGCAACTGTCCGCGCTGTACCCGCTGCACAGCGACTACTCGGCGGCCGTGGAGCAATCGGCCGCCCGCGACGTGGCGCAGGGATTCCTGCTGCCCGCCGACGCCCTGCAAATCGACCAGGACGCAGCGGCCTCAGCGGTCGGCCTGCCCGCGCCGACCGGCTAACGGGCTGACAGCGCCATCAGCCGCGCACCAGCCGTTCCATGAGGTGATCATCGCGGCACCCGCGGCTCGGGCCTGGTGTGGCGAACTGCGTGTCGGCGGGCGGCGAGCGAACGCGGCGGGCATCGGCTCGGACTGCGGCGTCCTGTTCACAGCCGCCGGACTTGGCTCCGATCGGGTCGATGAGGCGAGCCGACGCCTACGTTCGTGCATTCAACGAGCACAGGGTCGCTGCCGATGCCGGCGTAACGTCACGGCCAGCTTCGTCATATCCGCATCCGGCACCGGCTGAGGATGCCGTTGCGCACTAGCGTGGCCGAAGTCAGATCCGACACCCGGCACATCTCGCGCGGTCACGCCAGAAAGCCACGGATGTAGCTGGCCGTGGCCGCGACATGAGTGCGCATCGCGGCCGATGCCGCCTCGGCATCGCCGCGGACGATCGCGTCGACGATGAGGTAATGCTGTTCATCGGAGTGCCGCAGCGCGCCCTCCACCTGTGGCGTGTGCGCGATGAGGTCACTGATGCGCATCTGGACCTCGGCCAGCGCCCGAGCCACGGAAGGTGACCGGGCGATTTCACCGATCAGCAGGTGGAAATGCTGATCCGCCATCCGGTAGCTCAGCGGAGCGTGCTCTCTCGCGCCCTGCTCGCTGCCGGTCGGCTGGTCTCTGCGCGCGCGTTCACTGGGCGGATAGCTCACCCGCGGGGCTGCCGCAAGCACCTTGAGCGCGGCGTCGAGCTGGCGGTGGTCTTGCGGAGTGGCTCGGGCGGCGGCCAGCGCAGCCGCGCCGGGCTCGATCACGGACCTGAAGTCCAGCGCATCGAGGAACTCGTCACCCATCTCGGCGACCAGGCGGCGGACACTGCGGTTGGACGGCTTCACGGGCCGCTCGAGTACGTAGGCCCCGCCGTTCCGGCCCCGGCGGGTCTCCAGGTATCCGGTCTGAGCGAGGGCCCGGATGGCTTCCCGCACGGTGGGCCGGCTGACACCGAACCTCGCTGCCATTTCTCTCTCGGACAGCAGCTTCTCGCCGGGGACCACCATCCCCAGTTTGATCAGCCGGAGAATTTGCTCGATAGCCTCCTCGAACGCGTTCACCGGCTGCAGCGGCCGGATCTCGACGCTGCGAAATACGTGGGGCGGCGTCTTACCTGAACCCTGCGGGGCGCGAGCGCGGCCCGCGCCCCCGGCGGCCGCCTCGCCTGGCATCGCTACTCCTGTCGCGGGCCGTTGTGCCTGACGACGGCGGTCAGCCTCGTTCCGCGGCGACCGCGTCGTCGAAAACGGCGCTGACCTGCCGACGGCGGTCGACCCGGCAGCTAAACACGTCGGGGCGAGCGTAATGACCGGCCACATCGAACATCAGCCGCTCCTCGTGGATACGGTGCAAGTCCACTTCAGCTATGATCATTTCCTCGCGTCCGACAACAGGCCCGGCAACCCAGTTTCCGTCCGGCGCTACGATACCAGAACCCCCATCGAAGACTTCATTCGGATAGTTCTCCCGAATGACCTCCAGCATCGGAAAATCTGGAGGAGCGTCGTCCAGCGAGAGAAGGCCGCTTGCGGCCACCGAATATACGCGGCCTTCTATCGCCGTGAAGCGAGTAATATCACGGGTCAGATTGGACCAGCCCGGCCAGACGGATACCAGCACATCAATTCCGTCGGCATAGAGCGCATGTCTTGCCAGCGGCATCCAGTTCTCCCAGCAGATCAGGCCGCCGATCCTCACGCCCTTATACTCATGGGCCCGGAGCCCGTGTCCGTCGCCCCGCGCCCAGGTAAGCCTCTCGTCATGGGTCGGCACGAGCTTTCGGTGCATGCCGACAAGCCCGCGACCCGGGTCGATCGCGGCTAGCGAGCAGTAAACGCTGCCGCTCGCACCCCTCGGGTCACGCTCGCTCAGACCCAGGAAAACGAATAGTCCGAGATCGCCTGCGGCTTCGCGGACCGTCCGGAGCTCCGGGCCTCCCGCGCTGACCGCCGCCTCAAGGTACAGGGCGTAGGCATGCTTCTGCACTGGGTCGTCAAACGCTGCGCCATTGGTCCGGCAGGCCCAGAAGGGATAGCCGCAGAGGAACGTTTCCGAGAAGACTACGATGTCGGCGCCGCGGGCCGAGGCAGCTGCCAGAAGGGCAACGATTTTCTTGACGGTGGCATCTTTGTCTAGCCAGGCTGGACGTGCCTGCACGGCGGCGATCTTCACTGAGCGCAATGCCTTTCTTCTGGTCGCGGGCCAGGGGGCCGGGCACACTCCGCCTTTTCGATAGAGCTGCCCAGCTCAGTACATCTCGAAGTACTCCCGATGCTCCCAGTCAGTGACATGGCTGAGGAATCTTCCGACCTCGAAGTCCTTGATCCTCAGGATGTAGTCGACGAAAATATCGCCGAACGCCGAACGGAAGAAAGTGTCCTCTCGCAGGACAGCCATCGCCTCCATGAGGCTCTTCGGCAGCAGGCGGGCGCTAGCTTTATATGGCTCAAGCGAGGGCTCGCCCGGGTCCAGGCCCTGCCGCAGTCCATCGATGCCCGCAGCTACCTGCGACGCCAGGTAGAGGTACGGGTTAGCGGCTGAGTCGCCGATCCGGTTCTCGACGTGCGCGGCTGGCGAGCCAGGTTCGCCGATGACCCGGAGCATCGCGCCCCGGTTCTCGTATGCCCACGTCACCCGGTCGGGAGCGAAGGAGTCGGGCCGATACCGCTTGTACCCGGTGATCGTGGGCGTCGTGAATACCGAGGATGCTGCCGCATGCGCGAGAAGCCCGCCGATCCAGTGCAGTCCTTCGGGCGAGAGGCGTTCGTGGCCGGACGCGTCGGCGAACGCGTTGTTGCCGCCGTCGACGGAGCGCAGCGACTGGTGCAGGTGCCATCCGCTCGGGAAGAAGTCCGGGAACGCGGGCCTGGCCATGAAGGTGGCGTGGTACCCGAGCCGTCGGCAGATCTGCTTGATGGCGGTACGCAGGAGAAGGGCGCTGTCAGCGCACTCCAGCCCGACCTGGGGCTCGAAAGTGACCTCGATCTGGCCTGGGCCCCACTCATCCTCGATCGTCGCCAGCGGGAGGCCCAGCGCGACCAGTTCGTTCTGCAGGTGGTCGAGCAGTTCGTGAATCTCGTCGTTCCGGCTCTCGGTGAGGTACTGGAACCCGTGGGACAAGCCCTCCACCCGGGGTGGCTCAGGGGGCCACCCGCAGTGCTCAGGAGAGAGCATCGGATCGAGCAGGCGCATGATGTACAGCTCGATCTCCAGACCTGCCACATACTGCAGGCCAAGGTCAGACAGCTGGCCGAGCTGCGTGCGCAGGACCTCCCTGGTCGAGAACGGCACAGGTTTGCCGTTCTGGAAGTAGGCGTCGGACAGGATCGAGGCGGTGCCGTCGGCCCAGGGCAGGAGGCGGAAGGTGGCGGGGTCGGGTACCAGCAGCCCGTCGGGAAGCCCGTTCAGCTCGGGCACGCCGGGGAAGTTGCCCGCGTCGAAGGGGGCGACGATCGGGTGGTTCGTGGTGTCGAAGACGGTGGTGACGAGCTGGAAATCCTTGCCGTCGCGCAGGCTCCGAACGAACTCAGGAACAGTGAGCGTCTTGCCCCTCATGATGCCGTGCTGGTCACCCCACCCGATCCGGACCTGCCTGATGTCACCTTCCTGAACTTTTGCCGCGATCTCTTCGGCAGCGCTTTGCTGCGCCTCCGACCACAGGCCGTGACGTTCGATGAATCCCGCGCCTGAACCCCGGAGGGCGGAGCTGGGCAAGTCTGTTGCGCTAACCATCAGCGGTCCCTTCTAGATCTCCTGGTCGCGGGGACGGCCGGGAGACTTGGGGCTGTTCAGCCCAGGATGTAAATGGGTTGACCATTTGTCAATACTTCTGACCAGGCTCATCGCTCGTGGCAGGACCCATAGGCCCCCTGGTCCGCTACCTGGGCGCTGGGCCGGCGCTGGGCCGCGGGCGGCGTACCCGGCGCCAGCTGGGCGCCCCCGTCGCCTGGCAGTCCAGCGTCACCGTCGCCGCCGGAACCGAGGACGGCGTGCCTCTCGGCATTACGCTGGGCCGCTTCCTCTGGGATCTCTTCGCGCGGCAGATCAGCGTCGTGCCCTAGCCCGTGGTCCCCGGCTGGCCGGTCGCCTTTATTGCCATCGGAGCGCTCGCGCTCACCAACATCGTCGCCCTCGTTCCGGGCGGATGGCGGGACGCACGCCTGCCGCGCTCCGAGTGAGCGCAGTGGACGGCCGTGGGTTCTTGCGCCTATCTGCCTCGCCATCGCGGTGGGAGCCGCGGGCGTGCTGGCGCGCCGGTGCCTCGTCGTCGTTAGGGTCATCGGCGAGAGCATGCAGCCCGGGCCGCGGCCGCCCGGCGGGCCCGCAGGCCATGGGTGATCAAGCGGGTGGCCGCGATGCCCGATGATGCGGTGCCGGCATCCGTGCGAAACGCGGTGGCAGGTATCGCGGTCGTGCCGCCGGGCCTGCTGGTGCTCCTGGGGGGGAACTGCTCTGGATGCGGCGAGCCGGTCAGCGACCGCGGCCGGGGCAGCGGACCCCGCTACGACGAAACCGGCCACGGCGACGGCTGCCCGGTCCTGGCCGCCGCGGCAGCCGGGTGGGATGCGGGCCGGCCGGCGCCAGGTTGACCCGCCGGGCGACTGGCCGCCCGGCTACTGCCCGGGCCAGCCGGTGTCCATAGCTTCGCCTGCCTGCCGGATCCGGTCGATCCACGGGGTGATGTCGCCGTTGTGGGCCTGGCGGGCGAACTTCACGCATTCGCCCGCGAGGAGAAGGGCGAGCGGCCGGTGGCCTCCCCCATGATGGCAGCGCGGGCTATCTCGTCGCCGCGGTCTACGGCTTCTAGGAGGGCTGCGGCGTCGCGGTAGGTGTCTCCTGGAAGCCGGTCGGGAGGGCCAGGTTCCCGGGTCATGGCTGCTCCCTGAGCCTGCTATCGGATGGCTGGCGTGAGCAGGTTAGCGCGGCTGCGGGTTCGGGCCGGGCGCTATCCTCGCGCATGTTCGCACTCAGGACCGCGGGACGCGCGAGAAGCGACGCCGGGAGTGGCTGGTAATAGCGGCCGGTGATGGCAGCGGCGTGGGTCACCCTCGACGCGGAGATTCCGGCCTGGATCGGATGACCGCTGGCCGTGCCGTATTCACGTTCACCGTGTCGCCGCCCCCGGTCGGCCGTTCTGCCGGTAACTGCCCCAGCCAACGAGGAAGGAGCGGGCGTGAGCGGTGGCGCGGCTCATGCATCGCCGTCGGCTACGGCACGGATTACATGGTCGGCCGACAACCGATTGTCCTGAGCCGCCCGGCCGGTCTTGGCCGGCGGGAGCGTCCGGCTCGGGCATACTGCTGTGCGGCTATGAACGCACCGTCCTCCCCGATCCGCCGGCCTCCCGACCCCGGCGGAACAAGCGACGGCGACCGGCAGCGGCTGCAGCGGATGCTGGGCGCGCCGGAACTGAGCTGGCTGGTCGACCGGATCAGGGTCCGGCTGGAGCGCGGAGAGCCGGTCGACGGCACCGTCACGCTGGTCGGCGCCACCGCCGACCAGCGCCGGGCCGCGGCGCGCCTGCTCGGCCACGGGATGGGGCGCGGCACCTCGCTCAGCATCCCGCTGCCCGAGGTGGAGGCGGCGCTGCGCCGGGCCGCCGCCGCGCCGGACCTGCGCGCCGCGGTCGAGTCCCTGATCGGCCCGGTCCGGGACCGGGCCGCCGAGCGGGCCACCGAGGTGCGGCAGTTCCAGGACGGACTGGACGCGGCGCGGCGCAGCCCGCTGGCCGCTGAGGGCTGGCACCTGGCCTGGCTCGAGGAGATCAGCCGCGACGGCAGCCTGAGCCGGCTGGCCCGCCACGGCCACGGAAACCTGCTGGCCCAGGCCACGGCCGTGCTGGAGCGGCTGCCGACCGGGATCGACGAGCCCGCGGCGGCACTGCCCGCGCTGGCCGAGGCGGTGACCGGCGACCCGAAGGCGCTGGAGGGGACCCCGCTGGCCGGGCTGGTGCTGCGGGCGCTGGCGCGGCGCGAGGGAGTGCCCGCGCCGGCCGGCCGGGAGGCGGAGCGGGCCCTGTGGACGGCGGCGGGCGTGGTCGCCGACGACCTGGCCAGCCAGGTCCTCGTGCTCAACATCCGGGCCGGCGGCGACCGGCTGGGCGGCTGGCTGACCGAGGCCGCGGAGGCCGGGGAGCCGTTCCGGATCACTCTGCACCAGCTCATGGCCATGCCGATCATTCCGCTCGCCATCGACCTGCGCGTCTGCGAGAACCCGGCGGTGCTGCGGGCCGCCGCGGGCCAACTCGGCGCGGACAGCGCGCCGATCGTCTGCACCGAGGGCGAGCCGTCGGTGGCCTGCCACCGGCTGCTGCAGTACGCGGAGGCCACCGGGACCAGGATTCACTGGCACAGCGACTTCGACTGGCCGGGCCTGCGCATCACGGCGGCCGCGGTCCGGCGCCTTAACGCGGCACCGTGGCTGATGGGCGCGGCCGACTACGAAGCGGCGCTGCAGGCCGGCTCCGAGCCGCTCAAGGGCCAGCCGGCCGCCAGCCCGTGGGACCCGCGGCTGGCGGAGCTGATGCAGAGCAGCGGCCGGGCCGTGACCGAGGAGAACCACCTGGCCGCGCTGCTGGCCGACCTGGCCGGCGCGCCCGGGCTCCGCTAAGCCTCCGGCGCCAGGGACTTCAGCAGCGCGCGGGTGCGCTGCTGGTCCTCGCCGCGTGTGTAGTCCAGCGCGACGAAGTCGGTCACGCCGGCCTGCGCCAGCGCCGTGACCTGCGCGGTGACGGAATCCTCGTCGCCGGTCACCAGGACGTCGCCGGGGCCTTCCGCGCCCTCCCGGTCGAGCATCGCGCGGTAGGACGGGAGCTGGCCGTAGATTGAGAGCACCCGGTTGGCCACATCCCGGGCAGCGTCGGTGTCGCCGGTGACGCAGACCGGCAGGATGCAGACCACCCGCGGACTGGGCCGGCCCGCGGCCTGCGCCGCCTCGGTGATCGCCGGGACAATGTAGTCGCGCACCGTGGCCGGCCCGGTCATCCACAGCACCGTCCCGTCGGTGCGCTGGCCGGCCAGCCGCAGCATCTGCGGGGCCATCGCCGCGAGCAACACCGGCACCCGGCCGGGCCGCGGGGTCGACAGGCCGATCCCGGCCCGCAGGGTCTCACCCTGGAACGACACCTGCTTCCCGTCGAGCAGGGGCAGCAGGACCTCCAGGTACTCGCGCATGTGCCGGGCGGGCCGGTCGAAGCTGTAGCCGTACATGTCCTCGATGACGATCTTGTGTGACAGGCCGATGCCGAGCGTCAGCCGGCCGCCGACGGCCGTGGCCACGGTCAGCGCCTGCTGCGCGAGCACGGCCGGATGGCGCGGGAAGGTCGGCACCACCGCGGTGCCCAGCTCGATCCCTGGCACCTGGCTTCCGGCCACGGCCAGCGCGGTCAGCGCGTCCAGGCCGAAGATGTTCGAGACCCAGGCCGAGGCGAAGCCGTCATCGGCCGCGCGCTGCAACTGGTCGCGCAGCCGGTTAAGGGCGTCGGGGCCGGCGGGCTCGGAATGCGAGATGCCAATGCGCATGCGTGATCTTCCTTTCGCTCGGACGTCCGATCTTCCCGCCCGCGGCCGGCCGCCCGCAATGGCGGCCGGCGCCCAAAACGACTTGCGGGCTCGCTGGCCGGCTTCCTGTGCCTGGGCCAGGAGGCGCGGGTGCCCGGGCTGGCCGCGGACGAGAGCGTGGTCGGACGTCGGCGTCGGCATGCGGCCGGACCTGGTGGGGCACGGGCTGGGGCGGCCCTTCGGCGCGGCCGTGCTCGACCACGTCCGCGGCCGGCGCGGCGACCTGCCCTTGCGCGCGGTGGTGCAGAGCTGGAACGAGCGCAGCCTGCGGCTGACCCGGCGCCTGGGGTTCCGGGTAAACGGCACACACCAGTGCATTCAGGACGGGCGTGAGGTCAGCTACACCGTGCTCGTGCTCCCCGCGTCTCCGGGCGCTCGTGACGGTGAGTAGGAAAAAGTTCCTCCGGTGTCACCGGGAGTTTGCAATCCCGTCACCCCGGGCTCTTTGACCAGCGCCGACACTGTGGACAATAGGTGCATGGGCACCAGTCAGGTCACGTCGCAGCGCAATGAGGGAATGAACCACGCGACGGCGGCGCCCGGTGCCATCCCCGAGCAGCTGGATGCGGAGCCCGGGACGACCGAAAGACCTGACCAGGCCATGGAGGACAGGACGGATCGCGTGCCAGTGCCAGCAGCCAGGCCCAGCCCGGCGCGGGACGAGGCGCTTCCGGGCGACCGCTACCTGGACCGGGAAGAGAGCTGGCTGCGCTTCAACCAGCGGGTGCTCGATCTGGCCGAGGACGAGTCGATCCCGCTGCTGGAGCGGGTGCGGTTCCTGGCCATCTTCGGCAGCAACCTCGATGAGTTCTTCATGGTGCGGGTGGCGGGCCGGATCCGGCGGATGGCCGCCGGGCTGCCGGTGGAGAGCGCGAGCGGGCGGTCGCCCACGCAGATCCTGGACAACACCCTGGAGACCGCGCGCGAGCTGGCCGGACGGCACGCCGAGTACTTCAGCGACGCGATCCTGCCCGCCCTGGGCCGCGAGGGCATCGAGATCCTGCGCTGGAAGGAACTGCAGGAAGACGAGCAGACCGTCCTGCAGCGGCTGTTCCGCGAGCGCATCTACCCGGTGCTCACCCCGCTGGTGGTCGACCCGGCTCACCCGTTCCCCTACATCTCCGGCCTTTCGCTGAGCCTGGCCGTGATGATCGCCGACCCGGTGACCGGCACGACGATGTTCGCCCGGGTCAAGGTGCCACCGCTGCTGCCCAGGTTCCTCACCGTGGCACCGAACCGGTTCGTGCCGCTGGAGGACGTGATCGCGGCTCACCTGCCGGAGCTGTTCGTCGGGCTCGATGTCATCGAGCACCACGCGTTCCGGGTGACCAGGACGCGTGACCTCGAGATCGACGAGGACATGACCGAGGACCTGCTGAAGTCGCTGGAACGCGAGCTGATGCGGCGCCGGTTCGAGCAGGCGGTCCGGCTCGAGGTGGAGGAGTCCATGTCCAGCGACGTGCTGGACAAGCTGGTCACCGAGCTGGGCGTCGACACCCGCGCCGTGTACCGGGTGCCCGGGCCGCTCGACCTGTCCGGCCTGAACGCGATCGCCGACCTCGACCTGCCGCAGCTCAAGTACCCGCCGTTCGTCCCCTCGGAGACGGCGCTGCCCACGGACACGAGCATCTTCGCCGAGATCGCCGAGCACGACGTGCTCGTGCACCACCCCTACGACTCGTTCACGGCCAGCACCCAGCGCTTGGTC
>DATAVV010000245.1:0-12560 GCA_036267555.1 Streptosporangiaceae bacterium | reverse complement strand
GATGATCGTCGCGATCACCACGACCACGCCCATCGCGGCCGCCTGGCCGACCTGGAAGCCGAGGAAGGCCCGCTGGTAGATGTAGAAGGGCAGGTTCGCGCTGGAGATGCCGGGCCCGCCCTGGGTCATCATGTACACGGCGTCGAAGTCGTTGACCACGTAGATCGTGCCGAGCACGACGCCCAGTTCGATGTAGCGGCGCAGGTGCGGCAGGGTCAGCTCGCGGAAGATCTGCAGCGGCCTGGCCCCGTCACAGCTCGCGGCCTCCAGGATGTCCTTGGGCTGGCTCTGCAGCCCGGCCAGCACCAGCAGCATCATGAACGGCGTCCACTGCCAGATCATCTCGACCATCACCGAGCCCAGCGCGAACCGGCTGATCCAGTCGAAGTGGCCGATGCCGAACGGCCGCAGCACGAAGTTGACGATCCCGAACGTCGGGTCGAACATCGTGGTTTTCCACAGCAGGGCGGCACCGACCGGCATGATCAGGAAGGGCGTGATCAGCAGGGTGCGGACGACGCCCCGACCGAGGAACTTGCGGTCCAGCAGCAGGGCCAGCGCCACGCCGATGACCATCGCGATCAGGACCGTGCCCAGCGTCATGATCACCGTGTTCAGCGCGGTCTGCCGGAACTGGCTGTCGGAGAAGACCTGGGCGTAGTTGCCGAAGCCGATGAAGTGCTGCGAGCCCGGGCGGACCAGGCTCCAGGACTCCAGCGAGTAGTACAGCGTGACCAGGAACGGAAGCTGGGTCACGATGATCGCGAACACCAGAGCGGGCAGCAGCGGCGCCCGCCGCACCCAGCCCTCGCGGCGCGCGCTGGGCCGGGCCCGGGCGCGAGCGGAGGTAACCACTGGGGCGAGAGCGGTCATATGGGCCTCCGTGGGGATGACGTCGCGGCGGGACCGGTCATCACGCCTACTTGTAGGTGTCGCCGACGGCCTGGGCGTACTGCTGCGCCTGGGCGAGCGTGGTGGCCACCGACTGCTGCCCGGCGATGCACGCGCTGAACTGCTCGCTGACGTTGGTCCCCAGGTCCTGGAACTCGGGGATGTCCAGGAACTGGACGCCGGTGTAGGGCACCGGCTGCGTGCACGGGTGCGCCGAGTTCGTCGCGTTGATCGACTGCAGCGTCAGCGGGCCGTAGACCGAGGACAGCTTGCGGTACTGGGGGATCTGGTAGCTGGAGAACCGGCTGCCCGGCGGCACGTGCGACCAGCCGAGCTTCTGGCCGACGGTCTTGATGTAGGACTTCGAGGTCATCCAGGAGATGAAGTCCCAGGCCGACTGCTTGTTCGAGCTGGTCTCCGGGATCGCCAGGGACCACGTGTACAGCCAGCCGGAGGGGCGGCCGTCCTGCGTCGGGGCCCAGACGTAGCCGTTCTTACCGACAACGTGGCTGTTCTGCGGGTCCTCGATCGAGCCCACCGCGGAGGTCGCGTCGTACCACATGGCCGCGTCACCCTGGCCGTAGAGCGTTGCGCACTCGGAGAACCCGGCCTCGGGCGCGCCCGGCTCGCCGTACTTCTGCAGCAGCGACACGTACAGGGTCGCCGCGCGCGTGACCTCGGGCGAGGTGAGCTGGGCCTCCCATTGGGGAGTGAACCAGCGGCCGCCGAACGAGTTGATGACGGTGTCGAGCGGTGCCAGGTTCTCGCCCCAGCCGGGGTCGCCGCGCAGGCAGATCCCGGCCCGGCCCTTGGCCGGGTTGTGCATCCGCTCCGCGATCTGCGCGACCTGGTCCCAGGTGGGGTGCAGCGGCATTTTGATCCCGGCGCTGGCCATGAGGTCCTTGCGGTACATCAGGAACGAGGACTCGCCGTAGAACGGCACCGAGTACAGGTCGCCCTTGTGCGAGAGCGTCGCCCGAAGCTGGGGCAGGAAATCGTTGGCGTCGTAGCCGGGCGTGGCGTTGATGTACGGCTGGAGGTTGGCCAGCCAGCCGTTGGCCGACCACATCGGGGTCTCGTAGTTGCTGATCATGACCACGTCGAACTCGCCACCCTGAGTGGACACGTCGGCGGTGATCTTGGCCCGGGCCTCGTTCTCCGGCAGCGACACGAACTTCAGCGAGATGTCCGGGTGCTCACTGGTGAACAGGTCGGACAGGCTGATCGCGTCCTGCATCTGCGAGTTGGAGACGATCGCCACGGTGATCGTGTTGCCCGAGGTTCCCCCGGAGAAGACCTGCTCGGTGCCGATGCTGCAGCCGGCCAGGGTCAGCGTGGCCGCGCCCGTGCCGAGGAGGAACGCCCGGCGGCTCGGCCCGGGACCCAACGTTCGAGCCATTGCCTAGTCCCCTCTGACGCGGTGACTACGTCCCTGCATGTGCTCATCTGAGCGGCGAGCGCTCATATATGAATACATTGATCTGGTCTCTAGGCAAAGTCAAGAAAAGCTGAAAATATGAGATACAAGCGCTCAAATGAGCGGCCTAGCTCGGCTGCACGGGAGGGAACATGGCCGGGTTGTCGGCCGACCGGCCATCGGAAGTCGTTCTCGCGGCCCGGGCGGCACGGCAGTTCTACCTGGAGGGCGTGTCCAAGGTCGACATCGCCGACCAGTTGGGCATCAGCCGGTTCCGGGTCGCCCGGCTGCTCGACTCGGCTCGCGATTCCGGCATGGTGCGCATCGAGATCGGGCTGCCCGGGGGCAGCCTCGATGCCGGCCTGTCGGCCGAGCTGTGCTCGGCGCTCGGGCTCAAGCAGGCGTTCGCGTTCAACTTCCCCGAGGAGGACGAGCCCGCCCTGCGGCGCCGTCTCGGCGAGGCGACCGGCCAGGCGCTGATGGACCTGATCAAGCCGGGCGACATCGTCGGCATGTCCTGGTCACGCACGCTGAGCGGGCTCGCGGCCACGCTGACCCGGATGCCGCCCTGCCCGATCGTCCAGCTCACCGGCGCTGTGCCCCCGCCCGACGGCCGCGACCTGCTCGACCTGGTCCGCGGCGTGGCCCGGATCGGCGGCGGCACCGCGCACGTGTTCTACGCGCCGATGATCCTCAACGACGCCCAGTCGGCCGCCGCGATCCGCCGCCAGGTCGACATCGCCGACGCCTTCGCCCTGGTGCCATCGGTGACGATGGCGGTGGTGTCCGTCGGCGCCTGGGCGCCGGGCCTGTCGACGATCTACGACGCGATCACGCCGCAGGAGCGTGACGCCATATCCGCGCTCGGGGTGTGCGCCGAACTGGCGGGGGTGTTCATCGACGGGGACGGCCGGCCGGTCGCGACCCCGCTGGACGACCGCATGATCGTGACGCCCGGTCCCGCGTTCGAGCGGATCCCGTTCGTCCTCGCTGCCGCCTTTGGCGTCGCCAAGAGCCCTGCGGTGCTCGCCGCGATCCGAGGAGGTATGGTCCATGGCCTGGTCACCCACACGAGTCTCGCCCGCAACCTGCTCGGCTTCGCGCAGCGCCCGGCGCACCGCGGCTAGCCCATCCCGGCCCGGCGCCTCGCTCCCCGGCGGCCCGCTCTCTGATGCCTCGCTCTCTGGCGATCCGCTTCCCGGTGGTACCGCCAACCGCGGGCTCGTCATCCGGGTGGGTGACGCCGTGCTCCGGCCGCTCCCGCCCTGCTGGCCCGCCACCCACGCGCTGCTGACCCACCTGAGCGCGGCCGGTTTCGACGGCGCGCCCCGGGTGCTGGCCGTCGGCCCGGACGCGGAGATGCTGACCTACATCGACGGCCGGGCCGCGGTCCCGCCGCTGTGCGAGGACACGCTCACCGACGCCGCCCTGGTCAGCGTGGCCGACCTGCTGCACGGCTACCACCGGGCCGCGGCCTCGTTCGACCCGGCGGGCTACCGGTGGCCGCGGCCGATCCCGGCCCGGTTCCGCACCGGGCTGGTCAGCCACAACGACGTGCACCCGGCCAACCTGGTGTTCCGCGACGGCCGGGCGGTGGGCCTGATCGACTTCGACCTGGCCGGGCCCGGCGGCGCCGCCTGGGATCTCGCCGCGGCCGCCCGCTGCTGGGCCCCGTTACTCGACGACCAGGACATCGCCGACAGCCGGCAGGGCCGTTCGCTGGAGCGGTTCCGGATCTTTGTGCACGCTTGCGGGCTGACCCGGGCGCAGCGCCGCGACGTGGCCGAGGCCGTGCTGGCCAACCACGACTGGACCTACGCGATCGTGACCGAGGCCGCGGACGCCGGCCACCGCGGCTTCGCCGACTACTGGCGGCACGCGGCCGCCCCGGCGGCCCGGGCCCGCCGCTGGTGCCACCGCCACCGTCGCGACCTCCTCACCGCCGCCTCCTGAGGCCCCGCCGTTATGAAGGCGACTCCAGGGCACATCTAACTGCCCCGCACTCACATTCATCCCCAACGCGGCACCGGAGCACCCTGGCGGCACCCCGCCGAGGCAGGGCTGGGGCGAAGAAACCTCGCCGCTTGAGCGAACCAGTTGCCGCCAGGGCGCAATAGACAGGCGACGACGATGAGCCCGGCGGCACCCTCGCCTTGCTCCGCAACCTCGCCGGGATGACCGGCACCGGCCTGCTGTCCGCGGCCGCGCTCGGCGGCGCGTTCGGGTGGACCGGCCCGATGGCCTACTGGCTGGCCACCGAGTCGGTGCTGGCCGCGCACTGGACCACGCCGTGGATCTGGCCGGCCGGCCGCCGCACGACCGCGGCGCGGCCATCTGCGCCGCGCTGGTGCTCGCCACCGGGATCGCGGCCGTCACCCTCCTCGGCGCGCGAGACTCCGGCCGCCGCGCTGCCCCCGACTGAGCCTCGGAACATATGTTCCGAAGAACCCGCGTACCGTCCATGAAGGCGCCCCGGGGTGCGCCCTCGGTTGCGGCTATCCGCGGTAGGCGGCGGCCAGGCCGCGCATGGCCTGGTCGAGCAGGCCAGCGAGGTCGCCGTCGGTCTCCAGCCACTGCTCGTAGGCGGCGACGGCGACGCCGAGGGCGACGTAGGCGATGGTCCGGGGGCCGAGCGCGTCCGGGGGCTGGCCCGTCCGCTCGCCGGCGAACCCGGCGATGACCTCGCGCCACGCGGCGTAGCGCAGCGTGGAGTAGGCCTGCAGGGCCGGGGTGCGCAGGATCAGTTCCATTCGGCGGCGGTGCAGCGGGACCTGCTCGGGCGCGATCCGGTTAAAGTCCACGATCGCCACCCGGATCGCGTCCATCAGCGGGGTCTGGGCCGGGCTGTCCTTGAGCCGCAGCCGCATCCGGTCGAGTTCGCCCTCGAAGTCGCCCCAGGGGACGTCGTTCTTGGAGGGGAAGTAGCGGAAGAAGGTCCGGCGCCCGATGCCCGCGGCGGCCGCGATGTCGTCCACGGTGGTCCGCTCGAAGCCCTGGCGGCCGAACAGGTCGAAGGCGACGCGCTCCAGTTCCGCGCGCGAGGTGACCCGTCTGCGGCCGGCTGCCGGCATCGCTTCCACCCTTCCCCGCCGCGTCGGAACACATGTTCCGAACCCTGGGTCTGCGTCGGAACACATGTTCCGAACCCATGGTATTGCACTTTGGCACTCGGTGCCGTTAGCGTTGGCACCGAGTGCCATTACCCGAGCCGGCGGAGGCGGTCATGACCGAGCAGGCAGTGCTGGAACAGGCAGTGATCGAGGAGAAGGCCCAGGTCACCGGGGCTGCGATCGAGCCGGCCGACGACGAGGCGCTGGTCGCCGACGAGCTCCTGGTCGAGGAGGTCTCGATCGACGGAATGTGCGGTGTCTACTGATATGCCGCAGGAACCGGGGGGCGGCGGGGAGCCGTCCGGGGCGCGCGGGGGAGCCGGGTTTGACCTGGACCGGCCCTGGCGGGTGGACGAGCGCGTGGCGGTGCGGCCCGAGCCGTTCGGGGCGCTGCTCTACCACTTCGGCACCCGGCGGCTGTCGTTCCTGAAGAACGTCACCGTGCTCACCGTGCTCCAGTCCCTGGACGAGCATCCCTCCGCGCGCTCGGCCTGCGCGGCCGCGGGCGTGCCCGCCGACGCGCTGCCCGTGTACGAGCGGGCGCTCGCCACGCTGGCGCAGTCACAGATGATCCAGCGCAGGTGTGCCTGATGGCCGCCGCGACCGCCGCGACCGCCGCGAGCGCCGCGACCGCCGCGACCGCGGTCGGCCCGGTGCCGCGGCTGGTCGAGCAGTTCGAGCGGGGCCTGGCCGCGCCGATCTGCCTGACCTGGGAGCTCACCTATGCGTGCAACCTCGCGTGCGTGCACTGCCTGTCCAGCTCGGGCCGCCGCGACCCGCGCGAGCTGACCACGGCCGAGTGCAAGGGCGTCATCGACACCCTGGAGCGGATGCAGGTCTTCTACGTCAACATCGGCGGCGGCGAGCCCACCGTGCGGCCCGACTTCTGGGAACTGGTCGACTACGCCACCGCGCACCACGTGGGCGTCAAGTTCTCCACCAACGGCGTGCGGATCGACGCGGCCGTGGCCCGCCGCCTGGCCGCCAGCGACTACGTGGACGTGCAGATCTCGCTGGACGGGGCCACGGCCGAGGTCAACGACGCGGTCCGGGGAGCGGGGTCGCATGCGACCGCGCTCGCGGCCATGGGCCACCTGCGTGACGCCGGGTTCGCGGGCTTCAAGCTGTCGGTCGTGATCACCCGGCACAACGTCGGCCAGCTTGACGAGCTCAAGGCGCTGGCCGACGCCTACGGCGCCCAGCTCCGGCTGACCCGGCTGCGGCCGTCCGGGCGCGGCGCGGACAGCTGGCACGAGCTGCACCCCACCGCGGCGCAGCAGCGTCAGCTCTACGACTGGCTGGTCGCCCGCGGCGAGCAGGTGCTGACCGGGGACTCGTTCTTCCACCTGGCCCCCTACGGCGGGCCGCTGCCGGGCCTGAACCTGTGCGGCGCCGGCCGTGTGGTGTGCCTGATCGACCCGGTCGGTGACGTGTACGCCTGCCCGTTCGCCATCCACGAGGAGTTCCTGGCCGGCAGCGTCCGGCAGGCCGGCGGGTTCGCGGCCGTGTGGCGCGACTCCGAGCTGTTCGCGGAGCTGCGCTCGCCGCAGACCGGCGGGGCCTGCCGGTCGTGCGGGTTCTACGACTCCTGCCGGGGCGGCTGCATGGCGGCCAAGTTTTTCACCGGGCTGCCGCTGGACGGCCCCGACCCCGAGTGCGCCGCGGGCCACGGCGCCCCGGCGCTGGAGGCGGCCGACCCGGCCGCGGCCCCGCGCCCGGCGCCCGACCACTCGCATCACGGTGGCGTGCGCGGCCAGCCCGGCCGCTCCGCTCCGGTCCCGGTGACGATCGGCCGCCGACCGCCCGGGCGGGCCTGCGACGAGAACCCGCTCACCGGACTGGCCGTGGCGAACGCGACCGGCTAGCGCGCCGCGTTAAGGCTCTGAAGACGACCGACGAGAAGGGTGATCATCAGTGGCGGGAAGGCTCGAGGGCAAGGTCGCCTTCATCACCGGGGCCGCGCGCGGGCAGGGGCGCAGTCACGCGATCCGGCTGGCGCAGGAGGGCGCCGACATCATCGCGGTCGACCTGTGCGCGCCGATCGGCACGGTGCCGTACCCGCTGGCCACGCCGGATGACCTGGCCCAGACGGTCAAGGAGGTCGAGGAGACCGGCCGGCGGATCGTCGCCTCCGAGGCCGACGTGCGCGACGCGGCCGGGCTCGCCGCCGCGCTCGAGGCGGGCGTGGCCGAACTCGGCCCGGCCGGCATCGTGCTGGCCAACGCGGGCATCGCGCCGATGGCGGACCCCGACGTCCAGGCCTGGCACGACGTGATCGGCGTCAACCTGACCGGGGTGTTCCACACCGTGCAGGCGGCTTACCCGTCGATGATTCAGCGGGGCGAGGGCGGCTCGATCGTGCTGACCAGCTCGACCGCGGGGCTGACCGGCATCGGCGGGCCGATGCCGGGCGGCCTGGGCTACACCGCGGCCAAGCACGGCCTGGTCGGGCTCATGCGCTCGTACGCGAACTTCCTGGCCCCGCACCGGATCCGGGTGAACTCGGTCCACCCCACCGGGGTGCGGACGCCGATGATCGTCAACGACTTCATGAGCCAGTTCCTGGGCGAGGACGCCCAGATGTCCAACCCGGTGGCCAACGCCCTGCCCGTGGACATGGTCGAGCCGGTCGACGTGTCCAACGCGATCGTGTGGCTGGTGTCCGACGAGGGCCGCTACATCACCGGCATCACGCTGCCGGTCGACGCGGGCTTCACGGTCAAGAGATGAGCAGCGGCTGGTTCGAGACGGTCGCCGTGGCGCAGCAGCGCGCCAGGAAGCGGCTGCCCCGGTCGGTCTACGGCGCGCTGGTCGCCGGCTCGGAGAAGGGCGTGACCGTCGGCGACAACATCGCCGCGTTCAGCGAACTGGGGTTCGCCCCGCACATGGCCGGGCTGTCGCCCAAGCGGGAACTGGCCACCACGGTGATGGGCCAGGAGATCTCGCTGCCGGTGATCATCTCACCCACCGGCGTGCAGGCCGTGCACCCCCAAGGCGAAGTGGCCGTGGCCCGCGCGGCCGCGGCCCGGGGCACGGCCATGGGGCTGAGCTCGTTCGCCAGCAAGCCGGTGGAGGACGTGCTGGCCGCGAACCCGAAGACGTTCTTCCAGACGTACTGGGTCGGCTCGCGGGAACAGGTGCTCGCGCACCTGGAGCGGGCCCGGGCGGCCGGGGCGGCGGGCCTGATCGTGACGCTGGACTGGTCGTTCTCCAACGGCCGGGACTGGGGCAGCCCGTCGATCCCGGAACGGGTGGACCTGCGGGCCATGGCCCGGTTCGCGCCCGACGTGCTGCGGCACCCGCGGTGGCTGCTGGCCTACGCCAGGACCGGGCGGGTCCCCGACCTGACCGTGCCGAACCTGGCCGCGAAGGGCGAGGCCGGGCCGACGTTCTTCGGCGCGTACGGGCAGTGGATGTCCGCGCCGCTGCCGACCTGGGACGACGTGCGCTGGCTGCGGGAGCAGTGGGGCGGCCCGTTCATGCTCAAGGGCGTGATCAGGGTCGACGACGCCAGGCGCGCCGTGGACGCGGGCGTGACCGCGATCTCGGTGTCCAACCACGGCGGCAACAACCTGGACTCCACGCCGGCCACGATCCGCGCCCTGCCCGCGATCGCGCAGGCCGTGGGGGACCAGGTCGAGGTGCTGCTCGACGGCGGCGTGCGGCGCGGCGGTGACGTGGTCAAGGCGCTGGCCCTGGGGGCCAGGGCGGTGATGATCGGCCGCGCCTACCTGTGGGGCCTGGCCGCCAACGGCCAGGCCGGCGTGGAGAACGTGCTCGACATCCTGCGCGGCGGCATCGACTCGGCTCTGCTCGGCCTGGGCCGCTCGTCCGTGCACGAGTTGAGCCCCGACGACGTCGTGATCCCGCCCGGCTTCACCCGCGCGCTGGGGGCCGGTTCCCGGTGACCCGCGTGGCGCTGGTCACCGGGGCGGCCCGGGGCATCGGCGCCGCCACCGTGCGCGCTCTCGCCGCCCAGGGCTGGGCCGTGCTCGCGGTCGACGCGTGCGCCGACGACCCGGCGCTGCCGTACCGGATGGCCCGCCGTGAGGAACTGGACCAGGTGGTCAAGGAGGCCGGCGGCGCCGGTTCCGGGGCTGGTTCCGGGGACGTGCGGGCGTTCGTGGCCGACGTGCGCGAGGAGCGGCAACTGGCCGCCGCCGTGGCGCTCGCCGAGCGGACCTGGGACGGCCTGGACGCGGCCGTGGCCGTGGCCGGCGTGATCGCGGGCGGCGTGCCGCTGTGGGAGATGCGGGCGGACCAGATGCGCGCCGTCCTCGACACCGACCTGTTCGGGGTGCTCACGCTGGCCCGCACGGCCATCCCGGCGCTGCTGCGCCGGCCGGAGCCGCGTTCGGGCCGGTTCCTCGCGGTCGCGTCGGCCGCCGCGACCCGCGGGCTGCCGATGCTGGCCGCGTACTGCGCGGCCAAGGCCGGGGTGGCCGGGCTGATCCGCGCCCTGGCCGCCGAACTGGGCCCGGCCGGGGTCACGGCCAACGCGGTGAGCCCCGGCTCCACCGACACGCCGATCCTGGCCGAGAGCGCCCGCCTGTACGGCCTGCCCGCCGCCGCCTCGTTCGCGGCCCAGCAGCCCGCGGGGCGCCTCCTCGGCCCCGGCGAGGTCGCCGCGGCCCTGACCTGGCTGGCGGGGGAGGGGAGCAGCGGCATCACCGGCGCCGTGATCCCCGTCGACGGCGGCCTGGCTCTATGAGGCGCGAGCCGCCCGCGACCGTCCCGCTGCCGGCCGGGTTTGGCGTCGCGTTCGATCCCGGGACCGTGTTCGTCGGATCTGACGTGCTGTTCGGCGGCTCGCCGGCCCGGCTGTTGCGGCTGAACGCGGCCGGGCGGCGGGCCCTGGGCGAACTGCGGGCGGGACCGGTCGCGTCGCTGGCCGGCGGCCGGCTGGCGCGGCGGCTCACCGACACCGGGCTGGCTCACCCGCGCCCGCCCGCCGCGACCGGGCCTGCTGACGTGACGGTGGTGATCCCGGTCCGGGACCGGCCCGCCGGGCTGGACCGGTGCCTGGCCGCGCTCGGGACGCGCTACCCGGTGATCGTGGTCGACGACGGCTCGGCCGACCCCGCCGCGACGGCCCTCGCGTGCGCCCGGCACGGTGCCCGGCTGGTGTCGCGCCCGGTCTGCGGCGGGCCGGGCCCGGCCCGCAACGACGGGCTGGCGCTGGCGTCCACTCCGCTGATCGCGTTCCTGGACAGCGACTGCGAGGCGGGCCCGGAGTGGATCAGCCAGCTTGCCGCGCACTTCGCCGACCCGATGATCGGCGCCGTGGCGCCGCGGGTCCGGCCGGTCACCGGCCCCGGCGCGGCCGGCCGCTACCTGGCCGCCCGGGCCCCAATCGACCTCGGCCCGGCGCAGGCGCGGGTCGCACCGCTGACCCGGATGTCCTACGTGCCGACGGCCGCGCTGCTGGTGCGCGCCGACGCGCTCGGCGGCGGGTTCGACCCGTCGCTGCGTTACGGCGAGGACGTCGACCTGGTCTGGCGGATGGTCGAGGCGGGCTGGCGGGTCCGCTACGATCCGGCCGCGCAGGTCCGCCACTTTGAGCCGCACCGCTGGGGCGCGGTGCTGGCCCGCCGGTTCCGGTACGGGAGTTCGGCGGCGCCGCTGGCCCGCCGGCACCCCGGCCAGGTGCCGCCGCTGATCCTGCAGGCGTGGCCGGCCGCCGCCGTGGCCGCGCTGCTGGCCCGCCGTCCCGCGGCCGCGGCGGCCGCCTACGGCGCCGGCCTGGGCCAACTCGTCCGGCTGCTGCGGGACTGGGACGTGCCCGCCCGCGGTGTCGTGCGCCCGATGGCCGACTCGGTGCGCCAGACCTGGCTCGGCGCCGGCCGGTGGAGCATCCAGTTCGCCCTGCCCGCCGTCGCGGCCGGCCTGGTCTGGCCCGGCGGGTCCGGCGGCGCTGGTGGGTCCGACGGGCCTGGTGGGTCCGGCGGGACTGGCGGGCCTGGTCGCAGCCGCCGGACCCGCCTGGGCCGGCGGCTCGCGCTGGCCTCCCTGCTGGCCGGCCCGCCGGCCGCCGCCTGGCTGCGTAGCCGCCCGGCGCTGGACCCGGTCCGGTTCACGCTCGCCTACCTGGCCGACGAGGCGGCCTACGGCGTCGGCGTCTACCGCAGCGCGCTGACCGAGCGCCTGGCCGAGCCCCTCCTGCCCCGCATCGCCTGGCGCCCCCTCCCGAAGCGCGCGCCAGGCGACGCCGCGACCCGCTCTGGATGACGAATCCGTTGCGGAGTGGGCGCCTGCCCACTTAAAGTGGGCGCATGACCATTCTACCGCCGGGACAGGCGCCTCCTTCCGAACCAGGGCCTCGTGAGTCACATCAAATTCGTGAAGTGGCGGAGTCGTTCGGCACGAACCCCGGGCGCTACGACCGCGCCCGGCCCCGCTATCCCGAGGCCCTGATCGAGCGGATCGTCGCCGCCAGTCCCGGTCCCCGGATGCTCGACGTCGGCTGCGGCACCGGCATCGCGGCGCGGCAGTTCCAGGCGGAAGGCTGCACCGTGCTCGGCGTCGAACCGGACGCGCGGATGGCCGACTTCGCGCGGCGCACCGGGGTCGAGGTCGAGGAGGCGACCATCGAAACCTGGGATCCGGCCGGCCGGGAGTTCGACGCGGTCGTCGCCGCGCAAGCGTGGCACTGGGTGGAACCGGTCGCGGGAGCGGCCAAGGCGGCCCGGGTGCTGCGGCCCGGTGGCCAGTTGTCGCTGTTCTGGCACACGTTCCAGGCCCCGCCCGAGGTCTCGCAGGCCCTGGCCGAGTCCTACCACCGCGTGGTGCCCGACCCGCCGGTCAAGATCCCGCGCGGGGTGCAGACCCAGGCGCCGCCGGCCTCGGGCCATAACCCGTATCAGCAGATGATCGACAAGGCCGCCGCCGGGATGCGGGAGGCCGGCGGGTTCGGCGCCCCGCAGCAGTGGCAGGTCGACTGGGATCAGTTCTTCACCCGGGACGCATACCTGGACCTGGTGCCGACCCAGGGTTCAATGACCGGGCTCCCGCCGGACACACTGGCGCAGATCCTGGACGCCGTCGGAGCCGCCATCGACGCGATGGGCGGCAGTTTCACGATGTCCCACAGCACCGTGGCGGTCACCGCCACCCGCACCCCCGCCTGACCCGGCGCTTTTCCA
>DATAVV010000244.1:0-47059 GCA_036267555.1 Streptosporangiaceae bacterium | reverse complement strand
CGGCCATCACGAGCTGGCCCTCACTCACTGCCAGCAGGCCCTTGACCTGTACCGCGAACTCGGCAACCGCCACGGTGAGGCCGCCACCCTGGACAGCATCGGCTACTCTCACCACCACCTCGGCCACTACGCCGACGCGATTGCCTGCCAGCGGGAAGCCCTCAGCCTGCTCGGGGAACTCGGTCATCAGCCTAATCGTGCCGAGGTGCTGATCCACCTGGGCGATACCCATCAGGCCGCCGGCCACCTGGCGGCCGCCCAAGACGCGTTCCGGGAGGCCCTGGCGATCTTCGATGATCTGCAGCACCCGGACGCCGACCGGGTCCGCGGCAAGATCCGCGCGGAAGGCCGCCGCGGGGAGGCGGGGTGAGGACACCTGAGCACCGAGGGGTCGGCGACCGGCCGGGGTCGCCGCGTTACGGCTCTTAAATCGGGCTGCCGTGGCCTTCCCAGTACGGGGCGCGCAGGCGGCGCTTGAGCAGCTTGCCGCTGGGATCGCGGGGCAGTTCGGCGGCGAAGTCGATGCTCCTGGGCCACTTCATCAGGGCCAGCCGGCCGTCGAGCGAGGCCAGGATCTCGGCCGCGAGGTCATCGCCGGGAGTCACGCCCGCCGCTGGCTGCACCACGGCCTTGATCTGCTCGCCCCAGTCCTCGTCCGGGATCCCGAACACCGCCACGTCGGCGACCTTGGGGTGCATGATGATCTCGGCCTCGATCTCGGCCGGGTAGATGTTCGCGCCGCCCGAGATGATCATGTCGGACTTCCTGTCGCACAGGAACAGGTAGCCCTCGTCGTCCAGGTAGCCGATGTCGCCCACGGTGAAGTAGTCCCGCAGGCGGTTCGCCGCGGTCTTCTCCGGGTCGCCCTTGTAGGCGAACTCGGAGATCCCCATCTTCATGTACACCGTGCCGGGCGTGCCCGCCGGAGAGGCGTTGCCGTCGTCGTCGGCGACCAGGATCTCGCTGATCGGCCACGGGGTGCCGACTGTGCCGGGGTGGCTGAGCCAGGCGTCGGGCGTGGCGATCGTGCCGCCGCCCTCGGTGGCCGCGTAGTACTCGTACACGCACGGCCCCCACCAGTCCAGCATCTCCCGCTTGATCCCGACCGGGCACGGGGCCGCGGCGTGGATCATCCATCTCATCGACGAGAGGCCGTACCGCCGCCGGACCGGTTCGGGCAGCGACAGCATGCGCTTGAAGTGCGTGGGCACCATGTGCGTGTTCGTGACCCCGTACCGCTCGACGAAGGCCAGGGCCTGCTCGGCGTCCCAGGCGTCCATGGCGACCAGGGTGTGCCCCATGTGCAGGGCGCTGCCGCCGAACACGGTGACCGCGGTGTGGTAGTTCGGGGACGTGATCAGGTGCACGTTGGGCGGGCCGGCGGTGATCCCGAAGAACTGCAGCAGCGCGGTGGACAGTTCCGCCGATGTGTCCGGATCCAGCCCGGACAGGGCGCGCCGCACGCCCTTCGGCCGGCCCGTGGTCCCGGAGGTGTAGTGCATGGTGGTGCCCGCGGTGCGATCCGGTGGCGCGGTGGCCGGCTGGCCCTCGCGCAGGGCGGCGACCGGCGTGCAGCCCGGCACGTCGCCGAAGGCGAACCGCCCCGCCGCCGGGATGCCGGCCTCGTCGGCGGCGGCCGTGCCGACCGCGGCGAACCGCTCGTGCACGAACAGCGCCTTCGCCTCGCAGTCGCGCAGGATGTAGGCGATTTCGGGTGCGGTGAAGTGCCAGTTGACCGGGGTCAGGTACCAG
Source organism: Streptosporangiaceae bacterium (assembly GCA_036267555.1). Classification (GTDB taxonomy): domain Bacteria; phylum Actinomycetota; class Actinomycetes; order Streptosporangiales; family Streptosporangiaceae; genus JASHPR01. Next base: position 45,307 of record DATAVV010000244.1, on the reverse strand, counting down.
CCGGCCTGCAGCGCGGCCAGGTAGATCTCCACCGCGGCCGCGCCGTTGGGCAGCACCGACGCGATGCCGTCCCCCGGCTTCAGGCCGAGCGCGCGCAGGCCGTGGGTGATCTGATTCACCCGGGCCAGCAACTCACCCGCCCGGTGCTCCTGACCGTCCGCCTCGACCACGGCGACCCAGTCCGGGCTCTGCTGAGCAAGCGCCCAGAAACCTAGCGACCCCACCGGTTAACCTCCCAGGTTCTCCAGCGCCGTGCCGTGCCGCGGAGTTCAGGCCGTATAGCCGACGGGCTCGTCGCTCTCGTACTCGTACTCCTCGTCGTCGTAGTCGCGCTGGCTTACGGTCAGCGTAATTCCGATGATGAGCACGACCAGGCCCAGGAGCACGCAGACCAGCGGGCCGATGTCCTCCACGAAGTCGATCTTCAGGTGATTCGCGTTCGCGTTGTTGACCGCGGCCGTGACACTGGCCGGGTTCTCGCTGAGGTTCCCCTTGAACAGGACCAGCTTGGTCGCGCCGGTGATGTCCTCGAGCGAGAGCGTCTCGCTCTCGGCCACGTGCAGCGGGGAACCGGTCTGCGGGTCCACCAGGTAGGTCTTGGTCTCGGTGATGAACTCGGGCAGCGTGACCGAGGGCTGGTTGGCGAAGCCGACCAGTTGCCCGGGCAGCGTCTGCGAGGAGAACTGCTGGTTGTTGATGTGCTCGACGAACTTATAGGCGGTCATGCCCTGGACCGTCGTCGTTCCCTGGTACGTGAACGGCTCCTGCTTGAGCAGCGTGGCGTCGAACACCTGGTACGTCTTCTTCTGCGTCCCGATCGGCCACACGTAGCCCTGGCCGGTCTGGTGGACGTTCGGGTTGTTGTTGACGTAGGCGCCGCAGCAGTTCACCAGCAGGCCGGTGTGCCGGTCAAAGGCGGACCGCTGGGAGTTGTACTGAATGGCGGCGTTGTTCGTCGTGTCCTGGATGGCGGTGAAGTCATCCCACACGGCGGTCGAGGACGATCCCGCGGTCACGTCCCCTTCGACCGTGCTCGTGGCCTTGACGTTGACGTCGGGGATCTCGGTGACCTGCTTCTGGCTGAAGTAGCTGGCGTTATGGCCAGTCAGCGTCGACACCACGTACTCGTTCAACGGGAATTTGATCACCTGGCCAGGCAGGTAGAAACGCAGCAACAGCGCGAGCGCGAGGAAGAAGGCTCCTAGCCCGGTGAGGGTCAGCCCGATCACACGACGCATCGATCCCTCCCGGGATGGTTCGCCAGGCCCTGTGGCCTTGAGCCAAAGCTCGTACGGAGTCGGGCCAGATCACTGGCTGGCGGCTTCGGCGTCATAGCCATCAGGACGCACAGATATAACGTTTCCCCCCAGGACACCCGGGGCCCGTCGGGCCCCGGGGAACTACTACGGCTGGCCGTAGTTGTAGAGCTGCTTGTTCGGCGGCGACGGCGGGGCGGTGATGACACCACTGGTCGTGAATGCAGCCCCTACCGCCAGCACTACTCCGACCGCGAGCGATGCGACGATCAGTGCGAGACGTGACAACGCGACCCTCCTTGGCCCTGAACTCATCTGGATGTAGACGCGGATGCACTACACCAGGTAGCACGCCGACCAAGAGTAGTGACGTGTCTAGGGTAATAGCAATATGAATGGGCAATAGTTACTTTCCCACCACTTGATCGTAAGAACGAAAGTTCACCGGTCTGCGCCACCCTCCGGTGACAAGCGGAAGACCACCAGGTCAGGCCCGGATATGACGACCTGGGCCCTGGGCAGCCTGGCCGCCGCGGCCAGACCGGCCCGCGGCGCGGCCAGCAGCGGCCCGGCGTCGACGACCACATAGCGCACGCCCGCCGTGCGCAGCGCGCCCGTCAGCGGGCCCGGCCTGGTCACGATGCGGTTCAGCCGGATCGAGTCGGGGCTTTCCTGGCTCAGGACCAGGTTGCCGATTTGCAGCGCGTCGCTGGATATGACCTCGCGGCTCAGGAACCGGGTCCACGGGTCGTACACCGCCTCGCCCCCGTTCCACGGGAAGCGGCGGTAGGCGGCCCAGGGCAGCAACAGCACGCTGCCCCGCGCCGGGCCGGAGTCGATGACCTGCCGCGCGCGCAGCCAGTCGGCCGGGTACTCCACCGGGCGCAAGCGCCCGGCCACACCCCAGGCCAGGCCGGGCAGCAGCAGAACCGGCGCGAGCACGGCCATCACGCTGAGCGCCGCCACCGCCCCACTCCCCGCCGACCGCGAGGCGGCTGGGGTCCCCGCCGGGCCCGGGCCGGGGGCGGTTTCGGCGCGCGAGACACCGCGGGCGAGGCCAGCGGGGAGCCAGGCGACGAGGGCGCCCAGACCGACCGCCTCGGCCAGGGCGAGCGGCGCCAGGTACTGCTGGCCGTCGCGCAGGTCGGCGAAGCCCGCCCAGGCCGACGTCAGGTCACGCAGCACCGCCTGGCCCGGCCCGCTCGCCCCGGCGGCCGCGATCACCAAGCCGACGAGGGCGGCGACGCCCAGCCCGGGCGACACCCGCCGGGTCCGGGCCAGCGCCACGTAGCCGCCAAGCGCGGCGATCACCACGAGCAGCCAGATCGCCGACGCCCCGCCCCCGTACCCGCGCGGGACCGTCTGCGCGTTCCAGATGCCCGAGAGCATGACCAGACTGCCCAGGCGCCCGAACGCGGTATCGGCGCGGGCCACGAACGCCTCGGCGCCGCGGGGATCGGTGTGAACGGGAACCCCGAACGCCGGGATCAGCCACGGCAGGCCCAGTATGGCGAGGACGACCAGAACGCCCGCGAGCCGCCGGCCGCGCTCCCCCGGCCTGGTCCCGCGCAGCGGCGCGGCCACCACGGCGCCGAGCCCGGCCACGCTCATGGCGGCGAACCCGCCCACGGCCGCCGGGATCGCCGCGATCAGCAGCCGCCCCGGCCGGATCCGCGCCGGGCCGGTGCTCAGCACCTTGATCAGCCACGGCAGCGCGGCGTAGCCCAGCAGCATCGCCCACTGACCGATCAGCAGCCGCTCGGCCAGGTACGGGTTCCAGGCGTAGAACACCCCGGCCGCCAGCCGGGCCGCCAGCGGCGCCCCCGCCGCCCGGCGGGCCCTCCGGTTGGCCGCGCTCCAGCCGCTGTCGAGCAGGGCGGCCGCGCCCGAGCAGGCCAGGACGAAGATGAGCAGCAAGATGAGCTTCTGCAGGATGTCGGCCGGTATCGCCCGGGACGCGGCCGCCACCACCGCGTCGCTGGGCACGGCGCGGGGCGGCCCGCCGGTCAGCCCGATCAGCGCGGCCGAGAACGGCATCCTGGGCACGAACACCATGTCGTAGCTGAGCAGGTAGCCGCGGCCGAGCCCCGGCCCGAGCGCGAGCAACCCCAGCCCGAGCCCGGCCAGCGCCGGCCACGCGGCGGGCCGGTCCAGCCACCCCCGCCACCCCGTCCGGTCCTCGGCTGGTGCGTCCGCGTCCGCCGGAGTGGCCGCGTTGCGCGGCGCCGGCCGCACGTCCGAGCCCGGCGGGTCGGCGCGGGTGCCCCGCGCGGCCGGGTCGGACTGGTCCATCCCGGCAGAGTAGCCGCACAACGGACCTGCCCGATGGCAGACCATGATCGCGTTGCTGTGGAGCGTTAGGTGCGCTATTTGCCGCTAGATCTCCACAGCAGTGGACCTGCTTGTGACAGACGGGGGCATTGGAACGGGCGGGGCTCGTGAGGGGGCCTGGCTGACCCGACCGGGCCGGGTTAGGGCTTTTTGGCTTGGACTAGGAGGATCGAGGCGGCCGAGGGCCAGGCGCAGAGGACGCGGTCGACCGGGCGCAGCGGGCGGGGGACGTCGTGGTAGCGGGCCCCGCGCACGGCGATGTCGGTGAAGCCGCGGGCGGCGAGCAGGCCCGTCAGCGCGCGGCGGGTGAACATGTGCAGGTGGCCGGCGATCACGCTGCCGGGCCGGCCGTAGACGCCGCGCAGGCTGACCTCGGAGAAGATCGGCTGCACGCCGAGCGCCAGCAGGCCGCGGTTGTACCAGGCGGCCAGGTTGGGCGTGGAGAGCAGCAGCGAGCCTGCGGGCTTCAGCACCCGGAACGCCTCGTCGAGCGCGGAGTCGGTGTCGACCAGGTGCTCGATCAACTCGCTCATGATGACCACGTCGGCGGTCTGTGAGGCCAGGGGCAGGCCGGCGTCGACGCCGGCCCGGGCCACGGTCAGGCCGAGCCGCCGGGCCTGGGCCAGGGCGCTGACCGACCAGTCGAGGCCGATCATGTGCTGGCCCGGGTTGCGCTGCGCGGCCAGGCCGGCCGCGGCGCCGTCGCCACACCCGACGTCCACGATGACCGCGGGCGCGGGGACGTCGCGCAGGACTCCGGTGAGCATCCCGGCCATGCGGTGCGCCCGGTCCGGCCCGGAACTGAGCGGGACCTCGGGGTTCTCGTAGAAGTCGCGCAGCGGCGGCGGGCTGGCCCGGTCCGGGCGCGCCGCCCCGCCCTCAGCCACCACGCCAGCCTCGACCACCACGCCAGTCTCAGAGGCCACGCCATCCTCGGGCACCGTCGCCCCGGGCACACCAGCCTCGGGCGCCGCACCAGCCTCGGGCGCCACGGTCGCCTCACGGGTCGCATCAGCGGCGGACGGCGCACCGCCGGGCGACGCCACATCGGCCGCCGAGGGCGTTCCGGTCACGAAGACGCCTCGTCGGCTCCGGCTCCCGATCCGCCTCCCGATCCGGCTCCGGCTCCGGCTCCGACCCTGGCCATCGCCTCGTCGGCGACGGCGGCGAAGGTCTCGACCGCGGCCGACCAGTGCAGCCGCAGGGCGCGCTCGCGCGCGGCGCGGCCGAGCTTCTCGCGGGTCCTGTGGTCCAGCGCGAGCGACGCCCACGCGGAGGCGAACTGGCCCTCGTTGCGGACCAGGATGCCGGTCTCGCCGTCGACCACCGAGTCGCGCAGGCCGGGCACGTCGAACCCGATGCCGGGCGTGCCGCGGATCGCGGCCTCGACGATCACGATGCCCCAGCCCTCAATCATGGCCGGGTGCAGCAGCATCCAGGCCGAGCAGAGCAGCCGGTGCTTTTCTTCCTCGGTGACCTTGCCGAGGACCGAGACGCCCGGCCCGGCCAGCGCCTCGATGCGGGCCCGTTCCGGGCCGTCGCCGGCGATCACCAGCCGGCCGCCGACCACGTGCCGCACCCGCTCCCACAAGCGCAGCAGCAGGTCGATGCGCTTGTAATCGGTCAGCCGGCCGAGGGCCAGGAACATCGGCTCGGGCGAGCGCGGGGTCAGCGGCTGCGGCGGCTCCACACCGTTGCAGACCATCCGGATCCGGTCCTCGCGCACCCCGAGGTCGGCCAGCGCCGCAGCGGTCGACGAGGAGATGGTCAGGAACAGGTTGTTGCGCTGGACCCAGGGCAGCACGCGGCTCTCGGTGAACCGCCCGACCGACGCGAGCGGGCGGGGCAACCGGACGTCCCACAACTCGGTGTGGACGTGGTTGACCAGGCAGAGCACGGGGCGGCGGGTCCACAGCGGGGCGAAGAACGGCATCCCGTTGCAGACCTCGACGACCAGGTCACAGTCGTGCAGGCGCCGGTGATAGGACAGCGGCGCGCGCAGGAACTGGGTGTAGTTGCCGCCGTTGCGGATGACCTCGTACTGGCGCGGCGCGACCGGACCGCCGCACAGCAGGCTGACCCGGTCACCGCGGGCGATCATCCCGTCGGCCAGCCGGTCGACGAGCACCTCGGAGCCCCCGGCGCGGGGGTTGGCCAGGTCGCGCCAGGCGACGAACAGGATATGGCGCGGCGGCCGCTTCGGCCCCTCGACCTCGGCCTGCTTGCGCCCTTCGACCTCGGCCTGCGTGCGGTCCTCGGACCGCGGACCGGCCGGGACCAGCGGCACCGGCCCGAACGGCGGGTCGGTGGTCGTGGGCGGGCTGGGCTGCGCCGCGGTAGCCGTGTACGCAGACAGGCTTCGCGACTCGTGACTCACGCGACCACTCTCCACCCCTGGTTGTCACTCCCGCCCAGAGCTATCATTACCCGCAGGTAATGTCTACCGGACAATGGCCCATATGTTCTGGTAATTTCGACAAGTCGTCGATCGTTGGTCCGGAGGTTGCTGGTGGCGGTTCGCGGCCGGTTATGGCGTGCCGTGGATCAGTTAGCTGACGGCGCCCGAGGGGCGACGCTAACCAGTCGCATCTCAAGGCGACTCAGGAAAGGCCGCGATCCAGAGGACCTCCATGAGCCTGCTGCCCCCGCCGCTTCGCCGATCTGACGCTCCCGCCGAGTCTGAGCCGTACCCGGGCGCGACGCGTCCCGGGCGCCGCTCCCGCGGCCTGAGCCGGTCGGTGCGCTTGTTCCGCCTCTACCGCAAGGAGCAGACCGACCCGGAGAGCTTTTACGCTGGCCTGGCCGAGGACACCGTGAGCCAGCTTGAGGACTACGGCAACCTCAACGGCCGCACGGTCGTCGACGTCGGCGGCGGGCCCGGGCACTTCACCGATGCCCTGCGGGACCGCGGCGCCCGCTGCTACCTGTTCGAGCCCGACTCGGCCGAGATGCTCAGCCGCGGCGAGGCACCGTCCGGGGCCGTGATCGCGGATGGCTACTGGCTACCGGTGCGCGACGGCGGGGCCGACATCTGCCTGTCGTCCAACGTCCTCGAGCACGTCCGCGACCCGCTCGGGCTGATCGACGAGATGGTGCGCGCCACCAGGCCCGGTGGCCTTATCTACCTGTCGTTCACGAACTGGTACTCCCCGCACGGCGGGCACGAGATGGCGCCCTGGCACTACCTGGGCTTCCGGTTCGCCGAGCGCCGCTACACCAAGCGCAACGGCCGGGCGCCGAAGAACCGCTTCGGCATCACCCTGTTCCCGGTGCACGTGGGCGAGTTGCTGCGGCTGATGAGGTCGCGCCAGGACGTCAGGATCGTCGACGCGCTGCCGCGCTACTACCCGCGCTGGTGCAAGGCGATCGTGCGGATCCCCGTGCTCCGCGAGATCGCGACCTGGAACCTCGTGCTGATCCTGAGGCGCATCGAGTGACCGCGCCGGCCATCCCCGGCGCCGTCGCCCGTTACCTGCGCGGCATCCCGGAACCGCCACAGGATCCGGATGTCCAAGCCGGGCCGCAGGGCAGCCGGCCGCCTCCGTGGTCGGCGGCGAGCGGGCGCTGGGTCTTGCTCATCTGGCTGGTCGCCCTGATCATTCTCGCCGCCAACGCTCCCGGCCGGATGATCTTCGATACCAAGCTCGGCGTCGACATCGACGCATCCGATTTTCTCGCGCGCCTGTGGCCGCTGTGGAACCCCCGGGAATGGCTCGGGACGCTGCAGGACCAGTACATCGGCTACGCGATCCCGATGGCCCCGTTCTTCCTGATCGGCCAGGCTCTGCGGCTGCCGATCTGGGTGATCGAACGGCTGTGGCTGTCGTCGCTGATCGCGGCCGGCTTCTGGGGCGTCACCAAACTCACCACCGCGCTGCGGATCGGCTCGAACGGCTCCCGGCTGCTGGCCGGCGTCGCGTTCGTGCTGTGGCCCACGTTCACGATCGTCATCGGCTCCACGTCGGCCGCCGCCCTGCCCGGGCTGCTCGTGCCCTGGGCGATCCTCCCCCTGGTCACCATGCTGGAGGGCAGTGCTCGCCCCGGGGGGGCGACCCCCCCAAACCCTCCCGGACGGCGGTCCCTGCTCGTGGGGTGCGCCCGTTCCGGGGTGGCCGTCATGCTCATGGGCGGGGTCAACGCCGTCGTCACGATCTGCGTCCTGCTGCTGCCCGGCCTCTACATCCTCACCCACAGCCGCGGGCTGCGGCGGATCCGGGCCAGCCTGCTGTGGGGCGTGGCGGTGTTCGCGGCCACCGCGTGGTGGGTCGTGCCGCTGCTGCTCCAGGGCAAGTACTCGTTCAACTTCCTGCCCTACGTCGAGCAGTCGGCCACCACGACCAAGACCATGTCGACCGACGCGTTCCTGCGCGGCGACGGCAACTGGACGGCCTACTTCAACCTGGGCATGCCGTGGCTGTCGGCGGGCTGGACGATGGTGGCCAACCCGGCCGCCATCGCCGCGGCCGCGGTCGCGGCCGGCGCCGGGCTCTACGGACTGGCCCGCCGGGACATGCCCGAGCAACTCTGGCTGCGCCTCTCGGTGGCCATCGCCGCGCTCGTCGCGCTGGTCGGCTACCCCGGCCCGCTGGGCGGGCCCGCGCACGCGATGGTCGACACCCTGCTCGACGGGACGCTCGCCCCGTTCCGCAACGTCAGCAAGTTCGAACCGGTGATCGGGCTCGCGCTCGTGCTGGGCATCGCGCACGTGCTCGCCCACACCAGGAACACGGTCATCCCGGCGCCGCGGGGCTCGCGCCACGTGACCACCAACATCGTGCTGGCGCCCGCGGTCGCGCTGACCCTGGCCGGGCTCGCGCTGCCGTACCTGACCGGCCAGATCCTGCAGCCCGGCTCGTTCAGCCAGGTGCCGAACTACTGGACGCAGACAGCGAACTACCTCGCCGTCCACTCAGCCAACCAGACGGCCCTGGTCGTCCCGGGCGACAGCCACGGGCTCTACCTGTGGGGCGAGCCGATCGACGACCCGCTGGAGCCGCTGGCCCGCTCGCCGTGGGTGGAGCGTGCCCTGGTCCCCTACGGCGGGCCGGGGTCGCAGGTGTTCCTCGACACCGCCGAGAGCGCCTTCGAATCCGGCCAGGACGTGCCGGGCCTGACCGCCTACCTGGCCCGGGCCGGCATCAAGGACGTCGTGGTGCGCAATGACCTCAGCCCGCAGGACCTCGGCTACGTCTCCCCGCGGGTCGTGCTCCAGACGCTGACCCTGTCCGGGTTCACCCGGGTCGCCTCGTTCGGGCCGATGATCAGCGGCACGCAGACCAGCCCGGGCACCATCCACCAGGTCCAGGCCTACCTGCCGAAGTACCCGGCGGTCGAGATCTTCGAGGCGGCCAGCGCGGCCCAGCGGCCGTCCTCGCCGGTGGCCGCGCTGCCGGTCAGCAGCACCGTGCTCGTCAACGGCGGCCCCGACTCCCTGCTGCAACTCGACGACCAGGGCGTCCTGGGCCGCAAGCCCGCCGTGATCGCGGGTGACAAGCTGACGGCGAAGCCGGCGCTGTGGGCGGTCACCGACGGGCAGCGACGCCAGGACAACGCGTTCGGGCTGATCAACTCCAACGCCTCGTTCACCTACACCGCGAACGAGGACAACCCGGCCGACGACCCGCTCGGCGGGGGCGGCCAGCCGCCGCGCCAGATCCTGCCGGTGGCGGCCGCCGGCCACCAGACGGTGGCGGAACTGGGCGGGGCGGCCAGCGTCACGGCGTCCTCGTACGGCTCCTGGCTCACCTACGAACCGCAGTACGACCCGGTGAACGCGTTTGACGGGGACAGCGACACCGCCTGGGCCGAGGGCAACCCGACTACGCCCGTCGGCCAGTGGATCCAGATCAACTTCAACCGCACTGTGAACCTGCCCGGCCACATCGGCGTGCAACTACTCGACGACAGCTTCACCCGGGCGATCGCCAACCAACTTAAGGTCAGCACCGCGGCCGGCCAGGCCACTACGGCGACCGCGCCGGGCAACAGCGCGCAGCAACTACGGGCGGCGCCGGGCGCGACGAAGTGGCTGCGGATCACGATCACCGGGGCCAGCAACATCATCCCGGGCGACCCCGGCGTGGGCATCAGGGAGGTGCAGATACCCGGCGTGCGGGTGACGCGCTACCTGAAGACCGCGCAGGACAGCGCGGGCGAGTCGGCCTCGGCGGCGGTGTTCTCGTTCTCGCAGCCCGGGCCGGCCCCGGCGGGCGTGTCCGACCGCGCGGCGACCACCCCGTTCGCGCGCATCTTCTCCCTGCCCACGCCGCTGCAACTGCGCCTGACCGCGTCGGCCGTGGCCCAGCCGGGCGGCGATCTCGACGCCCTGCTCGGCAAGATCACGCCCTCGCAGAAGCAGGGCCTGCTGGTCAGCGCCAACTCGACCTGGGGGTCGCTGCCGGTCTTCGGCCCGGACAACCTCTTCGACAACTCGAAGACGCCGTGGATATCGGGGACCACGAATCCGGTCATCAGCCTGAGCTGGCACGGCGTGCGGAAGATCTCCAAGATCGTGGTCCAGCCCGCGTTCGGCTTCGCGGCCGCGCCGCCGAAGATCAAGGTCACCGGCTCGGACGGCAAATCCCGGCAGGTCGCGATCGGCCTGGGCGGGGTGGCCACGGTCAACCCCCCGATCAGGACCGACGCGCTGACGATCAGCTTCCCCGGCTGGTCGTCGGCCGCGCAGCCGGGCACGACCGGTCAGCCGGTGCTGGGCCTGAGCAGGATCTCCATCCCGGCCCTGAACAAGCTGCATGTGGCCGGGCCGGCGCCGGACACCAAGTTCAACCTGGCCTGCGGCAAGGGACCGGTCATCACCCTGGACGGGCGCAACTACAAGACCGCGGTCAGCGGGACGCTCGGCGACCTGACCGGGACATTGCCGGTCACGGTCAAGCTGTGCACCAAGGGCCAGACCGTCGTCCTCGACAGCGGCCAGCACCACCTTTACATCACGCCGGGCCTGTTCACCACCACCGACGTGACCCTGCAGACGACGTCACCGGCCACGGCGGGTACCACGGCCACCACCGCGGCCAGCGCCGTCGCGCCCGCCCGCCCGGTGCGCGTGCTCAACTGGCAGGCGGACAGCCGCTCGGTGCGGATCGGCCCCGGCCAGCAGAGCTACCTCGAGGTGCACCAGAACACCAACAACGGGTGGCAGGCCACGCTGAACGGGCAACGGCTGGCCTCGGTGCAGCTCGACGGCTGGCAGCAGGCGTTCGTGGTGCCGGCCGGGTCCGGCGGGGTAATCACGATGGCGTTCGCCCCGGCCACCTGGTATCACGTCGGCCTCGGCCTGTCCGTCCTGGCCCTCATCATCCTGCTCGTGGTCGCGCTCGGCTGGCGGCGGTGGATGTCCTACGCGCTGCCGCTCGCCTTCTGCGTCGTGCTCGTGATCGGCACGAACCTCCTGCTGCAGGGCACGCGCATCGCGGCCCTGTGGGAGCCGATCGAGATCCTGGCCCTGCTCTGCGTGCCGGTGATCGGGCTGACCGTCGTCCGGGTCCGGCGCCGAAGGCTGCGCGGGCCGCGGGAACCCGAGCCCGAGCGCTACGCCCAGGAGACGATCACGGACCTGCCCGCCGGCCGCCGCCGACGCAACCGGCACCGGGCCGCGAGCCGGTCGGCCGACCTGGCCCGCTGGCTGGGCCCGCTCGGTGTCGGCATCCTGATCCTGGCCATCGGCGGGCCGGTCGTGGTGGCCGTGCCGCTGCTGGCCCTGGTCGCGGTGCTGCGGCCGCGGTGGCTGCCCGCGATCAGCCTGGTCGCGATGGTCGCGGCCGGGGTGATCGCCGCGTCGGCCTCCTCGCCCGCGGCGGTCGGGACGGGTGCGTTCGGGCCGTCCGCCCAGGCCTGCGCGCTGATCGCGCTGGCAGCGGCGCTGTACCCGCAGGGCCGCTCGGCGTGGGCGGACACCAGGCGGGACTGGCGGCCCGCCCGGCCGCTGCCCGGTCCCGGCGGCCGGTCCCAGCTTCCTCCGGCCCTGCCGCCGCCGCTGCTGCCCAGGCGCACGCCGCCGGACCGGCTGCCGCCGCGGCAGCCGCCGCCACCCGAGCGGCCGCTGCCCCTGCGGATCGGCGGCTGGGAATGATGCGCGCAACGCGCAGCCCGCGGCGCGCGGCCACGGTTTCCGCGGCGCGGACGGCGACCGACCCCGGCGCCGCGTTCTGGATGATCTTTCAGGATGTCAGCCAGCCAGGGCCGCCCGCGCGGACGCCGTTCGGCGTGGCCGACGAGCTGAGCTGCTACTACGACGCGCGCGCCGAGCCGTGCACCGTCCACATCGAGATCCGGGTGCCGGGCCGGCTGGACCGGTCGCGGCTGGCCCGGGCGGCCGGCGCGGCGCTCGCGGGCCAGCCGCGGGCGATGGTCAGGCGGGCCGCCGGCGGCTGGTGGCGGCGCGGGTACTCGTGGGAGGTGCCCGGACAGCCCGACGCCGATCCGCTGTCCGCCGCGACCTGGTCGGACGAGGCCGAACTCGGACGGCTGCGGGCGCGTTTCCTGTCGGTCACGCCGCCGCTGGACAGTTCTCCGCCGCTGCGCATCCTGCTCGCGTCCGGGCCGGGCGAGGACCGGGTCATCCTCAGCGCGCATCACGCGGCGCTCGACGGCCTGTCCTGCCTCGAACTGCTGCGCAGCATCGCAGGCCACTACGCCGACGCCCCCGAGCCGGCGCCCCCCGCAGCATCGTCACCCGAGGCACGGTCACCCGAGGCACCGGCACCCGAAACCCCTTTGGCCGTAACGCGGCTCCCGGGTGCCGTGGCACCGCCAGAGGTCTCTGGCGCCGACCCGGCCCGCAGCGTCGGGCTGAGCGTGCTGCCCAAGCCGGCCGCCCGGATCGCCGCCGACCGGCAGGACGACCCCGAGCGCGGCGGGGCCGGCTACGGGTTCGTGCTAGAGCCGGGCCAGCATGTCGCGGACATCCGGCAGGCCGCGCGCCAGTTTGGTGTCACCGTCAACGACCTGCTGATCGCGGCGCTGATCGCGGCCATCGGCCGGTGGAACGCCGGGCACGGGCGGCCCGCGGGACGGATCCGGATCACGATGCCGGTCAACGCGCGGCGCGACGACCAGGACGGCGCGACCGGCAACCTGTCCCGGCTCACCACCGTCACCGCGATGGCCTCGGCCGAGGATCCGGACCTCGGCGCGCTGGTCGCGTCCGTGGCCGAGCAGACCCGCGCGGCCAAGGACCACATCGGCCCGCAGGTCGACCCGGTCAGCCGGGCGCTGGCCACGGCGTGGTGCCCGGTCGCGGTCAAGCGCGGGCTGCTCCGCCTGGGCCTGCGCACGGCCGGGCCGCTGGTGTGCGACACGTCGCTGGTGTCCAACCTCGGCATCGTGGCCGACCCGCCCCGGTTCGCCGGCCTGGCCGCGACCGACATGTGGTTCTCCACGTCCGCCCACATGCCGCGCGGGCTCTCGGTGGGCGTGGTCACCGCCGGCGGCAAGCTGCACCTGTGCTTCCGGTACCGGCGCGCCCTGTTCAGTTACGCGGCGGCCGTCCGCTTCGCCCATGCCTACACCGCCGCGCTCGGCGACATCACCAACCCAGGGAGGCAGTCGTGACCGGCGGCGCAGGAGCCGGCGTGGGCGTGGCCCTGCTCGCCACCACTGCCTACAACGCCGGACTGATTGTCGAGAAACAGGCACTCGGGCGGCTGCCGGCCCTCAGCGGGCGCCGGGCCGTCTCCATGGTGATGAGCCTGCTGTCCTCGCCGCGCTGGATGACCGGGTTCGGGCTGATGCTATGCGGCCTGGGGTTCCAGACCCTGTCGCTGATGCTCGCCCCGGTCACCGTGGTGCAGCCGATCATGGCCAGCGGCGTGGCCATCATCCTCATCCTGTCCCGGGTGATCCTGCGCGAGCACCTGAGCCGCAACCAGTACGCGTACGTCGCGGTGATGGCCGTGTCGGTCATCCTGCTCGCGCTGTCGACCAGCGGCACGACCGAGGTGGGTCATCAGGTGGACGCGCTGCGGATCGCCACCGTGGCCCTCCCCTCCTGCCTGGTCGCCGTGGCCATCGCGGTCACCGCGGTGCAGGCGGGCTCGCGAAAGCACCGGATGCCGGTGACCGGCGTGTCCTACGGGATCGCCACCGGGCTGTTCTACGGGGTGGCCGCTTTGGCCATCAAGGCCCTGTCTGGCGCGCTTCTGCACAGTCACGGGGTTTTCGGAGCCCTGATCGCGGTAGTGTCATCGCCGTATCTATACGTGATGGGAGCCTGCTCCGCCGCTGGCCTGTTCCTGTTCCAGACGGCCCTGCAGCGCTGCCGGATTTCGATCGTCGCTCCGGTTTCCAACGTGCTGGGAAGCATCTACTTCATGGTCGTCGGGACCTGGCTGTTCCACGAAAGCCTTCCGTCCGACCCGGTGCTCCTGGCACTTCGCCTCGTCGGCATCGTCGTGGCGTGTGTGGTGGTGGTGCTGCTGTCGCGGCAGCCCGACCCCGCGGCCGCCGCAGCGGCGCCGCGGCGCCCGGCGGCCCCTCGCGGAGGCCAGCGGGAGCCGCGGCCGGGCGAGGTGTACATGGCATTGGGAGGAGAGGCTCGTGGCCCTGGACGAGACGCTGCTTGACATCCTGGTCTGCCCCATCGACAAGCGGGGGCTGCTGTACTTCGCCGACGAGGCACTGCTCTACAACCCGCGGCTGCGGCGCAGTTACCGGATCGAGAACGACATCCCGGTGATGCTGGCCCAGCGGGCCGCACCCGTGGCCGACGACGAGCACGCCCGCCTGCTAGAACGGGCGCGCAGCGGCGACGCGGTCGGGACCTCGGCCGCGATCTAGGCCGAGATCTAGGCCGCGAGCCAGGGACGCGGTCCGGTCTAGGGCACCGCGGTCCCGGGCACCATGCCTAGAACGCGGACGGGATCACGGGCCCCTGGGCCGAAGGCACGACGATGCCCGCCTGGAAGCTGCCCAGGCACACCCCGCTCAGGCCGGGACCGGACACGGTGACGCTGCTCGCGCTGCCCTGGACCGGGATATAGCCGCTGTGCAGGCCGGACTGCAGGACCAGCCGGCGGGTGACACCGCGGTAGGTGACGGTCAGGCTCGCGCCGCCCATCGACGACGGTGCGAGGTAGGCCAGGTGCAGCACCTGGGTGTTCGGGCTCGACGGCTTGTTGAAGCGCACCACGGCCCGGTCGCCGGTCTGCGCCTGGCACTGCCGCGCGCCGCTCATCGCGACGCTGCTCTGGCCGAACACGGCGGCCTGGTGCAGCCGGCCGTCGTTGCCGAACACCATCAGGTGGTCGATCGTCCCGCTGGGCTGCCCGGCGGTCCAGTGGATGCTGGCCCTGGCCGCGGCGTCCTCCAGGGGCCCGACCACCCGGGACGCGTCGGACTCCGCCCCGAAGATGCCCAGCATGAGCGCGGGCGGCACGGACTCGTCGGCCACCACGGTCCCGTTCGGCGCCTGCTGGACCGCGACCCGGGCGTTGGCGATGAAGATCTGGTCGGGCTCGCTCGTGGTGACGTTCTGGTAGGCCTGAACCGACCAGACCGAGCCGATCACGAACGCGCCGAGGGCCGCGGCCGCCGCCATCCGGCCCGGCTGGCCCTGGCTCACGGGCGCCTGGCGCCGGGCGATGTACTCCCGGTTCCCGGCCACCGGGAAGAACGCCAGGCCCACGCAGATGGCCAGGACCGGAACCGCGTCGGCCACGTAGCGGGTCTCGAGCCCGAGCACGGTCGGGCCCAGTTCGCTGATCCGGCCGAGCATGACCGGGGCGATGTCGGCCGCGGCCAGCCAGGCCGCCAGGATGGCCCAGGCCCGCCACGCGTAGCGGCGTGACCAGATGCTCCCGGCCACCACGGCCACGGCCACGATCAGGGCCAGCCAGTCCAGCGCCACGGGCGGCGCGGAGTACGCGTATTCGGCGTCGCCGGAAGGGAACCACTGCCAGGGCCCGCCGATCGCGCCGGGCACGAACGTGTCCTTGACCATCTCGCTGATGAACGACCAGATTCCGGCGGAGGTACCCGGGATTCCCGGCTGCACGGACGAGGTCCGCAGCGCGACGCGCAGCACCGCGACGTATCCGCCCACGACCACGACCTGCATCAGCCAGGCCGGCCAGTACCAGACCAGGCTGCGGTGCAGTGAGCGCAGCCAGGACCCCTCAACGAGGAATGCTGACGTGATTCCCAGCAGCAGCAGCGGCAGGATTACCGCCTTCTCGAAAAATACCAGCCCGAATAGCAGCCAGGCCGCGGCGGCGAACGCGTGGCGCAGGCGGCGGGTCCTGGCGTAGTGCACCTGCGCGTTCAGCGCGGTGAAAATGGCGATCTGCAGCGGCAGCGACTCCACCGCCGAGGACCACCATCCGGTGTCCGGCATGGTGATCGGGCTGATCAGGAAGAGCACCAGCGGAATCAGGATCGCGGGCCTGCCGCCGAACAGCGTCCGCAGCAGGCGCAGCGCGGCCAGGTCCGCGGCGGCCAGCATGATCACGGTGACCGCGGACGCGAGCGGCCAGTTGTAGAGCGAGGTCCGGACCAGGAGCCAGGCGATCGCGTACACGCCGGGAATCATGTGGCCAGCCCCGACAAAGGTCAGGTAATTCCAGGTGAATCCGTGCCCGATCGCGAGCTCGAATACGTGAAAATCGTCCTGCCGGAAAAAGAAATGCGCGAGGAAGAGCGATTTCCAGATCAATTGCACGACAATGAGAATGAGGCCGGTCAGGATAACGCCGCGGCCGCGGGCCCAGGACGCGAACTGCGGCCAGTCAACGACCTCGGCCACCTCGAGCGAGCCGGCAATCTCGGCCGTTCTCTGCGGCGCGCGCTCGCCATGCGGATAAGGGACAGGCAGGCTCTCCGGGCGACGACGCTCGAGTTCTCCGCCGGTATGGCTCACGGCGCTTAGCCTAACGGCAACTCGGGATGTTCACTACGAAACGCCGCGAGAAGGAAACCGGGGCAACTATGTTGCATGTTGGCTGACAGTGACCTGAGGAAGCAGCCGTTCGTAGGCCTCCAGGTCGACGACTCCCGAGGCGTCGCAGGACGCGGCCAGCGCCACCGCGTGCGCGAGCGTGTCCGGCCAGGACCACTTCAGCGCGATGCCGGGAACGAAGCCCGCGACCAGCGCGTCGCGGGCCGCGGGCGCCGGCCGCGGGCCGACCAGCGCGGCGCTCCACTGCCCCGCGGGCGTGAACGCCTTGACCGCGGTATCGGACAGGATCGCGACGGCCCTGGCCCCGCTCTCCAGCAGCGCTCCCGCGTCGCCGTCCTCGGGGATGACCAGGGCGGGGCGGCGTAGCGCGCCATGCCACAGGACGCTGCCGCCCGCGTCCAGCACGACCGGCACGCCGGCCTCGGCCGCGTAACTGGCCAGCGATCCGTACGTCTCGGCCGGCAGTCCGTCCGGGAGGCTGCCGCACAGCACCGCGGCGGTGGCGTCGGCCATCAGCGCGCGGTAGTCGGCGGCGAGCCGTCCCAGTTCCTCGGTGGTGATGTAGGGAGCCGGCTCGCGGAAGGTGGTAACCGCGCCTGTGTCCCCGTCGGTCACCTCGAGCACCCGCCGGGACTCCCCGCCGATCCAGGTGAACTGCGTCGCCACCCCGGCCCGGGCCAGTTCGGCCCGGATAACCTCGCCCGAGGCGCCGCCGGCCAGTCCGGCCGCCACCACGTCGTGGCCGAACGTGTGCAGGACCCGGGCCACGGCCAGGCCCCGGCCGCCGGTCCGGTAGCTGACCCGGCGGACCGCGTTCGCCTGGCCCAGGCCGACCCGGCCGGAGGCCTCGTAGCCGACCTGCAGCGCCGGGTTCAGCGTAACGGTGACGATCACGCGGCCAACTCCGCGGCGACGGTAGCGCCGAGTTCCCGGCACGCGTCCAGGTCGGCGGCCTGCGGCGGCCCGGTCACCGAGACCGGCGGGCGGGCGCGGCGCCAGGCCAGGCCGGTGGTGATGGACTCCACCGCCCGGACCGCGCCGCCGGTGTCGCTGGCCCCGTGCACGTACAGCGCGTAGGGCCGCCGCCGGGTGGCTTCCAGGCACGGGTAGTACATGCCGTCGAAGAAGTGCTTCAGCGCGCCGGACATGTACCCGATGTTCGCGGGCGTGCCGAGCAGGTAGCCGTCGGCGTCCAGCACGTCGGTCGCGGCGGCGCTGAGCGCCGGCCGGATCACGACCTCGACGCCCTCGATGTCCTCGTGGCCCGCCCCGGCCACGACCGCCTCGAACATGGCCTGCATGGCGGGCGAGGACGTGTGGTGCACGATCAGCAGCCGACGCATGTGCCCGCAGCATACTGGCCGGTCGCGGGGGACCGGGCCGCCGGCCCGGTCGCGGGGCACCGGGCCGCCGGCGCCGGCTTGGTCAGGTCTTGGTGAAGATCCACTCCTGGCTGCTGCCCCCGTTCGGCGCGCCCTGCTCGAGCAGCGCCCCGGCGGTCGTCGACGAGCCAGGCACCTCGACCGGGTCCATGCTGTTGATGCTGGCGACCGTGTAGTCGCCGCTGGCGTTCTCCTGCAGCACGAACTGCTGGTTCCCGCCGCCCCAGTAGCTCCACTCGTCGATGGCCGCCCCCGCGCTGGTGGACTGGCCGGACACGTCGATCGAACTGCTGTCCCACGGCGAGATGATCGAGTAGAGCCCGCAGCCCAGGCTGGTGGCCGTCCACTGCTGGTTGGCCCCGCCGCTGCGCGGCCACTGCTCCAGGTCGGTGCCGTTGGCCGAGTTGAAGCCGGGAACGTCGATCACGTCCTTGCTGCCCGCGTTCGCGATGTAGTAGGTCCCGTTGGCCAGCGAGGCGGCCGGGCAGGACCCCTCGGCGCCCTGCAGCGCGGCCAGCAGCGAGGGCAGCGCGGCCCCGGTCCAGGCCGGGTTCAGCACCCCGTAGGTCTCGGTCGTGCCGTAGGTCCGGCCCTGGCCGGGCAGCCCGTCGGACTCGGTCCCGTTGATCGCCCAGTAGGACCAGTTCAGGTTGTGGTACCGCATGTAGCGCGTGATCGCGCTGAACCAGAGCCCGAGATCAGCGGAGCTACCGCTCGAAACACATGTTTCCGTGGTGTTGCAGGTGCCGAACTCGCCGATCCACAGCGGGTCCTTGCCGACCAGGTAGCCCCAGTCCGGCTGGATCTGCGCCACCCAGGCGTCGTAACTGGCCACGCCGGTGTGGTCGAACCCGTAGTCGTGCGCCTCGTAGACGAGGTGGCTGGCGTCGGTCAGCGTCACCGGCAGGCTGTTCACGCCGGACAGGTCGAGCGCGTAGTTCACGCCCTCGACGAAGATCAGCATGTTGGGGTCGACGCTCTGCACGGCGTCGCCGCCGAGTTCCGCCGCGCCCTGCCAGTTCGTGGCGGAACTGCCGCCCCAGGTCGCCGTCGCGCGCGGCTCGTTGCGCAGGTCCACCCCGATCACCTGCGGGATGCTGTCGAACTGAGCGGTGACCGACTTCCAGTCCGAGACCCACGCCGTCTGCGGGTAGTGGGAGTGTACCAGAGCGTGTTCCCGTCCGTGGCCGAGCAGCACCACTCGGCGTCGCTGTTGTGGTTGTCCAGGATCACCATCAGCCCGGCGTTCGCGAGATCCTGAACCACCTGCTCGACGACCGTCCGCGAGTCCTCCCCGGCGAACTGCGGGTTGGCGGCCACCAGGCTCGCCGGGACCGCCGGGTCGGTCTCCCACATCTGGTTCGACCACGGCAGCCGGATCCCGTTGAAGCCCATCGAGACGATCTCGTTGATGATCGAGGAGATCGGCTGATACTCCAGGCCGCCGACCACGAAGTCGGGCGACTCCGCCCCGTACCAGTTCACGAAGTTCAGCCGCACCGCCTTGCCCTTGGCGTCCACGATCGACGCCCCGCTGGTGTGCAGCGGGAACGTGATCCCGGCGTCCGGGGCCGCAGCGGAGGCGGCCGGGACCGCGGGCCTAGCCGGGGCCGCCGCAGCGCCCGCGGCCGCGGACCTCGACGCGTCCGTCACCACGGCCGCGGCCCGGGCCGGGGCCGGTGACGAGGCCGCCGTTAAGGCCAGCGCGGCGGCCGCGGCCACGACGGCGCCGGCGGCCACGATCCGCCGCGGGAGGCGCGCACGAAGGAGGGATCCGGAACCGTTCACTGTCAGCGCCTTACTGTCGCGGGGTTATCACCGTCATTATCCGACAAAACGGTCGGAAATGCATCAATCGCTACCGACGAACTCCCGTCGCCACCCCCACCCGCCCGCGTCCGCGCCGCAACCCCGCCCGGGGCCCGACCGCCCCGAAGCGGCACATGAACCAAGATCGTTAGCCAGGGCCTAGTCTGGGCCGCATGCGCCAGGCCCGGGTTCCGTTCGCCGCCGGACTGGCCCTCGACGTGTGCTGCGTGATCGTGTTCGTCGCGATCGGCCGGGCCAGCCATCGCGACGGCGAGTCCCTGGCCGGCCTGGCCAGCACGGCATGGCCGTTCCTGGCCGGGCTCGGGGCCGGCCTGCTGGCCACCCGCGCCTGGCGGCACCCGGCCGCGATCGTGCCCGGCGGCCTGGGCGCGTGGCTCGGCGCGGTCGCGGCCGGGATGCTGCTGCGGGTCGTGGCCGGCCAGGGCACCGCCCCCGCGTTCATCGGCGTGGCCCTGGTCTTCCTCGGCCTGTTCCTGCTCGGCTGGCGGGCCGCGGCCGCCATGCTGCTGGCCTGGTCGGCCCGGCGCCGGGCCGCCGTCCGCGATGAGGCCGCGCCGCGATGAGTTTGCCCGGGAGGGGGACGCGATCGCGGCGTGAGGGTGATTCGGTCTATCTCGGAACCGTCCTCGGACAGGCCGCGCACCAGCAGGGCGAGGCCGGGCCGGGCCGGGGTCCTGGCTGGCTGTCGATCACCAGCAGGCCACCCCGCCACGCGAGGCGCGCTCGTCCCCCGGCCAGCCCAGCCCGCAGTTTGGCGCGCTCCTGGTCCCTGGCCACCCGGCCCGCCCCCGCAGCCTTGCCGCGGTCTGCCGCTCGGGCTTAGACTGAACATTCAGTCAATCGCGTGAGGAGCGCGCAATGGCCGAGCCGGCCGTCCCAAGCCCGTCATCTGTCCCCGCCCGCCCATCTGTCCCCGCCCCGTCGCCTGTCCCCGCCCCGTCGCCTGCCCCGTCGCCTGTCCCTGCCGGTCTCGACAAGATCATCGCCGAGCAGGAGGAGATCTTCTGCCGCCGCCAGGGCGAGTCCCGGCGCCTGGCCGGCCGGGCCGATCGCGTGCTGGCCGGCGGGGTCACCTCAAGCTGGCAGATCACCAGCCCGCAGCCGGTCTGGCTCAGCCACGGCAAGGGCTCCAAGGTCTACGACGTGGACGGCAACGAGTACGTCGACCTGCACGGCGGGTACGGAGCCTCCCTGGCCGGGCACGGCCACCCGGCGATCGTCGAGGCGATCCGCGGCCAGGTGGCGCTGGGCACGCACTTCGCCCAGCCGACGCCGGCCTCGGTCCTGGTCGCCGAGGAACTGACCCGCCGCTTCGGGCTGCCGCTGTGGCGGTTCGCCAACTCCGGCACCGAGGCCACGATGGACGCGGTCCACCTGATGCGCGCGATCACCGGCCGCGACCTGATCATTAAGGTCGAGGGCTGCTACCACGGCCATCACGACTCGGTCCAGGTGTCGGTCTGCCCCGAGGCCGAGGAGGTCGGGCCCGCACACAAGCCGGCCCAGGTCCCGTCGAGCACGGGCATCCCGCAGGCGATCATGGACCTCACCCTGATCGTCGGCTTCAACGACCTCGAGGGCGTCGCCCGGCTGCTGGACGAGAACCCCGGCCAGGTCGCCGGCATGATCGTCGAGCCGATCATGATGAACGCCGGCATCATCAAGCCCGAGCCCGGGTACCTGGCCGGCCTGAAGGAACTGCTGCACGCCCGCGGCGCGCTGCTGACCTTCGACGAGGTCAAGACCGGGCTGACCGCCGGCCCCGGCGGCGCGACCGCCCTGACCGGGGTCACGCCGGACATCGTCTGCCTGGCCAAGGCCATCGGGGGCGGCGTCTCCGTGGCCGCCATCGGCGGCACGCAGGACGCCATGGGGCACGTGGCCAGCGGCGACTACGAGATGGTCGGGACGTTCAACGGCAACCCCCTGGCCATGGCCGCCGCCCGGGCCATGCTCTGCGAGGTCGTCACGCCTGCCGCCTACGAGCGGATCGAGGTCCTGCGACAGCGGGCCGTGGCCGCCATCGAGCGGGAGATCGCCCGGTACGGCCTGCCCGCGCACGTGGTGTCGGCCGGGGCCAAGGGCTGCGTGGTGTTCGGTGCCGACCCGGTCCGCGACTTCCGTGGCTTCCTCGGCCTCGACGACCGGTTCAGCCAGGCGCACTGGCTGTTCCAGCACAACGGCGGGGTCTTCCTGCCCCCCTGGGGCAAGAGCGAGCAGTGGCTGATCTCGGTGCAGCACGACGAGGCGGATATCGACCGGTTCACCGAGAACTTCGCCGCGTTCGCCGCCGCGCTGCGGGCCTGAGATGCGGACTTAATATGAGCCGTTTGACGCCGAAGGTCTTGCGCCCGGTCGCTGACGGTAGTAGTTCTAAGCGATAGCACCGCGCCTTGACCGAATGTTCAGTCAGGGCCCCTCCTGCAAAATACTGGAGGTGGCATGCACCCCCGAGAGGGCTGGCCGGCCGACGGCAGCACGCCGCGCGGCTGGCCCACCCGGCGCAGCTTCCTGCGCGGCGGCGCGGCCGCCGGGCTGCTGGCCGCCGGGACCGGCCCCTTGCTGACCGGCTGCGCGTCGGACCTGGCGGGCAACGTCATCGTGCCGCTGCCGCGGCCCAATAATCCGGTGGCCTGGCCCGTCTTCAAGGGAAACGAGCCGATCGCCAGCGGCCTGGCCCCCGAGCGGGACGCCACCCTGCAGATCTTCAACTGGGTCGCCTACGTCAACCAGGCGTGCGTGAACAGCTTCGCCAAGAAGTACAACTGCAAGGCGCAGGTGACCACGTTCAACACCATGGATGAGGCCCTGGCCAAGCTGCGCAGCGGGCTGAGCTTCGACGTCTTCATGGGCGTCACCGTGGACGTCCTGGGCCAGCTCATCGAGTCGAAGCTGATCCAGCCGCTCAACCACAGCTACCTGCCGAACATCGCCCAGACCTGGCCGGACTTCCAGAACCCCTTCTACGACCGGGGCTGGAAGTACACCGTGCCGTACACGATCTACACGACGGGCATCTCGTGGCGGAAGGACTACGTGCACGAGAACCCGTACACGATGAAGAACCCGTGGGCCATGCCCTGGCAATCCAAGTACAAGGGCAAGGTCGCGATCCTGGATGACTACCGCGAGGGCATCAGCCTCGGGCTGATGAAGAACGGGATCTTCAACCTGAACACGACCGACTACCACCAGATCTCGCTCGCCCGGCAGTCGCTGCAGGACCTGTCCAGCCTGGTCAACGTGCATATCGACAACAACGACTACACCGAGGTCCCGGACGGCCAGATCTGGATCCACCACGCCTGGTCGGGCGACATGGCCGCGGCCGCGTCCTACATGCCCAAGGGCACGCCGGTAGACGTGGTCGGCTACTGGTTCCCCACCGACGGCAAGGGCCCGGTGGCGAACGACACGCTCACGGTCCTGCGGTCGGCGACGAATCCCGTGCTCGCCCACCAGTTCCTCAACTACTTCATGGAAACCAGCAACGTGCTGGAGAACATCAGCTTCAACGGCTACATGCAGCCGCTGAACGCGGTCACGCCGCAGCTTCTGGTCAAGGAGCAGATCCTGCCCAAGAGCCTGATGTCCACCGTCGTGCTCCCGTCCTACTTCCGGCGCGGCATCGGCGAACTGCAGCTACCGGTGGACACCGACGCGCTCTGGCAGCAGGCCTGGCTCGTCGCGAGCAACGGGATCTGACATGCACATAGCCCCGCCCCCGACCTCGATCACCCGCCCCGAACGCCGACCCGGCCAGGGGCGCGCGGCCCAGCCCGCCCGGCTGTTCTGGGTGCTGCTCGCCGCCCCCGGGATCCTGTGGCTGGCGCTGCTGTTCATCGTGCCGTTCTACGCCGTGCTCGCGATCGCCGAGGGACAGCTCAACCGCCTGACCGAGGCGCCGATAGCGCAGTACAACCCGCTGCACTGGAGTTCGTCCAACGTCATCAACGTGTACCACGACCTGATCGGCGGCACCGCGTTCGCGGCCCCGATCGCGCTGCGGACGATCGTGTACGTGCTGGTGGCCTCGCTGCTCTGCCTCGTGCTCGGCTACCCGGCGGCCTACTTCGTGGCCCGTTTCGCCGGGCGGCGCAAGGGGCTGTTCCTGCTCCTGCTGATCGCCCCGTTCTGGATCAGCTACATGATGCGGATGCTGGCCTGGATCGACCTGCTGCAGACCAACGGCTACGTGAACCGGGCCCTGTCCGGGATCGGCCTGATCTCGCAGCCCATCGACTGGCTGGGCGGCAAGGGCCTCACGGTCGTCCTCGGCCTGGTCTACGGCTACATCCCGTATCTGATCCTGGTCCTCTACGCGGGACTGGACCGGATCGACCCGTCGCTGATCGAGGCCGGCCGGGACCTCGGGCTCGGGCGGGCACGGACCTTCCTGCGCGTCACGCTGCCGCTCTCCCGGCAGCCGATCATGACCGGCATGCTGATCACCGTGCTGCCGATGCTCGGCGACTACTTCACCAACCAGTTGCTCTCGGGCGCGCCGAACACCTCGATGATCGGCAACCTGATCGAGGGCCAGCTCGGCACGCCGGGCCTGCAGGGCCAGGGCGCGGTGCTGTCGCTCCTGCTCCTGCTGATCCTGTTGTTGCCGATGATCTACTACGTGATCGCGACCAACCGGTCGTCCCGGGAGGCGGCATGAACGCGGCCGGCCCGACAGCGGCGCCAGGGCCGGCGGACGCGGCGACGGCCGGGGCCAGCGCGACCGGGCGCACCCGACGGACACCGCCGTGGCGCAACCCCTGGCGGCACCCGTGGCTGCTGGAGAGCTTCACCTGGCTCTACCTGATCTGGTCTCTCGTGCCGATCGCGCTCGCGGTCCTGTTCTCCTTCAACAACGGCAAGTCCCAGGCCGCCTGGCAGGGCTTCTCCTGGCGCTGGTACTTCACCGACCCGGTGAACTCGGTGCTGCACAACCCGGCGCTGCACGCCGCGGTCGTCCAGACGCTGCGGCTGTCGGTCTACACCACGCTGATCGCGGTACCGCTCGGCGTCGCCTTCGCGCTGGGCATCAACCGCTGGCGCGGATCCACCCCGGGCACGTTCAACTTCATCATGCTGGTGTCGTTCGTCGTGCCCGAGCTGATCTTCGGCGTGGCGATGTTCTTCGTCTTCACCGTGCTGTTCAGCTTCGTGCATCTGGGCACGCTCGCGGAGACCCTGGGCCTGGTCACCTGGAACGTCTCCTGGCCGGCCATCATCGTGCAGGCCCGGCTGGTCACGATCGGCCGGCAGTTCGAGGAAGCGGCCGCCGACCTCGGCGCGACCCAGTGGCAGACCATGCGCCGGGTCATGCTGCCGCTGCTCAGCCCGGCCATCTTCGCCAGTGCGGTGCTGGTCTTCTCCGGCGTCATCGACGACTTCGTGATCGTTGACCTGCTGTCGTCGAACGCGGGGAACACCCCGATGTCGGTCTACATCTACTCCCAGCAGCACGGCGGCAACGGCGGCCCCGCGCTGAACGCCCTCGGCACGATCATGCTCGTGCTGTCGTTCATCATCGCGGTCCTGGGCTTCATCGGCTACCGGCTGATGACCCGCGGCGAACGCGGTGACGCCAAGGAAGCCCTGAGCACGCTGACCGGCGGGGGTTAGCACGGCACCTCCGCGCGCGGGCCCCGATTCCGCGCACTCGGCTTCCACCCGCCCGCGACCGCCCTTAACGCGGCGACGGGGTCAGTCGTAGTGCCTCAGGTGCGGCCATAGCGCCGACCAGGACGCTTTCGGGCCGGCAGAGCGATGGCCACCCCGACCAGCGTGCCGGCCAGCACGAGCCCAGCCGCAGCACGCGGTGGTCAGCGCGGCCTCGCCCGGGGCCGACGGCCGCTCGATCGCGTCCAGCCGGGCCTCGATGCGCTCGCCCGGCACAGGCGTCCGGGCATATCACCGACGCTAGCGACCGAATCCGCGCCGGTCGACGGGCGGCAGGCGGCAGGCGCTAGACGCCCGCCGCTTGCCGAGTGTTCAGCTGACCTTCAGCCCGCCGTCAGCGCCGGCCGTGGCCGACAGATCAGCCAGCGGCGCGTCGCCCGGGCCGGCCACGTCGCCACCGCCCAGCACCCGCAGCGCGTCGGGGGCCAGGTAGGCGTGCACCGGGGTGCCCTGGCCGAGCTTGGCCAGCGGCCCGGAGTCGCCGTCGTTCTGCAGCAGGGCCTGCAGTTCCGTCCCGGGCGCGAGGCGCAGGATGACCTGGGTGGACGACCCCAGGTAGACCAGCCGCTCGACCATGGCCGGGACCCGGTTGGGCCCCTCGGAGCCGAACTCCTCGACCCGGACCCGTTCCGGCCTGATCACGGCGTGGGCGCGGTCGGGCGCGTCGGTCCCGCCGTGCTCCACGTCCAGCCGGGACTCCCCCAGCGCGACGGTGCAGTTGGCGCCGGGGCCGCGCCCGACGATGTCCACCTCCATCAGGTTGGACACGCCCAGGAAGTCCGCCACGTAGGTGTCGGCGGGCTCCTCGTAGACCTCGTGCGGACGGCCGATCTGCACGATCTTGCCATCGCGCATCACCGCCATCCGGTCGGACATGGTCAGCGCTTCCTCCTGGTCGTGCGTGACGTACAGGAAGGTGATGCCGACCTGCTCCTGCAGCGCCTTCAGCTCCACCTTGAGCGAGCGGCGCAGCTTGGCGTCGAGCGCGCCGAGTGGCTCGTCCAGCAGCAGCACCGAGGGCTGCAGCACCAGGGCCCGGGCCAGGGCCACCCGCTGCTGCTGGCCGCCGGATAGCTGGCCGGGGCGGCGCTTGGCGAACGAGCCGAGCTTGACCAGGTCCAGGGCGTCGTTCACCCGGCGGGCCGCTGCGGTCTTGTCCACCCGCCGGTTGCGCAGCCCGAACGCCACGTTGTCGAAGACCGTGAGGAACGGGAACAGCGCGTAGCTCTGGAACACCGTGTTGACGTTGCGCCTGTGCGGCGGGGTCCCGGACACGTCCACGCCGTCGAGCAGGATCTGGCCCGCGGTCGGCTGCTCGAAGCCCGCGATGAGCCGCAGCGTGGTGGTCTTTCCGCAGCCCGAAGGCCCGAGCAGCGAGAAGAACTCGCCGCTGGCGATGGCCAGGTCGATCGAGTCGACCGCGACCTCCGTGAACCGCTTGGTCAGCGAAATCAGGTCAATCCGCCCACCGGCCATGCCGGCCACCTGCCCTTCTGGCGATCCCTCCTAGCCCGATGATCTTCCGCCCCGTCGCCCCCGGCTACCGTCCCAGGTGAATCCAAGCTGATCAGCTATGAACCGCATGCACACCTCGAACGCCCGCTCCGAGCCGACCACGGGGTCGTCGAGGGCGATCTGGACGGCCAGCCCGTCCAGCAGCGCGGAGAGCAGGATCGCGAAGCTGTCCGGGTCCACCTCCCGGAACTCGCCCGTCTTCTGGCCCGAGACCACCAGCGAGCTGATCAGCTCCCGCCAGCGCTCGTCGTCCTTGCGCCGCAGCGCGCCCACGCCGGGGTTGCGCGCGGCCAGCGCCCAGAAGTCCAGCCAGAGTGTCCACGAACTGCGCGGCTCGGCGTCGGCCTCGGGCAGGCAGCTCATGGCCACGATCTCTTCGATCCGCGCCGCGTCGGTAGGCAACTCGGCCATCCGGCGCTGGCCGTCGGCGTACCAGACGTTCTCCAGGTACCGGATGGCCTCGGTGAGCAGCTGATCCTTGGTCTTGAAGTAGTAAATGACCAGCGCCGGGCTGATCCCGGTCCGCTCGGCCACGTCCGCGATCCTGGTGTCGGCGTAACCGCGCTCGGCGATGACCTCGAGCGCGGCACGCAACATCTGCTCGCGGCGCTGGTCAGCGGTGCCCAGCACCCCGGCGGCCTCAGCCGTATCTGTCATCGAGACATCCCCGACATCCTCCTGGCCTCTTGTTATCACGTTAGCAGGTTTCTAGACTGAACATTCAGTCAATGATGTAATTGGCCGTCGCCCGGCGCCCTGACGCCGGGCGGCGCACTGTGACCGGACGGCACCCGGCCACGGTCACGCCACTGGCGGAAGGCGGAGTCATGCCGGCAACATACGACGCGATCGTGGTGGGCGGAGGGCACAACGGCCTGGTCGCCGGCGCGTACCTGGCCCGGTCCGGCGCCAGGACGGTCGTGCTCGAGGGCAGGCACAAGACCGGCGGCGCGGCGACCACCGAGGCACCCTGGCCGGACGCGCCCGACTTCAGCGTCACGCGGCTGTCCTACGTGATGAGCCTGATGCCGCCGACGATCATCAACGACCTTGAGCTTGCCCGCCATGGCTACAAGGTTTACCCGATGGGCCCGTATTACCAGGCATTTCCCGAAGGCGGATCGATAAAGCTGTACGCCGACGACGCCGAGCGCAACCACGCCGAGGTGTCGAAGTGGTCCAAGAAGGACGCGGACGCCATGCCCCGCTGGGACGCCTGGCTGGCCGGCCTGGCCGAGGTGCTCGGCCCCCTGCTGCTCACGGTGCCGCCCGCGATCGGGTCCCGCAAGCCGCACGACCTGGCCGAGACGCTGCGGCTGGCCTGGCGGCACCGCGGCCTTGACGTGCGCACGATCGCGGACGTGACCAGGCTCATGGCGATGAGCATCGCCGACCTGCTCGACGACTGGTTCGAGTCGCCGCAGGTCAAGGGCGCGCTCGCGGTCAACGGCGTGATCGGCACCTGGGCCGGCCCCTACGCGCCGGGCACCGCCTACGTGATGGCGCACCACTCGATCGGCGACGTCGGCGACGGACACCTCGGCAACTGGGGGTTCCAGGAGGGCGGCATGGGCGCGGTCTCGTCCGCGATCGAGCGCGCCGCCCGCAGCCACGGGGCCGAGATCCGCACCGGCGCACGGGTGGCCCGCGTCATCGTCGAGGGCGACCGGGCCGCGGGCGTGGTACTGGACAGCGGCGAGGAGATCCGCGCCCGGGTCCTGGTGTCCACGCTGCATCCCCGCACGGCCTTCCTCGAGCACATCGGCGAGAACGACCTGCCGACCGATTTCGTCGCCGACATCCGGAACTGGAAGACCCGCAGCGGCGTGGTCAAGATCAACCTGGCCCTGGCCGAACTGCCCGACTTCACCGCCGACCCCGGCTCGAACCTGCAGGAGCACCACACCGGCTCGGTGGAGATGGCGCCGACCATGGACTACATCGAGCGCGCGTTCCAAGACGCCCGCGAGGGGCGGCCTGCCGCGCGCCCGTTCAGCGACGGCGTGATCCCCACCACGTTCGACAAGACCCTGTGCCCCGAGGGCAACCACATCATGTCGCTGTTCACCCAGTGGGTCCCGGAGGACTGGAGCACCGAGCCGCAACCGGAAGAACTCGAGGCGTACGCGGACCGCATGATCGACTGCTACAACGAGCTCGCGCCGAACTTCAAGGCCTCGATCCTGCACCGCGACATCGTCGGCCCCTATGCGATGGAACAGGAGTACGGCCTGGTCGGCGGCAACATCTTCCACGGCGAGCTGTCCCTGGAGCAGCTTTTCCACATGCGGCCAGCGCCCGGCTACGCCGACTACCGCACGCCGCTGGCCGGCCTGTACTACGGCAGTTCGGCCACGCACGGGGGCGGCGGCGTCTGCGGCATCCCCGGCTGGCAGGCGGCCCGCGCCGCGATCGCGGACAAGAAGGCGGCGCGGCGGACCGGGCAACTCCGCCGCATCACCCGCCGCTCATGACGGTCCAAGACCATAAGCCTGAACGCGGCGCCCCGGCCCGCCTGGCACCCCCGCCCGCCCGTCCGGCGCTGGCGGCGATGCTCGAGGCACGCAGCGTGGCCGTCGTCGGCGCGTCACGCAGACCGGGTTCGTTCGGGCAGCGGATGGTCGAGGAGGTGGCCAAGAGCCCGTCGCGGCCCGAGACGTTCCTGGTCAACCCGAGGCACGGCGAGATCGCCGGGCAGCGGTGCGTGCCCTCGCTGGCCGACCTGCCGGACCCGGTGGACCTGGTCCTGCTGGGCGTGCC
Organism: Streptosporangiaceae bacterium; assembly: GCA_036267555.1. Lineage (GTDB taxonomy): Bacteria > Actinomycetota > Actinomycetes > Streptosporangiales > Streptosporangiaceae > JASHPR01. The sequence goes on along the minus strand of DATAVV010000244.1, from coordinate 15,644 downwards.
CGACGAGGCCCTGGAACAGCAGCTTGCGCTGGCCGCCGCGCGCGGCGACCGCTCCGCCGTCATCTTCGGCAACGCCGTGGGCTCGCCGCCGGACCGGAAGCAGGGTGACGGGCCGCCCGTCGGCACAGCGGGTGACGGGCCGCCCGACGGTACATCCGCGGCCGGGACGCTGCGCCGGCGGCTGGCCGCGATCGCGCGGCCGGCCGGGATGGCGCTGTGCGGCGCGGGGTGCATGGGGTTCGTGAACGTGGCCCGCGGGCTGCGCGCGATCGGCTACACCGAGCCCGACCCGCTGCCCGCGGGCCCGGTCGCCCTGGTCACCCACTCCGGGTCAGTATTCTCGGCCATGCTGCGGACCCGCCGCGCGATCGGATACACGCTCGCGGTCTCCTCGGGCCAGGAACTGGTCACCACCGCGCCGGCCTACCTGGACTACGCCCTCGGCCTGCCGGAGACGAGGGTCCTGGCCCTCGTGCTGGAGGCGATGAGAGAACCCGGCCGGCTCCGCGAGGTCCTCGCCCGCGCCGCCGAACGCGACGTGCCGGTCGTCCTGCTCACCGTGGGCCGGTCGCAGCGCGGGCGGACGATGGTGGCCGCCCACTCCGGGGCGCTGGCCGCGGCCGACGGCGGCTGGGAAGCGCTGGCGCGCGCCTACGGCGTGCACCGCGTGACCGACCTCGCCGAGTTCGCGGACACGCTGGAACTGTTCGCGATCGGCCGCCGCGCCCCTGGCGGGGGTGGCGGCGGGCGGAGCGGGGCTGGCGGCGGGCGGGGCGGGGACGGCGGGCGGGGGATAGCAACCGTGCACGACTCGGGGCTGGAACGGGCGCACGCGGCCGACCTGGCCGACGACGTCGGCGTGCCGTTCGCCGCGATCGGCGAGCCGACCAAGGCCCGGCTGGCCGAGATCCTCGATCCCGGGCTGGTACCCGCCAACCCGCTCGACGTGTGGGGCACCGGCGCCGACACGCGCGGGCTGTTCACCGGGGCGCTGGTCGCCCTGGCCCGCGACCCGGCCGTGGCCGCGGTCGCGCTCGCCGTCGACCTGGTCACCGAACTGGACGGGGACGAGTCCTACCGGCTGTCCGTGCTGGACGCGGCGGCCCAGACCACCAAGCCCCTGGTCGTGCTGGGCAACGTGCCGAGCGCCGTGGACCCGCAGGTCGCGACCCAGCTTCGCCAGCACGGGATACCGGTGCTGGAGGGGCTGCGCTCGGGCCTGGTCGCGCTGCGGGCTCTGCTCGCCCACGCCACCCACCCCGTCCACACCACCCACCCCGTCCACCCCGCCCACCCCGTCGACTCCACCCGCCCCGCCAGCGCCGCGGGGCTCGCCGATGCCGCCGGGCTCGCCAGGACCGCCGGGCTCGCCTCGGCCGGCCTGACCCCGGCCGACCGGGCCGAGGGGGGCGGCCGGAAGGACCGGGCCGACCGGGGGGCCGCGCTGCTGGCGGCGGGCATAACCAGCGGCCCGGACCTGCTGGCGCTGCTGCGCGAGTACGGGATCGCCACGGCCGCGGCGCACGACGCGTACGACGAGCCGGGCGCCCTCGCGGCGGCCGGCGCGATCGGCTACCCGGTGGTCCTCAAGACGGCCGAGCCCGCCATCAGCCACAAGTCCGACGTCGGCGGCGTGGTCCTCGGCCTGCGCGACCCGGCCGCGCTCGCCGCGGCCTACCGCGACCTCGCGGCCCGGCTGGGCCCGCGGGTGCTGGTCTGCCAGAGCGTGCCAGCCGGGACCGAACTGGCCCTGGGCGTCGCCCGCGACCCGGATCTCGGCCCGCTGATCGTGGTCGGCGCGGGCGGTGTGCTGGTCGAACTGCTCGCGGACCGCGCGGTGGCCCTGCCGCCGGTCGACGAGGCGACGGCCCGCGAACTGCTCGCCGGGCTGCGGGTCGGCCGGCTGCTGGCCGGGGTCAGGGGCGCGCCGCCGGCCGACCTCGGCGCGGTGGTCCGCGCGATCACCGGGCTGTCCGACCTCGCCTGCGAACTCGGTGACGGGCTCGCGGCCCTCGACGTGAACCCGCTCATCTGCGGTCCGCACGGCGCGACCGCGGCGGACGTGCTCGCGCTGCCCCGCTAACCTCCGCTAACCCGCCGCGGACGTCCCCGCGCCGCACGACTCGTCCGCGGTCAGGCGGGGCTGAACGTCCACTCCTGGTTGGCGCCGCCGTTGGCCGGCCGCTGGTCGAGCAGGGTTCCCGCCTTGGTGGACAGGCCGGGCACCTCGACGGTGTCCATGCTGTTCAGGTTGGTGATCACGTCGTAGCCGGCCGCGTCCTTGGTGATGACGAACTCCTGGTTCCCGCCGCCCCAGTAGCCGTACTGGTCGACCTTGGCGCCGCCGCTGGCCGACTGGCCGCTGATGTCGACCGACTCCCCGTCCTGAACGGACTTGATCGAGTACAGCCCGCAGCCCAGGCTGCCCACCTTCCACTGCTGGTTGGTGCCGCCGTTCTTGGGCCACTGGTCCAGGTCGGTGCCCTGCGCCGTCTTGTGCTGCGGGATGTCGATGACGTCGCCGCTGTGCAGGTTCTTGATGTAGTAGGTCCCGCTGGCCAGCGGACCCGACGCGCAGGCGGGCTGAATCCCCTGCAGGGCGGTCAGCAGCGACGCCCGGGAGGCCGCGTCCCACTTCGGGTTCATCACCCCGTAGGTCTCGGTCTGACCGTAGGTCAGGCCCTGCCCGGGCTTTCCGTCCGACTTGGTGCCGTTGACCGCCCAGTACGACCAGTTCACGTTGTGGTAGCGCATGTACCGGGTGATCGCGCTGAACCACAGCCCGTTGTCAGCGGAGCTACCGCTCGAAACACATGTTTCCGAGGTGTTGCAGGTGCCGAACTCGCCGACCCACAGCGGGTCCTTGCCGGCCAGGTAGCCCCAGGCGGACTGGATCTTGGACACCCAGTTGTCGTAGCCGGTGACCTTGGTGTCGAAGCCGTAGTCGTGCGCCTCGTACACGACGTGGCTGGCCACGGTCAGCTTGACGGGAAGCTTGCTCACGCCCGCCAGGCTGGTGGCGTAGTTGATGCCCTCGACGAAGACCAGCAGGTTGCGGTCGGCGCCCTGCACCGCGTCGCCGCCGAGTTGCGCGGCCGCGTGCCAGTCCGTCGCTGAACTGCCGCCCCAGGTCGCGGACCCGCGCGGCTCGTTGCGCAGGTCGACGCCGATCACCTGCGGGATCGCCTTGAACTGGGTGGCCATCGCCTTCCAGTCGGTGAGCCACGCCGACTGCGGGTACGCGGAGTTGTACCAGAGGCTGTTCCCGTCGCTGGTCGAGCAGCACCACTCGGCGTTGCTGTTGTGGTCATCCAGGATCACCATCAGCCCGGCGCTCGCGAGATCCTGCACGACCTGCTCGAAAATGGCGCGGGCGTGCTCGCCGGTGAACTGCGGGTTGGCCGTGACCAGGTTGCCGGACACGATCGGGTTGGACTGCCACATCTGGTTCGACCACGGCAGCCGGACGCCGTTGAAGCCCATCGACGCGATCTCGTTGATGATGGTGCCGACCGGCTGGTACTTCAGGCCGCCCACGACGTAGTCGGGCGACTCGGCCCCGTACCAGTTGACCATGCGCAGCTTCACCGAATGGCCCGCGGCGTCCACGATCGACGCGCCGCTGGTGTGCAGCGGGAACGTGATGCCCGCGTCGGGCGCCGCCGCGTCCGGTGCGGCGGCAGACGCCCGGCCGGCGGATGTCGCGGCCGGCGCGTCAGGCGGCCGCGCCGCCCCCGCGGCGTCGGCCGAGACCGGCCCGGACCGTCCCGTTCTGGCTGCTCCCGGCGCCGCGGCGACGTGCGAAACCGGCCGCTCCGGCGCCGCGGGCCGCCCCGGCCAGGCCAGTGTGATCGTCACGGCCGCGGCGATGGCCACCGCCGCGACCCCCAGCACCGCCCGGCGGGCTCCCCCGGTCCCGCGCAGGCTCCATCGTGGCGTCATTGCCCGTCCTCGCATCGGCCGACCTGTCCGGCCACACTCTGTCAGTACCGGGCCGGTACCGGCCTTAAGGACGGGCACAACGTGCTAGCGCACCCCTAGCACAGCACGTCAAAGCGCTTAGAAGATCACGTAGACCTTGCGGATCGTCTCGTGGATCTGCCAGGTGCCGGCCCAGCCGAGCGGGAAGACGGCCGTGTCGCCGGGCCCGATGTCCTGCGGCTCGCCGCCGTCCGGCGTCACCGTCATCCGGCCGGACACGATGTGCACGAACTCGTTGGTCTCCAGCTTCCAGTAGGACGGGCCCGGGGTGCACTCCCAGACCCCGGTCTCCTGGTCGCCGTCCTGCCACAGGGTCAGCCCCGAGGTCTGCATGGGCTCGCCTGTCGCCTCCTCCAGCGGGCCCCAGTCCTCGAGCGCGGCGGTCGCGGCCGAAGCCAGGAACGGCGTCTGCGGCGCGGAGTCGGTCATCGGCGTGGTCCTCTCTCAGGAAATCGCGGGCGGGGCGGGCGGGGCGGGCGGGGCCTGCGCGGCAGCCCGCGGGGCCTGGGCCGGGAACGGCAGCGCGATCGGGTCGGTGGCCAGGCGGCTGCGGCCCTGCTCGTCGAACCGGTCAAGCCCCAGCGGTTCGGTGTCCACCACGTCGCAGCGGCCGGTCAGCGCGACGTCGGCGGCGGCGCGGGCCACGCCAGGACCCCACATCATCCCGGCGCCCCCGGCACTGGCCACGGTCGCCGCGTTAAGAATCTCGCTGTTGCGGATAGCGGGGCCGATGATCGGCAGGTGATCGGGCGTGTAGTCGATGGTGGCCGCCCATACGCGGCGCAGGCCGAGCCCGCGGGTGACAGGGACCAGTTCCGCCAGGCGCTCGCGCATCCGGGCCAGGTACTCCTGGTCCACGCGGGCGGCGGGGCCGGGCGGCTCGGCGGGGTTGCTCATGCCGAACAGCAGCCCTTTCTCCTCGGGGCGCCAGTACAGGCCGGCGGCCAGGTCGAAGACCATCGGCAGCCGGGACGGGTCCAGGTCCGGGTGCGGCTCGGTCACCGCCACCTGGTGCCGCACCCCGCCCGCCGGGATGTTGATCCCGGCCACCCGGCCGACCTCGGCTAGCTCGGGCCCGCCGGTGAGCACCACGAGCGGGCTGGCCACCGGGCCCTGGCTGGTCTCGACGCCGGTGACCTGGCCGCCTCGCGTGGTCAGCCCGGTGAAGGCCGTGTGCTCGCTGACCGTGACCCCGCTGGCCGCGAGCGCCACGGCGTAGGCGGTCACGTTGCGGGGCGGGGTGAGGTAGCCGTCCTCGGCGCAGAACGTGCCGCCGCGGGTGATCCCCGGGGCCAGCGTGGGGTTGAGCCGGTCGACCTCACCGGGCTCCAGCCAGCGGACCGAGATGCCGAGCGCGTTCTGCATCGCCATCCGGTCCCGGGCCGTGGCCACGTCCTCCTCGGTGAAGCACGGCAGCAGATAGCCCTGCGGGGTGAAACCCGAGTCGATGCCGAGCCGCTCGTGCTGGCTGAGGTAGAACCGGCGCGACCACTCGCCGAGTTGGACCGCCCACGAGGTGCCGCCCTGGGTGCGCACGACGCCGGCGGCGCGGCTGCTCGCGCCCTGGCCGAGCGTCCGCTTCTCCACCAGCACGACCCGGTCCAGGCCGGCCTGGCGCAGAAAGTAAGCGCACCAGCCGCCGACCGTCCCGCCGCCGACGACCACCGCATCTGCCTGGGCTGGAAGCATTGGCACGGCCCCGATTCTTGCCTAGACTGAACGTTCAGTCAAGGTTGGGCGCCGGCTAGGAGCGAGGGAGCCTGGGGATGTACGGGCTGACCGACGAGGACCTGCAGATCCAGGCGCGCGCCCGGGCGTTCGCCGACGAACTGATCCCGTTCGAGGTGACCGCGGAGCTGAACGACGGCGAACTGCCCAAGGACGTGACGGCCGCCCACGCGGAGCGGGCCAGGGACCTCGGCCTGGCCGCGGCGAACATGCCGCGCGAACTCGGCGGCGGGGGCCGCACCTCGCTGCAGCAGGTCCTGATCCAGGAACAGGTCGGCCGGGTGACCAACGCGCTGGCCTGGTCGGCCTCCACGCCCCCGTCCTGGCTGCCCGCGGTGGCCACGCCGTACCAACTGGAGCGGTTCGTGGTGCCCGCGATCAACGGCGAGCGCGAGGAGTGCTACGCGATCACCGAGGAGGGCGCCGGGTCGGACGTGGACGCGATCGAGGCCACCGCCCGCCGCGACGGGACCGGTTACCTGCTGAACGGCGAGAAGTGGCACGTGACCTCGTACAACACCGCCGATTTCGCGTTCTTCCAGGGCAAGCTGGAGGGCGGGCACCACGCGGGCGAGCACGCGATGTTCCTGGTCGACCTGCCCAGTCCCGGCGTTACGGTCGCCCGCACGCCCGCGTACTCGCACACGATCGGCCACCATCACCCGATCGTCGCGTTCACCGACGTCTGGGTGCCCGCCTCGCACCTGGTCGGCGCCGAGGGCGACGGGATGACGTTCGCCTACGAGTGGTTCCGGTTCGAGCGGCTGATGGTCGCCGCGCGCTGCCTGGGCGCGGCCGGGCGACTGATCGCCGAGATGACCGCGTTCGCCCGGGCGCGGCGGGTCCAGGGCCGGCCGATCAGCGAACTCGGCCAGATCCAGGCGATGCTCGCCGACAGCCTCACCGAGTTGTTCGCGGCCCGGTCGCTGACCTACGAGACCGCGCGCGCGGTGGACGCCGGGGCCGACGTCAAGGTGCAGCACGCCCAGTGCTCCATGGCCAAGCTGTACGCCTCCGAGATGGCGGGCCGGGTCGCCGACCGGGCCGTCCAGGTGTTCGGCGGCCGCGGTTACATGCGCGAGAACGTGGCCGAGCGGTTCTTCAGGGAACTGCGGGTGGAGCGGATCTGGGAGGGCACCAGCGAGGTCCAGCGTGCGATCATCTCCGACCAGATGGTCAAACGCGGCCCGGGCGCGCTCGCCTGACGGCCCCGGGCCTGGCTCGCCTGACGGACCTGACGGCCCGGGCCTGGCTCGGTCGCCGGCGGCCTACGACTTGCAGGGGCCGCCGTCGCACTCGCCCGACACCGCGCCCGAGTAGTTCGCGATCACCGTGGGCGCGGCCGACGCGCCGGCGGCCTCGTAGACCACGAACTGATCGTCGTAGTTGACCTGCGCCGAGTTCATCGAGTCCTTGCCGTCGAATATGCCATCGATCGTGATCGTGAACGGCACCGCGTTCGGCGCGCCCAGCGTCAGGCCGGCCGTCAGGTTGTAGAAGACCAGCACACCGCCGTCGGTCGTGCGCAGGGCATAGATCGGGCTGGGAGTCACCTGGTGCTCGTCAAGCTGGGTCGATCCCGGAGGGAAGTGAGAGTGCCAGAACGCCTTGTCGTGCAGGTCGGCGAGGCCGGTGTTGCCGTTGGCGAACGTGACCACCTTGGGCCGCTTGGGCGTGGGCAGCCCGGGGCGCAGCGGCTTGGTCGGGATGTTGCCCACGTCGAGATAGGTGACCTGCTTGGCCGGGAGAGCCGAGGGTGCCAGCCGCAGTCCGGTCGCGTCCGCCGGGCTGACCTGTGTCACGTAGCCGGCCGCGTCGGTCGCCACCGTCGGCAGGGTCCCCTTCGGCAGGCCCGAGGTGCTCGGCTCGAGGACCTGGATCCACTTCGCGCCGGCCGACGCCCTGGTGAAGAGCAGGTACGTGTACGGCGAGGCGGTGGTCTTCGGCCCCTGCGTGAGCGTGCGGACCGCGAACCAGGCCGGGTAGCTCGTCTGGCGCGGCACGTAGACGACCGGATCGGGGTAGGCGACCGGGGCGTAGTCCTTGTTCTTCTTGTCGAGGATCAGCGATTGCCGGTAGCTCGCGGCGTCGATCTGGTAGCTGGAGCCGCCCTCGTAGGTCGCCAGCACGCTGGCCTGGCGCAGCTTGTTGGCCTGGTTGTTGGTCGACGTGAACTGGGCGAGCACCTGCTTGGCCCCGGCCGGGGTGATGACGCCTCCGGACGGGGACGTGGTGCCCTGCTTCTGGCTGGACGAGCCCGAACTCGCGCCCGAGCCCCCGCACCCGGCCAGGGCGACCGCGGGAATCGCGGCCATCGCGGCGATGATGAGCAACCGACGCATAGTGGAGTCCTCCTGGCCGGAATGACGGCCACATCGTGCCACCCCCGCACCAAGCCTGGGCGCATCACCTCACCCCGCGCCAAGGCCGGCTAAGCGGATAAGCTACTCAAATTGGTAGCTAACCCACGCATAGTAGCAGCAGCACCGAGCCCCGGCCGGACCTCTGCGCGGCCGAGCCAAAACAACGGGGGCACTTTTCAGCTGTATGAGCCGAAAAGTGTCCCCGGTAATCGTGGCGTCGGGACGGCGTGCCTAGCCGGCCAGAGAGGCCTCGATGGCGGAGACCACGGCCGGGTCCTCCGGGTCGGTGCGCGGCCGGAACCGGCCCAGCACGGCCCCGTCCGGGCCGACCAGGAACTTCTCGAAGTTCCACTGGATGTCGCCGGCCTCGCCGTCGGCGTCGGGCACGGCGGTCAGCTCGGTGTAGATGGGGTGCCGTCCCGGCCCGTTGACCTCGATCTTCTCGAACATCGGGAACGTCACGCCGTAGTTGACCGAGCAGAACGTGCTGATCTCGTCGGCCGACCCAGGCTCCTGGCCGCCGAACTGGTTGCACGGGAAGCCGACCACCGAGAACCCGCGGTCTCCGTACTGCTCCTGCAGCCGTTCCAGCCCCTCGTACTGCGGCGTGAGCCCGCACTTGGAGGCGACGTTCACGACGAGCAGCGTCTTGCCGGGCAGGTCGGCCAGCGATCCGGGCTGGCCGGCCAGGGTGTTCACGGGAAAGTCATACACGCTCACGTGGCTGGGTTCCTTCACTGTAGGGAGGCAGATCTGCCAGCCTCAACAGCGCCGGCACGCGGTCTCTTCCGCCGCGCTGGGCCCGAGGGCTCGGGCGGGCGCGGCCCGGGCGCGGTCCGGGCGCGGCCGCGGCGCGGCCTGGGGTGCGGTCAGCCGGCGGCGCGGGCCGTCGCGCCGGAGTTCCAGACCGGCTGGCCGAGGTAGCCGCGGGCCACCATGGTCACGAACTGGTAGACCGCGTCCTCGTCGGGCGACAGCGGCCCGGGCCGTGCCTGGGGCGAGCTGAGCCCGCGCTGCACGGACTCGCAGGCGCCCCAGTCCTGCCGGTTGGTGATGTCCCAGAACTCGACCGCGTACCCCGGGTCGAAGCCGGGTCGTTCCAGCGCCTCGGGCGCAAAGGCCCACGTGCACTCGATCGTCGTCCGGTCCGCGGCCAGCGGGGTCAGCCGGTGCGTCATCACGTAGTCGGGATGCAGACTCAGCAGCACGTTCGGGAAGATGTTCACGTAGATCACTGTGCGCAGGCCGGCGGGGTCCAGCCCGCGCAGCGGCACCCCGAGGCTGGCGCCGTCCAGGGACATGGTGTCCATGCCGTCGCGCAGGTCCATCCAGCCGCCGACCCAGGCCCCCTGGGCGTGGTAGTTCTCACCGCTCTTGGGCGGGCTGACCCGGCACAACTCGGGGTGGATCACCGGGCAGTGGTAGCACTCGTGGTAGTTCTCGGTGAGGATCTTCCAGTTCGCGGCGGCGTCGTACTCGTGCCGCCCGGCGATGGCGAGCCGCTCCGGCTCGTACGGCGCGACCAGTTCCTCCAGCGTCCCCAGCGCCTCCCCGATCGGCGCGGCCTGCCCGGAGCTGTCCACGAAGATCAGCCCGTGCCACTCGGCCAGCGGCAGCTCGGTCAGGCCCCAGGCCGACTCGTCGAAGCCGGGCCGCCGCTTGAACCCCGAGGCAAAGCGCAAGCCGCCGTCCAGATCGTAGGTCCACGAGTGGTACGGGCAGATGACCGAGTTGCGCTGCGCCGCCGCGCCGCACGCCAGCAACTCGTGGCCGCGGTGGCGGCAGGTGTTGGCGAACGCGTGCAACACGCCGTCCTCGTCGCGCGTCAGCAGCACGCTCCCAGCGCCGACGGACTCGGCCCGCTGATCGCCCGGCTGAGCGAGCTGGGAGCTGAACCCCACGCAGGTCCAGCCCGAGCCGAAGAAATGCTGCTGTTCCCAGGCGAACACCGCCGGATCCACGTAAGCGGCCGGCGGCAGCATCACGGATTCACCGAACGCCCGCAGCGACTGCGCGAGCCCGGACGGATCGATGGGAGCAGCGGGAAAACGCGCCTGACTGACCATACAGTCAAGAGTAGGTGGCCCCCCGCACCCTGTCCAGGCCACGTCCAGGTCACACTCCGCGCCCGAGCAGCCCGCCCCCCCGCAAGCCAGCCCTGCAATCCGACCAGGACCCGCACCCGCCCACATCGGCTGGGCCTGGCGGAAGGTTCAGCGGCCGGCATCGGGGCCCAGCGGCCCAGCGGATCGGCAACACGCGCCAACCGGCACCGCCACCGACCGAGTCCAGGGCGGTTTTCCAAGATCTGGGTTATTCGCGCGCGCATATCGCGCGCCATCAACCCAGATCATGGAACAAGGCGGCGCCACCACCGGGCCGCCGGCTGCGCGCCGACGACTGACGCCGAACGACGACCGGGCACTGGCCGAGCGCCGGCCGGTCAGGGCGCGTCCGGGCCGGAATGGCTCCGGGCCCGGCTGGTCACGTCATTGAGCAGTCGGTCCAGCAACCCGACCAGGACCGCGCGCTCGTCCGGGCGCAGGCCGCGCACGAGTTGGGCCTCACGGCCGAGTACCTGGTCCACCGAGCGCTCCACGAGCGCGTGCCCGGCCGCGGTCAGGGTTACCAGCACCGACCGGCTGCCGTTACCCGCGGCGGCCCGTCCGACCAGGTGCTCGCGCTCGGCCCGGCTGACCCGCTGGGACACCGCGCCCGCAGTCACCAGCGCTCGCCGGGCGATCTCGCGCGTGCTGAGGCGGTAGGGCGGCCCGGACCGGCGCAGCACGCTGAGCAGGTCCAGGATGGCCGGATCGATCCCGCAGTCCCGCAGCACCCGGCGGCGGTCGTCGGCGAGCAGCTTGGCCAGCCGCCAGATCGGGGTCACGATCTCTATCGACGTCACGGGCACGCCGGGGCGTTCCCGCTGCCAGGCGGCGGCGATCTCGGCCGCCGGATAGGCCGACACCGAGTCGAACGGGTAGCGATCGCCCTCCGCCACGTTCGCTCATCTCCCTGCGGTCAGCTACGTTTAGATCTAAACGTAGTCGATAGCGAGAACCGGCAGGAGGGTTCTGTGGCCAGGAACGTGCTCATCACCGGGGCGGGCAACGGCATCGGGCGGGTCGTCGCCGCCCGTTTCGCCGCCGACGGCGACACCGTCGTCATCACCGGGCGCGACGAGGACCGGCTGAAGCGCGCCGCGGCCGAACTCGGGGCCCACGCAGTGGTGTGTGACGCCACCGACCCCGGCCAGGTCGCCCGGCTCGGTGCGGAACTGTCCGACCGGATCGGGCCGGTGCTCGACGTCCTGGTGAACAACGCGGGCGGCAACACCACCTTCGACGAGGGCAGCCACGAAACGGCCCGGGACCACCGCGCCGAACTGGAAGAACTGGCCGCTAGCTGGCGGGCCAACGTGGACGCCAACCTGATCAGCGCCGTGCTCACCACCCACGCGGTCGCCAGCCGGCTCGCCCCGGGCGGATCGGTGATCAGCATCGGGACGATCGGCGCCGAGCGCGGCGGTGGTTCCTACGGCGCGGCCAAGGCCGCCCTCGCGGCCTGGAACGCCTTCCTGTCCGCCGACATCGGCCCGCGCGGGGTGACGGCCAACGTGATCTCGGCCGGCTACATCGAGGGCACCAACTTCTTCCGGGACCGGATGACCCCGCAGCGCCGGGATGCCCTGATCGAGGCCACGCACGACAAGCGCCCCGGCCGGCCGGACGACATCGCGCAGACCGCGCACTTCCTGGCCTCGCCGGGCGCCCGGCACATCACCGGCCAGACCATTCACGTCAACGGCGGCGCGTTCACGACTCGTTAGAGCGTGCACTATCCGTAACGCGGCCCTCGGCGGCCCTGGCTCCTCCGGCCAGGCCGCCGATGGGGTCAGCCGCAAGGGCGGGGCGCGAGGACGGCCTGGGTTTGCGTGGTCTGGCCGACCGGCCGGCCGGCGTCGTCGCTCAGGTCGGTCCGCACCACGATGAACGACCGGCCCACGTGCAGCGGGCGGGCCGTGGCGTGCAGCGCCCCCTCACGGACCCCGCGGAAGAAGTTCGTCGCGGAATCCACCGTGGCGGTGTTCGCGCCCGGCGGCAGGTTGAGGAACGCGCAGAGGGCGCCGACGTTGTCGGCCAGTGACATGACCGCACCGCCGTTCATCGCGCCGCCCGTGGTGCAGAGCCCGGGCGCCCAGCGCAGGTGGCCGCGGACCAGTTCCGGCGTGGCCTCGTCCAGGGTCAGGCCGAGGGTTTCCGCGTAGGGGATCATGGCGACCAGGTCGGCCGGGGACGGGGACAGGGACGCGGGTTCGGGCACGGGCACGGGTTCGGGCACGGTCATGCCCCCATCATGCCGGGCGCGGCCGACGCGAGAAGGGGCTGCGGGCGGTCCGACGAGAAAGGGGGCTGCGGGCGGTCGGCCCAGAAAGATGGCTGCGGACGGTCAGAGATCGGCCGCCAGCTTCTCGAGCCGTTCGCGGGTCTCCCGGCACGCGGGCGTGTAGACGATCAGCCGGGCGCCCGGCCGCGGCCCGAGCCAGTAGTGCGTGGAGTCGAGCTTCAGCAGCCCGACCTTCTCGTTCATGAGCAGCTTGGTCTGGTTCTCGGGGCCCAGCACCTCGTGCTCCTCCCAGACCCGCACGAACTCCGCTGACGCGTCGCTGAGCCGGGCGATGAGCGCCCGCCAGGCCGGCTCCCCGACGTGGTCGGCCATGGCCAGCCGGTACTGCGCCACCAGCCGGTGCACCATCTGCTCCCACTCGACGAGCCCGGCACGCCATGCGGGATGGGTGAACGACAGCCAGAGCACGTTGCGGTCTTCCAGCGGCAGCGCGTCCAGGTCATCGAGCAGGCGGCTGTAGACGCCGTTGTAGGCCAGCACGTCGAGGCGCGAGTTCTGCACGGCGGCCGGGACCGGCACGAGAGCGTCCAGCATCGCCTGCACCGCCGGGGAGATGGCCTGGCACTCCTTGGCCAGCCGGTGCTCGCCAAAACCGGCCAGCGTCATCACGTGCGAGCGCTCATGCGGGTCGAGCATCAGCGTGCGGCACACCGCCTCGAGCACCTGCGGCGAGACGTTGATGTCCCGGCCTTGCTCGAGCCAGGTGTACCAGGTCACGCCCACGCCCGCGAGCTGGGCCAGTTCCTCCCGGCGCAGCCCCGGGGTCCGCCGGCGGCCCACCGGGGTGAGGCCCACCTGCTGCGGCGCGATGCGCTCACGCCGGTCGCGCAGGAACGCCCCGAGTTCCCGGCGGCGCAGGTCCGCCGTCTGAGCCGCCGAAAACCGGCCCGGCGCGCGGTCACGCGTCTCGGTCATCACCATGCCTCCATGCTGCGCCGGCTCGCGCCGTGTTGCCAGGTGTCTGTCAATACCAGGATAACCAGGCTCCTGGTACCAGGCTAAGAACAGTCGCACCCTGGATACATGAGTTCTCAACTTGATGAGATCGCCGGGGGAGTGAGCGAGCGGCCGGCCGGCCGGCTCACCTGGCCGCTGGCCCGGGCCGACGCCGCCGAGCCCGCCACGCTGACCACATTCGGCCTGATCACCTTGCTGATCGGCGTGTTCCTGCCGATGACGGACTTCTTCATCGTGAACGTGGCGCTACCAACCATCGATCGCGACCTGCATGCCTCGGCCGGAATGCTGCAACTGGTGGTGGCGGGCTACGCGATCGCCTACGCCCTGCTGCTCGAGGTGGGCGGCCGGCTCGGTGACGCGGTAGGCCGCAAGGCGCTGTTCATCACGGGGATGGCGGCGTTCACCCTGACCTCCCTGGCCTGCGGCCTCGCCCCCGGCATCGGCGCGCTGGTCGCCGCCCGGGCCCTGCAGGGCGCGGCGTCGGCCCTGATGCTGCCCCAGGTGCTGTCCACGATCCAGGCCACCCGATCGGGCCCGGCCCGGGCCCGGGCGCTCGGCAGTTACGGAGCCACCGGCGGGATCGCGGTCGTGGCCGGCCAACTGCTCGGCGGCCTGCTGATCGCGGCCAACCTCGGCGGCCTGGGCTGGCGGCCGATCTTCCTGGTCAACGTGCCCGTCGGGATCGCCGGGATCGCGCTGGCCGCCCGCCTGCTGCCGGGCACCCGCTCGGAGGATCCCGCGCCGATCGACCGGCGGGGCACGCTCCTGCTCGGCGCGGCCACGCTCGCGCTGCTCATCCCGCTCACCGAGGGCCGTTCCCTCGGCTGGCCGCCGTGGACGCTCGCGCTGCTGGCCCTGGCCCCGTTCGCCGCCGTGGCCTTCGTCCGCGCCGAACGGGCCCTGGAGCGCCGGGGCGGCATCCCACTGGTGCCGATCTCGCTGCTGCAGGTGCCGAGCATGCGCCGCGGACTGCTGCTGGCCGTGCCGTTCTTCACCGGCTTCGGCGGGTTCATGTTCGTGATCGCGCTGACCCTGCAGGACGGAACCGGGGTGTCCGCGCTGGCCGCCGGGGTGATCCTGGTGCCCATGGCCCTGGGCTTCCTGGTCGCGTCGCTGTCAACCGCGCGACTGCTCCCCCGGTTCGGGCGGCGGGTGCTGACCGCCGGCGCGGTGATCCAGGCGGCCGGGCTGGCCGCGGTCATCGCGGAACTGGCCAGCGCCTGGCCGCACCCCGGCGCGCTGTCGCTGGCTCCGGGCATGCTCGTGACTGGCGTCGGCCAGGGCCTGATCATGAGCCCGCTGTTCGGGACGGTGCTGTCCGAGGTCCCGCCGCGCAAGGCCGGAGCGGGCAGCGGCGTGCTCGCCACCACGCAGCAAGGCTCGCTCGCGCTCGGCGTGGCCACCCTGGGCAGCGTCTACCTGACGCTCGCCGCCCCGGGCGCGCTCGGCCCGGCGGACGCGGCCGCGGCGATCCTCGCCGTCCTGGCCCTGAACGCCCTGGGCGTCTCGGTCATGAGCCGCGGCCTGCCCACCCCGCGCACCTAGATGTCCCTTTGCATGTACATGCCACCCAACATGTACATGTCGAGTGACATGCGCCTGGCGTAGCGGGGTGTGGGCCGCGGGCGCGGTTTCGGTCGCCGCCCAGGCCGACCTGTCGGCGGGATGGGGCGGGTCGGCTGTGCGGAGGGGCGGACTTAACGGGTGGGTAATGCCGACATAAGGGGTGGGCAATGGTTAGCTGACCGGCTTCCCTATACCACGTCGGAGCGGCGAGGGACGGCATACGGTGTCGGCGCAAGAGCATCCCCGGCGGACGGAGACTGGTGAGCGTCGCCCCCTTGGCGGTCGAGTCTTCTCCGGGCGCAGGCCTTCCCCCGCCGCCGTCCCCGTCGCGGACGCGGGCGGCCTGGCTGATCCTGGGCTGCTACGTGCTGGGCGCGATCGTGGTCACGGCAGGCTCTGGCTCGACCCGGCCGGACGCATGCAGACCGGGGACGCCCAGGACGTCAACCTGTTCGCGTGGTTCCTGCCACCCCCATCACCCTGCTCGCCGGCCCCCAGGCCAGCCTCACGCTCGCGCTCACCGCGAGCATCGCCGGGTCCGCCGCCAGCGCATTCTGGGTCCTGCGCCGCTGGGACGCCAGCCGGCCCGCCGCCGCACTCGGCGGCGCCGTCTACGGGTTCTCCCCCGCCCTGCTCAAC
>DATAVV010000243.1:0-8594 GCA_036267555.1 Streptosporangiaceae bacterium | reverse complement strand
CCACGTACCGGGTGCCGCGGGCGATCAGCGCGTTGGTGACCATGAAGTTGCCGCTGCCGACCACCCCGAACGCGGTGTCGACGCCCAGCCTGGTCAGTACCTCAGCGACCGCGTCGGCGACCAGCAGCGGCTCGGCGGTGTCCATCGAGGCGGTGTCCATCGAGGCGGCGTCCGTCACAGCCGGTCCCCGGACGGCATCAGGACCGCTCGACCAGGGCGATCGCCCGGCACGGGCTGCCGGAGCCGCCGGTGATCGGCAGCGGGCCCGCGACGACCACGGCGCCGGTGGCCGGCAGCCGGGCCAGGTTCTGCAACTGGGTCAGGCCGTACTTGCCCGCGCCGAGCAGCGAGGAGTGGCAGGGGAACGGCGGGTCGAACGAGTGCGCGGCCCCGGCGTCGGTGCCGACGGTCTCCACGCCGAGCCCGAGCAGCGGCGTCTCGCCGGCCAGCCACTGGGCGCACTGGACGGAGATCCCCGGCGTGTGCGGCCCGGCCGCGTCCGCGTTGAGGAACTCCTGCTGGCTGTGGCTGCGGGCGTCCCAGCCGGTCCGGTAGAGCAGCCAGCCGCCGTCGGGCAGCGGGCCGTGCTCGGCCTCCCACGTCTTGACGTGGTCGATCTCCAGCAGGAAATCCGGGTCGGCCGCGGCCTGCCGGCTGAAGTCCAGCACCACGGCGGGCGCGATCAGCCTGGTCACGGGCACCTGCGCGACGTCCTCGCCGTCGCGGCCCGTGACCCAGTGCACTGGCGCGTCGAAGTGGGTGCCGGTGTGCTCCCCGGTGGTGATGTCGTTCCAGTACCACGCGGGGCCGCGCTCGTCGTAGCGGCTGATCTCGTGCAGCGCGAACGACTGGGTGTTCCCGAACGGCTCGGGAAGCCTGATCACCGGGGTGGACGATTCGAGCCGGGACGTCAGGTCGACGACCTCGACCTGCGCGGAACGGATGGCCGAAATAAGGGCGTCGAGCACGGGCATAGCGTGCCTCCGGTCGGCATGAGTGCTCAAAATGGATCAAAACGAGACTGAGGCACTAGCCTGCCGCACCGGCTTGCCGCACACCAGGGGCTGATCACCTCGCGCGTCGCGCAGAATGAGGGTATGACACGGCCCATCCCGAAGGCGCACACCCTGGTAACAGACGACGGTGTCGCGATCGACGCCGTCCACCTGGAAGGCCAGGACGACGTGGCGATCGTGCTGGCCCACGGCTTCACGCTGCACTGGCAGCACGGCGCGGTCTGGAAGGTGGCCAAAGAGCTGAACCGGTCCTGCGGGGTCATCACGTTCGACTTCCGCGGCCATGGCCGGTCCGGGGGGATGTCCACGCTGGGCGACCGGGAGATCAGCGACGTGGAGGTCGCGCTCGGCTACGCGCGCGAACTCGGCTACAAGCGGATCGCCACGGTCGGGTTCTCGATGGGCGCGTCGATCGTGCTGAGGCACGCGGCCCTGGTCGGGGGGACCGGCGCGGTGGTCTCGGTCAGCGGCCCGGGCTGGTGGTACTTCCGGGGCACCCGGCCGATGCGCAAGGTGCACTGGGCGGTGGAGCACCGCCTCGGCCGCGTGGTCGCCCGGACGCTGCTGAACACCAGGGTCAGCAACGGCCGGTGGGATCCGGTCCCGCTCCCGCCCGCCGAAGCCGCGGCGCGGATCGCGCCGACGCCGCTGCTGATCGTGCACGGGGACGCCGACGGCTACTTCCCCGTCGAGCACGCCAAGCGCCTGTACGCGGCCGCGCACGAGCCCAAGGAACTGTGGATCGAGCCCGGCTTCGGCCACGCCGAGTCGGCCGCGACCCCGGCCCTGCTGGGGCGGATCGGCGGCTGGGTCCGGGCGGCCATGCCGGTCGCGGCCAGCCCCAACGTGGCCTGACGCGGCGGAGGCCGGCACCAAGGAACGCTGCCTGATCACGCGGCGAGCCGCGCCGCGTGATCAGGCGGCGGGCAGCACTGTGGCCGCGCGCTTGACGGTCCGGATGATCGGGGCCACCTCGACCGCGTTCACCCCGTCCAGGCTGGCGATGCGCTGGGTGAGATACTGGTAGAGTGCCTGGTCGTCGCGGCACAGCAGGCTGGCTATCAGGTTGGACGTCCCGGTGGTCGCGGCGACGAACGGGACCTCGGGGTGGCGCGCGAGCGCGTCGCCGACGGCGGCTAGCCGGGCGGGTGCCACCGACATCCACAACTGCGCCCGGCAGTGGATGCCGAACGCCTCCTCGTCGACGTCCACGTCGAGGTACAGGTCGCCCGCGGCCCGCAGTTCCTCGACCCGGCGCCGCACCGTGGACTCGTGCCAGTGGGTGGCCTGGGCTAGCTCGGCGTAGCTGGCGCGCCCGTCCCGGCTGAGTTCGGCGATGAGCACCCGGTCCCCGGCCCCGAGCCCGTCGCCGGGCGTGCCCCGGTGGCCGCCGCCCGGCGGCGGGGTGAGCGCGGCCGCCTGCTCTTGGGTAAGCGCCTCGGTGGCTCCCGGCCAGTGGCTGGCGCCGCCGCGGAACATGTGCAGCAGCGAGTGCGCGCTGACGGCCACGATCCGCCGGCTGGCCGGAAGCTGCCGCAGCAGCAGGTCGTGGCCGCTGCCGGGGTCGATGGGCTGGACCCGGCAGGAGATCTCGGTCCCGCCGGAGGTGAGCTGCACCCAGGACGTGTCCGGCCGCCGGGCCAGCGCGTCGGCCACGGCCGCGGCGGCGTCGGGCACGCACTGCAGTCGCACCACCCACGCCGACTCGCCCACCCGCTGGGAGTCCGGCATGCCCACCACCCGGACCGCGGTCGCGGCGTGCAGCCGGCGGTAGCGGCGGCCCACGGTCTGCTCGGATACGCCCGCCACCGCGGCGATGCGGCTGAACGGCAGCCGGCCGTCGATGATCAGCGCATGGATGATCTGGCGGTCGAGCTGGTCGAGATCAAACCCTTTCATGATTCTTAACGCTACGTCGTGGAGGAATCAGGCGCAATCCCCGCCGAATGTGGAGTACTGGGCGGCGACCGCCGATCCTTAAGTGAATCGTTGATATCCAAAGGAACTGGCCGCCAGGGGCGGCCGGGAGGTGGGATAGGTCATGGAGCGGAAGTGGTGGACCCTGCTGGCGGTCTGCCTGGGCACGTTCATGCTGCTGCTGGACGTGACGATCGTGAACGTCGCCCTGCCCAGCATCCAGGACGACCTGCACGCGACCTTCGCCCAGTTGCAGTGGGTGGTGGACGCCTACGCCCTGTCGCTGGCCGCGCTGCTGCTGACGGCGGGATCGCTGGCGGACAGGTTCGGCCGGCGGCTGCTGTTCGCCGTCGGGCTGGCCGTGTTCACCGCGGGCTCGCTGCTGTGCGCGCTCGCGAACAGCCCGATTTTCCTGGTGCTGGCGCGCGCCGGGCAGGGGATCGGCGGCGCGATCATGTTCGCCACCTCGCTGGCGCTGCTCGCCCAGGCCTTCCGCGGGCGCGAGCGCGGCACCGCGCTCGCGGTCTGGGGCGCGGTGACCGGCGTCGCGGTGGCGGCCGGCCCGGTGCTGGGCGGGATCATCACCACCGGCTGGTCCTGGCGCGGGATCTTCTTCGTGAACATCCCGGTCGGCGTGGTCGCGATGGCGGTCACGCTGTGGCGGGTCACCGAATCCCGCAACCCCGGCGGCCGCGTGGACCTGGCCGGGTTCGCGTTGTTCACCGGCGGCCTCTGCGCGCTCGTCTACGGCCTGATCCGGGCCGGAGAGCAGGGCTGGGGGGACACCGGCGTGGCGGTCTGCCTGGGCTGCGCGGGCGCGCTGCTGGCCGCCTTCCTCGTCGTCGAGCGCCTCAGCGAGCGGCCCATGTTCGACCTGGCGCTGTTCCGGGTCCCGACGTTCGCGGGCGGCTCGTTGGCCGCGTTCGCGATCAACGGGTGCGTGTACGCGATGGTTCTCTACATCGTGCTGTACCTGCAGGACCTGCTCGGCTACAGCGCGCTGCAGACCGGGCTGCGGCTGCTGATCATGTCGGCGGTCAGCCTGCCGGCCGCGATCGCGTCGGGCAGGCTGAGCAGCCACGTGCCGGTGCGGTTCCTCATCGGCCTGGGCCTGGCCGGCTCCGGCGGCGGGCTGCTGCTCATGGCCGGCCTGACGCCCGGCTCGACCTGGACCCACCTGACCGGCGGCCTGGTCCTGGCCGGCGTGGGCTCCGGCCTGGTCAACCCGGCACTGGCGTCCACCGCGGTGGGTGTGGTCCCGCCCCGGGCGGCCGGGATGGCATCGGGGATCAACACCACGTTCCGCCAGGTCGGGATCGCCACCGGCATCGCGGTGTTCGGCACGCTGTTCGCCTCCCGGCTCACCGGCGACATCGTCAGCGGGCTGGCGGGCACCCCGGAGGCCGGGCACGCCCCGGCGATCGCGGCCGCGTTCAGCCAGGGCCAGGGCCCGCACGCGATCGCCACGCTGCCGCCCGCGGCCCGGTCCGCGGTCGCGCAGGCGGCCCGCGCCGCGTTCGTCAGCGGGCTGAACGAGATCCTCGTGGTCAGCGGGGTCGGCGCGCTGGTCGCCGCGGTCGCGGTCACGTTCCTGATCCGCCGCAAGGACTTCGTGGCGCAGACGCACGCGGCCCCGTCCCCCCGCGAGCAGCGGGAGCCCCAGGCCGACGTGGCGGCCGGCTAGGGCTCGGGAATCCCGAGGCCCTTGGCCCCCGGTCCGGACTGGACGAGGTCCCGTCCGGAGCGGGCGATCCACTCCAGCGCCACACCCGCCCTGTGCACCTTCTCGCGGGCGATCGCGGCCGCGTCGTCCGCCAGGTGCAGCCCGCTCGGGTACAGCGGCCGCGCGTTGCGCAGCCCGAACTTCACGTACATGGGGGCGGCCACCGCGACCAGGTCGGCCGCCTCGTGGCCCCGGACCACGCCGCCGAGCGCGTCCGGGGCCTCCACGTACAGGTCGATCGGCACCGCCGTCGCGGCCCGCATCTCGGCCAGCTGGCCGAGCGTGACGTCGGACGGCACGTTGACCGTGGACCCGCCGAGCTGCTCGAGCTGGCGCAGGCTGACCGGGTTGGACGGGGCCAGCACGGCCGACACCTTCCACACCACGGACGCCGGGATCTCGCCGGCCGCTTGCATCTGGGTCAGCAACTCCAGCAGGCCGGTGTCCGCGACCAGGAAGCCGCGGATGCCCTGCTCGAGGGCGCGCAGCACGTCGTCGATCGCGTACCGCAGTTGCCGCGCGCCGCGTAGCTGGCCCGCGAGCGCCGCGCCGTCGGCGGCCGCGGCGGACCGCCCGGTGTCCCACTCCTCGCGCGGGCCCACGAAAAGCGAGACCTCGATCCCGTTGTCCGCTCCGATCCGCGCCATCTCTGCGAGCTCGGCCTTGGCCAGCAGCATCGCGCCGCTGCCCTGCGACACGCGGTTGACGGTGACCCCGGCGGTGACCGCGGCCTCGACCGCGGCCAGGAACACCGCGGGCCCCTCCACGCTGGGAATCTCGATCCGGAAGTGGGCACCGTCAGGGAACCTCGCCTGGCTCGCCTCGGACGTCGGCTCGGACGTCACCCCGTTTCGCGCGAGCACTTCGGCTCCGGTCATCGTGTTTCCCCTTCTCGCGGGTGCCGGCCGGATCCTTCCGCGGTTCCCCGCGGCAGGGCCCGGCCGGCGTTTTCTAAGATTGTGCGACCATCCCAAACATTGTGCGATGACCGCCCGCGCCGCAGACAAGGAAACCTCATGTCGTTTACCAGCGTTAGCCCGCAAGACCCGTCCGACGTGATCGGTGAGTGGGAACAGGCCGGCGAGCGCGGGGTGGCCGCCGCGGTCGGGCGGGCCCGCGCGGGCGCGCAGGCCTGGCGGGCCACTCCGGCGGCGGCCCGGTCGGCCGCGCTCACCAAGGCGGCAGCCGCCCTGGAGCAGCGCGCCGACGAGGTGATCGCGCTGGCCGTGCGCGAGGTAGGCAAGCCGGTCAGCGAGGCGCGGGCGGAGGTGGCACGGGGGGTGTCGATCCTGCGCTACTACGGCCAGCTTGCGCTGCTGCCCGACGGCGAGACGATGCCCGCCGCCGACCCGGACGCGCTGCTGATGGCTCGGTACCGGCCCGTCGGGATCGTCGCGCTGGTCACGCCGTGGAACTTCCCGGTGGCGATCCCGCTGTGGAAGGCCGCGCCCAGCCTGGCCTACGGCAACGCGACGATCCTGAAGCCGGCCAGTTCCGCGGCCGCGGTCGCGCTGCTGCTGCACGAGATCATCGCGCCGCTGCTGCCCGACGGCGTGTTTCAGGTCCTGCTCGGCGGGTCCGAGACCGCGCGCCCGCTGATCGAGCACCCGGAAGTGGCCGCGGTCTCGTTCACCGGGTCGGTCCCGGTCGGCCGGGACATCACCGCCCGCGTCGCCGCCCGGGGCGGGCGGGTCCAGGCCGAGATGGGCGGCCAGAACCCCTCGATCGTGCTGGCCGACGCCGACCTGGACCGGGCGGCCACGACCATCGCCTACGCGGCCATGGGCTACGCGGGCCAGAAGTGCACCGCGACCAGCCGGGTGATCGTCGAGGACGCGGTCTACGCCGACTTCCGCGACCGCCTGGCCGCGGCCATCACCGCCCTGCAGGTGCTGGACCCGGCGGCCGAGGGCACCCTGGTCGGCCCGGTGATCGACGACGGATCGCGATCCTCCGCCCTGGAGGCGGTCGCGGCCTCCGGCGGGCGGGTCATCACCGGCGGCAAGCCGCTGGACGCGCCCGGGTTCTACCTGGCGCCGACCCTGGTCGAACTGGACGGACCGACCGGCCCGCTGGCCAGCGACGAGGTCTTCGCGCCGGTGGCCGCGGTGCTGCGGGCCTCCTCGGCGGACGAGGCGGTCGAGATCGCCAACGGGGTACGGTTCGGCCTGGTCGCCGCCGTGTTCACCCGCGACCTGAGCCACGCGCTGAAGCTGTCCGGCAGCCTCGACGCCGGGATGGTGCGCGTCAACGCGCCCACTTCGGGCGTGGATTTCCACGCGCCGTTCGGCGGGGCCAAAGAGTCCAGCTACGGCCCGCGCGAGCAGGGCCTGGCCGCGCGCGCCTTCTACACCGAGTCGCGGACCGTGCTTATAACGCCGTGACCTGCGGGTATGCTCCACTCAGGTAAAGCTTTTCGCCTGAGGGGATGGTGACCGTGCGCAGCCGGAAGACCTTGCTGTTCGTCGTGGCGACCGTGGCCGCGATCCTGGCCGTGGCCGGCTGGTCGGGGCTGC
The DNA here is from genome assembly GCA_036267555.1 of Streptosporangiaceae bacterium. GTDB lineage: Bacteria > Actinomycetota > Actinomycetes > Streptosporangiales > Streptosporangiaceae > JASHPR01. The sequence goes on along the minus strand of DATAVV010000243.1, from coordinate 1,422 downwards.
GCCCGAAGGGGCCGTCCGGGCCAGGTAAAGCCCCGCAGAACGTCGTCAGCCACACCTCGACGCAGAACCCGCAGGACGTGATCCGGTACTGGACCCCAGAGCGGATGCGCGCGGCCAGAGGAGTGTAGTTACCAGCCGGCAGGCAGGGGCATGCCTTCGGTGTAGCCGGCGGCGCCCTGGACGCCGACGACCGCGCGCTGGTGCAGTTCGTCCAGGTCGCCGGCGCCCGCGTAGGTGCAGGCGCTGCGCAGGCCGGCGGTGATCGAGTCGATCAGGTCCTCGACGCCGGGCCGCTGCGGGTCAAGGTACATGCGAGAGGTCGAGATGCCCTCTTCGAACAGCTCCTTGCGGGCCCGTTCGAACGGTGAGTCGGCGGCCGCGCGCAGCCGCACGGCCCGGGCCGAGGCCATGCCGAAGCTCTCCTTGTACAGCCGCCCGTCGGCGTCGCGGAACACGTCGCCGGGGGACTCGCAGGTGCCGGCGAACCACGATCCGATCATGACGTTGGAGGCGCCGGCCGCCAGTGCGAGCGCGACATCCCTCGGGTGCCGGACGCCGCCGTCCGCCCAGGTGTGGGCGCCGTGGCGGCGGGCCTCGGCCGCGCATTCCAGGATCGCGCTGAACTGCGGGCGGCCCACGCCGGTCATCATCCGGGTCGTGCACATGGCGCCCGGCCCGACCCCGACCTTGACGATGTCGGCGCCGGCCTCGACCAGGTCGGCCACGCCCGCCGCCGTGACCACGTTCCCCGCGGCCAGGGGCACGGCGGGGGAGATCTCGCGGACCGCGCGCAGCGCGTGGATCATCTTGTCCTGGTGCCCGTGCGCGGTGTCGACGACCAGCAGGTCCACGCCCGCGTCCAGCAGCAGCTTGGCCTTGCCCGCGACGTCGCCGTTGATGCCGATGGCGGCCCCGATCCGCAACCGCCCTCGGGCGTCGGTGGCGGGCTGGTACAGGGTCGCGCGCAGCGCCCCGGTGCGGGTCAGGATCCCGACGCAACGGCCGTCGGCGTCCACCACCGGCGCGAGCCGGTGCCGGCCGCCGACCAGCAGCCCGAACGCGTGCTCCGGGTCGGTCCCGGCGGGCAGCGTCAGCGGGTCGGCCGACATGACCTGGCGCAACTGGGTGAACCGGTCCACGCCGTTGCAGTCGGATTCGGTGACCACGCCGACCGGGAAGCCGTCCTCGACCACGATCACGGCGCCGTGCGCCCGCTTGGGCAGCAGGCTCAGCGCGTGCCCGGTCGTGGCGTCGGGGCCGAGCGTCAGCGGGGTGTCGTGTACCAGGTCGCGGCTCTTCACCCAGGCCACCACCTGGGCCACCACGTCCACCGGGATGTCCTGGGGCAGCACGGCCAGGCCGCCGCGGCGGGCCACGGTCTCGGCCATCCGCCGCCCGGCGACCGCGGTCATGTTGGCCACG
>DATAVV010000242.1:0-2272 GCA_036267555.1 Streptosporangiaceae bacterium | reverse complement strand
GGCCAGCACCTACAACCGCGGCATGCCGCTGGTCCTGCTGCCGACCACGCTCGCCGCCCAGGCCGACGCGGCGGTCGGCGGGAAGGCGTCGCTGAACCTGCCCCAGGGCCGGAACCTGCTCGGCACCGTGCACCAGCCGGTCGCCGTGGTCGCGGACGTGGAACTGGCCGCCGGGCGCCGCTCGCACGAGTACCAGGCCGGCCTGGCCGAGATCGTCAAGCACGCGCTGATCGACGGCGGGGACCTGGTGCGGCTGGTCACCGAGCGCGCCAGCGACCTGCGCGAGGGCGATGTCGCCGCGCTGGCCGACGTCGTCGCGCGCAGTGTGGCGGTGAAGGCGGAGATCGTCAGCGGCGACGAGCGGGAGCAGGGGAGCCGCCTGCACCTGAACTACGGGCACACGTTCGGCCACGCCATCGAGCAGGCGCGCGGCCTGGACTCCGGGGATGACGGCGAGGCCGTGGCCGTCGGCATGATGGCCGCCGCCTACCTTGCGCGGCGCCAGGACCGGATCTCGGGCGACCTCGTCGGCCTGCACCGCAGGCTGCTCTCCGGCCTCGGCCTGCCCACCGAGGGGACCTTTGACCTGGCCGAGTTGCAGGACGCCTGGCTGCGGGACAAGAAGTACCAGGACGGCGCCAGGTTCGTGGTGCTGAACGGGCTGGGCCGGCCCGAGGCCGGGGTGCCCGCCGACGACACCAGCCTGGCCGAGGTCCTGCGTGACCTGGCCGAGCCCGCTCGGGTCGGCAGCGGCTGACCCGCCCGCCGCGGTTCACGCTAATCTCAGAGCGACAAAGCCGAACGGGATTCGGTGGCCGGGCGGGCCGGGAAGGGTCCGGGCTGGCCGGGAAGGTCCGGGCGGGCGGGAAGGGTTCGGGCGGGTCGGGAAGGGTGGAAATATGCGCATCGGGATGTCACTGAACTATGCGGGCGGGTTCGCCGAGACCGTCACCGAGCTAGCCGACTACGAGAAGGCCGGCCTCGACATCGTGTTCGTGCCCGAGGCGTACAGCTACGACGCGGTGAGCCAACTAGGGTACGTGGCGGCCAAGACCGAGCGGCTGCACCTCGCCTCGGGCATCCTGCAGCTTTACTCGCGGACCCCCACGCTGACCGCGATGACCGCGGCCGGGATCGACTACGTCTCCAACGGCCGCTTCAACCTGGGCATCGGCGCGTCGGGGCCGCAGGTGATCGAGGGCTGGCACGGCGTGCCCTACGACGCCCCGGTCGGCCGGACCAGGGAAATCATCGAGATCTGCCGGAAGGTGTGGCGCCGGGAGCGGCTCGAGTACGCCGGCCGCCACTACACGATCCCGCTGCCGCCGGACCAGGGCACCGGGCTGGGCAAGCCGCTGAAGCTGATCAACCACCCGGTCCGGGACCGGATCCCGGTCCTCGTCGCCGCGCTCGGGCCGAAGAACGTCGAGCTCGCCGCCGAGCTGGCCGAGGGCTGGCAGCCGATCTGGTACTACCCGGAGAAGGCGGCACAGGTGTGGGGCGACGCGCTGGCCGCGGGCCGGGCCAAGCGCGACCCGGCTCTCGGGCCGCTGGACATCATCCCGGCCACGGCGTCGCTGGCCATCGGGGAGGACGTCACCGGGCTGCGGGAGCTCATCCGGCCCGCGCAGGCGCTGTACATCGGCGGGATGGGCGCCCGGGAGCGCAACTTCTACAACAACCTGGTGGTCAAGTACGGCTACGAGGCCGAGGCCAAGGCGATCCAGGACGCCTACCTGGACGGGCGCAAGGACGAGGCGGCCGCGCTGGTGCCCGGCTCCCTGCTGGAGAAGACGTCGCTGATCGGGCCGCGTTCCTACGTGGCCGAGCGGGTGGCGGCGTTCCGCGAGTCCGGTGTGACCACGCTCAACGTGGCGCCCATCGCCCAGACGCACGAGGAGCGGGTGCGGCTGATCGAGCAGGTCCGCGAGCTCGCCGCCTAATTTAGGGGGGAGACCCCCTAAGACCCCCCGCCGCGCGAGGTTATAGGGCAATGCCGCTCAGCCTGAGTTGATCTTGTTCGCTGGCGTCCCCGCGCTGCCCGTGAGGGATCCCGTTGCGCCTGGCCAGATGCGCTTTTCCATGATCTGGGTGGATCGCGTGCGATATGCGCGCGTCATCAACCCGGATCATGAAAAACACACTCCGCCGTCCCGGGCCGCCGGCACGGGCACCCGCCACGATCGAGGTCAGGCCGCACCCGGCCGCCACCGCAGCATGATCAACTTAGGCTGAGCGGCATTGGGTTATAGGGGGGCCGTCCCCCTACGGC
>DATAVV010000241.1:0-4764 GCA_036267555.1 Streptosporangiaceae bacterium | reverse complement strand
TGACGACCAGGTGAAGATCCGCGGGTTCCGGGTGGAGCTGGGGGAGATCGAGGACGCGCTGCGCGCTCACCCCGCGGTGGCTGATGCCGCGGTCCTGGCCGTGCCCGCGGCCGGCGGCGACACCCGCCTCGCCGCCTACATGGTCACCGTCCGGGACGTGCCCACCGACGCCCTGCGCGCGTACCTGTCCGGCAAGCTCCCCGAGTACATGGTCCCGAACGAGTACGCCCGTCTCGGGGAACTGCCGAGGACCAGGAACGGCAAGGTCGACCGGAAACGGCTGGGCCATTCGGCCGTGGAGCCGAGCCCCCGGCGGCCGACGCTGGACGACCTCACCCCGGAGCAGATCAGCGCGCTGCTTCGCCAGCTCACCAGCGAGTCAGCCCGAAGGGACGAGAAATGAGCTGCGCCGCGGACAGCCAACTGATCGCCGAATACCGGCTAACGGACTCTGATTCCGCACTCATCCAGTCAGCCATCGACGCGGTGCTCGGCGAATACGCCGGGGCCAGCCAGGCCGATTTCCTGCGGGACGCCCACCGGTATTTCCGGCTGCTCCCGCTGCCGCTGCTGGACCTCCTGACCGCATTCCGCGATCAGGAGGTCGCTCCCGCGGTCCTTATCCGGGGATTTCCGGTCTCTGACGAGGAGATAGGATCCACGCCCCGGCACTGGCGGGACGGCCCGACCGGAGAACGGCAGGAAATTTATAGCCTTGTGCTCGCCGCGAGCCTGGGCCAGGTATTCGCGTGGGCCACGCTCCAGAACGGCAGGCTAGTACAGGATGTCGTGCCCATTCGCGGGCAGCAGCAGGCGCAGACCGGTCATGGCACGATCGAGCTCGCGTGGCATACCGAAGACGGGTTTCATCGCTACCGGTGCGACTATCTGTGTCTTTTCGCGATGCGGAACTACGACCATATCCCCACCAATCTCGCCTGCGTCGATCATCTTTCCCTGAGCCCGCAGGCCGTGGAGACGCTCTTCACCGAACGGTTCCTGATCCGGCCGGACACTGAGCACCTGAGCGCCGAAGACCCGCTCGCCCGCCAGGTGATGGAACGCATGCAGGACGATCCGGAGCCATCCGCTGTGTTGTTCGGCGCGCCGGAGCGCCCCTACCTGCGTATAGACCCGATCTACATGTCGCCGCTGCCCGGCGACGCGCAGGCCGCCGCATCGCTGGCCGAGATCACGCGCGGACTCGAAGCCTGCCTGCAGCCGGTCAGCCTGGAGCCCGGGGAACTGCTCGTGCTCGACAACTACCGCTGCGTGCATGGGCGGGCGCCGTTTACCGCCCGGTACGACGGGACCGACCGATGGCTCAAGAAGGTGATCGTAACGCGGGACTTGCGCAAGTCCCGCGACGTCCGCGGCGCCGTCGATGATCGCGTACTGAACTGACACCAGCGAGGCAATTTCTCGAGGCACGGACAGGAAGGAAAACCCATGGATTCCGAGCAGGCCGAAAAGGTCTTCACCGTCGTCGTGAACGATGAAGAACAGTATTCGATCTGGCCGCAGGACCGTCCGGTGCCAGACGGCTGGAAGACCGAGGGCGCGCCGGGCCCCGAGAGCGCATGCATCGAGTACATCGAGCGGGTCTGGACCGACATGCGTCCCCGCAGCCTGCGCGAGCAAATGGACCGGGAGCGAGAGCCTTCAGCCAGCTGAGGTGGAAATGAGCGTCGAGAACCTGACCGCGGAGCAGCGTGACTTGGTCCTGGCCAAGTGGAATGACACGCAGACTCCGCTGCACGTGGCGGCCGCCACCCTGCCCGGGCTGTTCGAGGGCCAGGCGGCGGCCACGCCCGACGCGGTGGCCCTGGCCTTCGCGGATGCCAGCGTCAGCTACGCGGACCTGGCCTCGCGGGCGAACCGGCTGGCTCGCTGGCTGGTCGCCGAGGGAGTGGGGCCGGAGTCGGTCGTCGCGGTGCTGGCCGGCCGCGGCGCCGATCTCGTGGTGGCCCTGCTGGCCGTCCTGACCGCCGGGGGCGCCTATCTGCCGGTGGAACCGGAGTGCCCGCCCGGGCGCGCGGCCGTCATCCTGGAGCGGGCCCGGCCGGCGCTGGTGCTGGCGACGCGGGACGCCTGGGACAGCGCCGGCGTCCCGGTCCCGGACGCGCCGGTGCTCATCCTCGACGACCGCGGCTCGCGGGAGCGGCTCGCGGGGCTGCCCGCGGCGGTTCTCGGCGCGGCGGAACGTCGGCCCTTGCGGCCGTCCCAGCCGGCGTATGTCATCTTCACCTCGGGATCTACCGGGGTGCCCAAGGGCGTGGTGATCCCTCACACCGGCCTGGTCAACCGGCTGGCGTGGATGCAGGGCACCTTCGGGCTGACCCCCGCCGACCGGGTGCTGCAGAAAACACCCTCGATGTTCGACGTGTCGGTGTGGGAGTTCTTCTGGCCGCTGATCACGGGCGCCACCCTGGTGCTGGCCAGTCCGGGAGGGCATCGCGACCCGGCCTATCTGGCCCGGCTGATCAGTCAGGAGCGCGTCACCACAGCGCATTTCGTTCCGGCCATGCTCGACGTGTTTCTGCGCGAGCCAGCGGCGGCCGGGTGCACCACCCTGACCCGGGTGATCTGCAGTGGCGAGGCCCTGAGCGGCGAGACCGTAACCCGCTTCAGCCGCACACTCGGGTCGGGCCTGTTCAATCTCTACGGGCCCACGGAGACCACCATCGACGTGACCTGGCATGCCTGCGGGCCCGAGGACGGACCGCGCCCGCCCATCGGGCGGCCCGTCTGGAACACCCGGGCGTATGTGCTTGACGACCTTCTGCGCCCCGTCGCTCCCGGCGTCACCGGAGAGCTGTACGTGGCCGGGGTGCAACTCGCCCGTGGGTACCTGAACGATCCCGGCTTGACGGCGATGCGGTTCGTGCCGTGCCCGTTCGCCGCCGGGCAGCGCATGTACGGCACGGGCGACCTGGCCCGCTGGGATGCCGACGGGCGCCTGGAATACGCCGGCCGCGTGGACGATCAGGTCAAGATACGCGGCAGCCGCGTCGAGCCCGGTGAGATAGGGGCGGTCCTGCGCGCCGACCCAGCCCTGGCCGGGGCCGTGGTCACGGTCGTCGAGGACACATCCGGCGACAAGCACCTGGTCGCCTACGTTGTGCCGGACGAGACGATGGCACCGCTGCTCATGGCGTACGCGCGCATGCGGCGAGCGGGTGAACTCGACCAGGCTGAGCTGCACGAGATGCCGAACGGAATGCTCGTGCTGGCCCCCGGCCGCCTGATCGCGGAGCACTGCTACGAGGAGGTATTCGAGCAGAACAAGTACCTCGGCGGCGGGCTGACGCTCCCCGGGAAGCCCTGTGTCATCGATGTCGGCGCCCACGTGGGCATGTTCACGCTGTTCGCCGGCGCGGCGGCCGAGGGGGGCAAGGTCTACGCCTTCGAGCCCAGCCGCGAACTCGCCGGCCTGCTGCGGGTGAACGCCAGGCTCAACGACGTTGATGTCACCGTGATGGCCGGCTGGCCGGGCGACGACGGCGAGCCGGCGGGCGCCGGGCCGGGCTCGCTGTCGCAGTTCATCGAGGCGCAGCAAATCTGCGCCGTCGACCTGCTCAAGGTCGACGCGGGTGACAGCGAGCTGAGGATCCTGCAGGGGATCAGGCCCGGGCACTGGCCCCTGATCCGGCAGGTGGCGGTCGCGGTGCGCGATCGAGACGGCAGGCTCGCCGCGGTGGCCGGCCTGCTGGAGCACAGCGGCTTCCGCGTGACCGCCGAGAGCGAGCCCGGCGGCGGGGGAACCGGGGCGTTCATGGTCTACGCCGCGCGGCCCGGGGCGATCTCCGCGGACCGCGCGCGACGCGAGCCCGACCGCGCCGGCCGCCGATATCCCGGCCGGTTCTTCGAGGACCTGCGAGCGGACCTCGCGCGGCGGCTGCCGGACTACATGATGCCGTCGGCGGTGGTGGTGCTGGACGAGTTCCCGCTGACGCCGAACGGCAAGCTGGACCACCGCGCCCTGCCCCACCCAGGCGGCGCGGCGACCCGTGGCGATGGGCCCCGGCCGGGGGCGGAGACCTGGCTCGCGGGCGTGTTCGCCGACCTGCTGGGCGTGGACGGCGTCGGCGTGGACGACGACTTCTTCCTCCTCGGCGGCCATTCCCTGCTGGCGACCCGGCTGGTCGCGCGGATCCAGAACGAGCTAGGCGCAGAGATTCCGCTGGCGCGCGTCTTCGAGCACCCGACCGTCGCCGAGCTGGCGCAGGGAATCCCGGCGGACGGTCATCCGGATGGCGCCCGGCCGGGAGCGGGCGCGATCCCCGTGGACCGATCACGCGAAGCCGCGGCCGGCGTGTACCCGCTCTCGTCCGCGCAGGAACATCTGTGGATCCTGCAGCAGCTCTCGCCGGCGGGACCCCTCTACCACGTCGGCTTCTTGGCCGACCTCGCCGGGAGCCTCGATCCGGACCGGCTGCGCTCGGCCCTGGACGCCGTCGTCGCCCGGCACGCTGTGCTGCGCGGCCGCGTGCGGGCCGAGCGGGGTCGGCTCACGCAGGTGGTGCGGTCCTATGCGGCCGTCGAACTGCCGGTGACCGACGTCCGCGACCTGCCGCCCCAAGAGCAAGACCAGGCCGTCCGCGCGCTGATCTCGGACACGGCCTCCGCTCCGTTTGATCTGGGTGGGGGGCCGTTGCTGCGGTGTGTGCTGCTGCGGCTGGGTGCTGATGAGTGGCGGCTGGTGGTGGTGTTTCACCACGTGGTGGTGGATGACTGGTCGCTGCGGTTGTTCGCGGCTGAGCT
>DATAVV010000240.1:0-8408 GCA_036267555.1 Streptosporangiaceae bacterium | reverse complement strand
GGTGCCTGTTTGGTCTGGTGGTGGTGGCGGCACAGCGGGTGCAGGTTGCATTCGCAGGTGCGGCCGCCTTTGTGGTGGGGGATGGTGTGGTCGTCGTCGCATCGCCAGGCGGGGCGGCGGCAGCCGGGGTATCCGCAGCGGAGGCTGCGGGTTTTGACCAGGTGCCGCAGGGTGGGTGAGGGCTGGTAGCCGGCGGACTGGTGGCGGTGGTCGCAGGTGCTGGCGGCGATGGGGGTGACGGTGACGGCCGCGAGCCAGGTTCTCCGCTCCTTGTTGCCGGGTGGTCCGGGTCCGGCGTGGGCGCAGCCGTGGGCGACGGCGCGGCCGTCCGGGCCGGTGAGGGTGATGCACCACCGGCTGGCGGGGCTGGCGGCGAGGGTGGCGGCGAGGTCGCGGCAGGTGCCGGCGTCGGTGGGGCCGGTGCGGGGGATGTCGCCGGGGTTGTCCGATAGGCCGAGCCAGGTGGTGGCGGGCATGGTCAGGTGGACGGTGCCGCCCAGCCGGGGACCGGCCTCGCCGGGCGCAGGGCCGGGTGCCGGGGGTGCGGGGCTGTCGTGGGCCGGGGTGCCCGGGTGGCCCGGGCCGGCCGGGCCGTTCGGGCTGGCGGGGATGAGGCTGGTTAGGGGTTTGTGGCTGAGCAGGGCCTCGAAGGCTTTGGCGCGGAGCTGGTCGAAGGAGCCTTCCGCGCCGTGGGCTTTGAGCCAGCGGGCGTCGGCGTCCAGGGACTTGGTCGCCTCGGTGACCCCGGCCGGGGGCAGGTCCCGCCCGGCCAGCGCGGCGGTCCCCGACGGCTCGGCCCAGACTTCGACCCGGGCGTCTTTCTGCGCGCGCTCGCGGCGGCGTCTGGCGGCTTGGGGGTCGTGGGCCTTGACCGCCTGGGCCAGGGCGTAGGCGAGCCGGCCGGTGGTCATCTCCCCGGCCTGCGGCGCGATCACCGCTTCCACCGCCGCCGCGTCCTCGTCGGACAGGACAGCGAGGTGGGTGGCGATGAGCTCGGCGCGTTTGTGGTCGATGATCCCGTTGGCGAGCAGGGCGCTGGTCTGGGGCAGCCGGGCCAGGTCGCGGGCCAGGCCGGTCAGGTCGGCGGCGGACCGGCCGGTGAGGGTGAGCAGCGCGGCGATCTCGTCGTCGGTGTGGTCGCCGGGGCGGCCTTCGGGGGTGGCGCGGCGGTTGCCGAGTTCGGCGATGGCGGCGAGCTGGCCGGCGGTGTCGCAGGAGGTCTGGCGGTCGTAGGCGGCGATCACGCCGCACAGCTCGTAGTCGGACAGCCGCCCGAAACCCGCACGCCGCACGGCGCCCAGATAGCAGCCCAGTTCGGCGCCGGGCAGCATCTGGTCGAGCACGCCACCCGCCGCGAACCCGCGGGCCTGATTCCCGCCCGGCCCGCCGCTGACACGGCGGGCGTGGGCACGGGTGGCGGAGTGGGTGAACCCGGCGCCGAACGCCGCGGCTAGTTCGGCCCGCGCGGCGTCGCTGGCACCGGCCAGGCCATCCGGGCTGGCGCTGGGTGACGGCGGGTCTTCGCGCTGCTCTGGCTGGTGCCAGCCGGTGCCGATGAGCATGATGTCGGCGTTGAACCGGGGCGCCTGCCCGGCGGCGCTCTCGGGGCCCTCGACCCGGCCGGGGCGTGGAATAGCGGGATCTTGGCCAGGCGGTAAAGAGCGATCAGGGACGTCGCCGGGACGGGACCGATCGGTCATCTGGCCTCCCTTCCCGGGTTCCGGCTGGATCGGAATGTTCTTCGAACATTGTATCGAATCACGGCATAGCATGCCACTCTATTTTCGGGGGTTTTGTTGGCTATGATCGCCGGGACCCCTGGTGCCGTGGTGAGAGGCAGCGCGCATGATCGAGGCGACGGCACTTCCGGAAGCCTGGCAGGTCAGGTTCCGGGCCGGCGGCAACGAGGGCCGCGCCGACACCGTCAAGGACGGCGCCGGCGGCTCGGCGGGCATGCGGCCGCACGAACTGCTGGAAGCGTCGCTGGCCACGTGCATGGCCATCGCTGCGCGGATGGCACTAGCCGACCTGGGCGTCACCGATGGCGAGGTGGGCGTGCGCCTCCACCTGGAACGCGAGGAGCCAGCCACCCGGTTCCGCTACGAGCTCATCCTCGACCCGGCACTTGAACCGCACCGGACGGCAGTCATGGAACGCATCGAACGCTCGCCGGTACGCGCCACGCTCAGCAAGCAACTGATTTTCGAGGCCGCCTGACCGGCGCGGCTCACGGCGAAGATCACTGGCTCGCCGGGTTGGCGGGCGGGATCGTGCGGCCTTTCCACTGGCCGCCGCGGCCCAGGTGGTAGCGGCGGCCCGAGTCGGCGGTCATCGCCGCGTACAGCAGGGCGATCAGCGGCAGGCCCGGCGCCCGCAGGGGGGAGAGCCGGTACAGCCGCAGGATCGGGACGAAGCTGACCGACATGGCGGCCCAGCCGACCAGGCCCGCCCCGGCCAGCCAGCCCGCGGTCGCGCCGCCGCCCGCGGCCAGCCAGGCCAGCCCGCCGAGCGCGGCGGCGGGCGGCAGGGCGTACAGCCAGACCAGGCCGATCAGCGTGCCCGCCAGCAGGGCCGGTGAGTAGCGAAGCTGGGTGTAGGCGCTGCGGGCCACCATGTCCCACAGGCCCGAAAGGCTGGGGTACGGCCGGCGGCTGGCGACGTCGGCGGTCAGCCCGAGCCAGCAGCGCGCCGACACCGGCGGGCGCTTCAGCAGCCGGCCGAGGGCCACGTCGTCGATGCGGGCGCCGCGGATGCGCTCGAGCCCGCCCGCGGCCTCCAGCACGGCGCGCCGCACCAGCATGCACCCGCCCGCGGCGGCGGCGGTGCGCGCACCCAGCCGGTTGACCCGCCGGAACGGGTAAAGCTGGGCGAAGAAGTAGACGAACGCGGGAACGATCAGCCGCTCCCAGAACGTGTCCGCGCGCAGCAGCGCCATCTGGGAGACCAGGCCGCGGTCGCCCGCCTGCGCCGCCCCGACCAGCGCGGCCACGGTTCCCGGCGCGTAGCCGATGTCCGCGTCGGTGAACAGCAGGTACGTGGCCTCGCCCGCCGCGCGCACGCCCTGCTCCATCGCCCACACCTTGCCCGCCCAGCCGTCCGGCGTGCCCTTGCCCGCCACGGTCACCAGGCGCGCGCCGCCACCCTGGGCCAGGGCGGCGGCCACCGCCGACGTGCCGTCGCCACTGTCGTCGTCGACCAGCACCACGGTGAAAGAGCCCGGGTACTCCTGGGTGAGCAGCGTCGGCAGCGTGCCGGGCAGCACCGCCGCCTCGTTCCTCGCCGGTATCACCGCGACGACGTCAGGCCAGCCGGCTGGCCGCGTTACGGATGGCGGCAGGCGCTGATCGGTGCGCCAGTATCCGCCGTGCGCGGTCAGCAGGTAGAGCCATGCGACCACGGCCAGCCAGCTAGCGGCGGTGATGATCGGCACCGGGCCAGCCTAGAGCGGAGAATGCCGGGCGTGGCGTGCGGGGAGGGCGGGGAGGAGGGCTGGGCGCGCATAGAGTTGCAGCGTGGCTGATCCTGCGACTTACCGGCCTGCCCCCGGTTCGATTCCCGAGTCACCGGGGGTGTACAGGTTCTGCGACGAGCGCGGCCGGGTGATCTACGTCGGGAAGGCCAAGAACCTCCGGTCGCGGCTGAACTCCTACTTCGCCGACTTCGCCGGGATGCACCCCCGCACCCAGTCCATGGTGCGCTCGGCCGCCGCGGTGAACTGGACGGTGGTCGGGACCGAGGTCGAGGCGCTGCAGCTCGAGTATTCCTGGATCAAGGAATTCGATCCCCGGTTCAACGTCCGGTACCGCGACGACAAGAGCTATCCCTACCTCGCGGTCACCATGGACGAGGAATACCCGCGGGTCATGGTGATGCGGGGGGCGCGGCGGCGCGGGGTGCGGTACTTCGGCCCCTACTCGCACGCCTGGGCGATCCGGGAGACCGTGGACACGCTGCTGCGGGTGTTCCCGGTGCGTACCTGCTCGGCCGGGGTGTTCAAGCGGGCGGGCCAGATCGGCCGGCCCTGCCTGCTCGGCTACATCGGCAAGTGCTCGGCGCCGTGCGTGAACCGGATCGACGCCGTGGCGCACCGGGCCCTGGCCGAGGAGTTCTGCGACTTCATGGCCGGCCAGACCGGGAAGTTCATCCGGCGGCTCGAGACCGAGATGCGCCGGGCCGCCGACGCCGAGGAGTACGAGCGCGCCGCGCGGCTGCGGGACGATGTCCAGGCCCTGCAGCGCGCGCTGGAGAAGCAGGCCGTGGTGCTGCCCGGCGGCACCGACTGCGACGTCATCGCGCTGGCCGAAGACCAGTTGGAGGCGGCCGTCCAGGTGTTCTACGTGCGCGGCGGCCGGGTGCGCGGGCAGCGCGGCTGGGTGGTCGACAAGGTCGAGGACGTCGGCCCCGGGGACCTCGTCGAGCAGTTCCTCGGCCAGGTATACGGCGAGGACCCGGTCGCGAGGGAGAACGGCGCCGCGGACCCCGGGCCCCGCCAGCAGCGCGGGGAACGGGCCGAGCGCGGCGGGCAGCGGGGCGCGATCGGGGATTCGCCGCGGCGGGACGCGCCGGTGCCCCGCGAGGTCCTGGTCCCGGTGCTGCCGCCCGGCGCGGCCGCGGTCGAGGAATGGCTCGCGGCACGGCGCGGCGGCCGGGTCAGCCTCCGCGTGCCGCAGCGGGGAGACAAGAAGGCGCTGCTCGACACCGTCGCGCGGAACGCGGCACAGGCGCTGGCGTTGCACAAGACCAAACGCGCGAGCGACCTCACAACCCGCAGCCGGGCGATGAGCGAGATCCAGGAGGCTCTGGCGCTCGACGCCGCCCCGCTGCGGATCGAGTGCTACGACGTCTCGAACCTGCAGGGCACCCACGTCGTGGCGTCCATGATCGTCTTTGAGGACGGACTGGCGCGCAAGTCGGAATACCGCAGGTTCAGCATCCGCGGCCTGGACGGCACCGACGACGTCGCGTCCATTCACGAGGTCATCTCCCGCCGGTTCCGGCGCTACCTGGAGGAACGCGAGGCCACGGGCGAACTCGACGTGCTCGGGGACCCGGCCGACGGCGGGGAGGCGGATCCGGATGTACCGGTCGTGACCGAGCGGCGCAAGTTCGCCTACCCGCCCAACCTCGTCGTCATCGACGGCGGCCAGCCGCAGGTGGCGGCCGCGGCCCGGGCCCTGGACGAGCTCGGCATCGACGACGTCGCCGTGTGCGGCCTGGCCAAGCGCCTGGAAGAGGTCTGGCTGCCCGGCGAGGACACCCCGGTGATCATGCCGAGGACCAGCGAGGGTCTCTACCTGCTGCAGCGCGTGCGGGACGAGGCGCACCGGTTCGCGATCACCTACCACCGCAAGAAGAGGTCCGCGGCGCTCACCACCAGCGTGCTGGATGACGTGCCGGGGCTTGGCCCGGCCCGCCGGGCCGCTCTGCTGCGCCATTTCGGCTCGGTCAAGAAGATCGCGGGGGCGAGCGTGGACGAGATCGCCGGGCTGCCAGGCTTCGGGCCGCGGCTGGCCGAATCGGTCGTCGTGGCGCTGCGGCCCGGCGCGCAGGTCGCCAGCGGGGGAGGTGCGGCATGAGACCGGACAGCCCGGCCGGGCCGGGGACAGGCGTGCCGGAGATCGTCATCATCACCGGCATGTCGGGTGCGGGCCGCAGTACCGCGGCCAAGTCGCTGGAGGACCTCGACTGGTTCGTGGCCGACAACCTCCCGCCCGACCTGCTGCCGACCATGCTGGACCTGGCCCGCCGGGCGCACGGCGCGGTGCCGAGGATCGCGGCCGTCGTCGACGTGCGGAGCCGGGCCTTCTCCACCGACCTGAAGTCGGTCGTCGGCGACCTCGAGGTCGCGGGCGCCCGGCCCTACGTGGTGTTCCTCGAGGCCAACGACGAGACGCTGGTGCGCAGGTTCGAGAGCGTCCGCCGCCCGCACCCGCTGCAGGAGGGCGGACGGGTCGTCGACGGCATCGCGGCCGAGCGGGAACTGCTCGCCGGGGTGCGCGGCGAGGCCGACCTGGTGCTGGACAGCTCGCAGTCGAACGTGCACGAGCTGCGGGCCAGGATGCGGGACACGTTCGGCAAGGACGCGGAAACCGCGCTGCGCCTGAACATCGTGTCGTTCGGGTTCAAGTACGGGCTGCCGGTGGACGCCGACATGGTGGCGGACTGCCGGTTCCTGCCGAACCCCCACTGGATACCCGAGTTCGCCCCGCTGACCGGCCAGGATGACGAGGTCAGGGACTACGTCCTGAGCCAGCCCGGGGCGGGCGAGTTCCTCGACGCGTACGTCGCGGCCCTGCGGGTGACGCTGACCGGCTTCCAGCGCGAGGGCAAGCACTTCGTGATGCTGGCGGTCGGCTGTACCGGCGGCAAGCACCGCAGCGTGGCGATGGCCGAGCAGATCGCGGCCCGGCTGGCCGGTTTCCCTGCGGGCGTGCGCGTGGTGCACAGAGACCTCGGGCGCGAGTGATGCCGGCCGGTGATACGGGCGAGACGACGCCAGGCCAGGCGCCGGAGGTGCTGGCCCGGGTCCCGGGGGGGCGCCCGCTCAGCCGCAAGGTGGTGGCGCTCGGCGGTGGCCACGGCCTGTTCGCCTCGCTGTCGGCCCTGCGCCGGGTCACCCGCCAGCTCACCGGCGTGGTGACCGTGGCCGACGACGGCGGCTCCAGCGGCCGGCTGCGCCGGCAGTTCGGGGTGCTGCCGCCGGGGGACCTGCGGATGGCGCTGGCCGCGTTGTGCGGAGACGACGCGTGGGGCACCACCTGGAGCCGCGTGGTGCAGCACCGGTTCACCGGGGAGGCCGACCTCGGCGGCCACGCGGTGGGCAACGTCCTGATCGTCGCGCTCTGGGAGCTTCTGGGCGACACCGTGCAGGGCCTGGACTGGGTCGGGCGGCTGCTCGGGGCGCACGGGCGGGTGCTGCCGATGGCCTCGGTCCCGCTCGACCTGGCCGCCGAGGTCGAGGGCGCCGACCCCGCCCGGCCGCACGAGATAAGCACAGTTCGGGGCCAGGTCGCCTGCGCGACGACCACCGGGCGGGTACGGTCGGTGTCACTGGTTCCTGCTGACCCGCCCGCGTGTCCCGAGGCAGTGGCCGCGGTCGGGGCCGCGGACTGGGTGGTACTGGGGCCCGGATCCTGGTTCACCAGCGTGCTGCCGCACCTGCTGGTGCCCGGGCTGGCCGAGGCGCTGGTCACCACGAGGGCGCGCAGGCTGGTCGCGCTGAACCTGGCGCCGCAGCCGGGCGAGACCGAGGGGTTCTCGCCGCACGCACACCTGGAGGTGCTGGCCGACCATGCTCCGGAACTGACCGTTGACGTGGTGCTCGCCGACCGTGGGGCGGTCAGCGGGACCGTGGCCGAACTGGAGAAGGCCACCGCCGTTCTCGGCGGCAGGCTGGTCCTGGCCGATCTGGCCGTGGGGGACGGATCGCCGCGCCACGATCCGCGGCTGCTGGCAGGCGCGTTCGCGCAGATCTTTGAGGGGGAGTGACGCCCATGGCCATGACCGGCCTGGTAAAGGATGAACTCAGCCGGATCACCGTTCTGAAGCCGTGCTGCAGGAAGGCTGAGGTGTCCACGCTGCTGCGCTTCGCAGGGGGCCTGCACCTGGCCGCGGGCCGGATCGTGGTGGAAGCCGAGCTCGACACCGGAGCGGCGGCCCGCAGGCTCCGCAAGGACGTGGCCGAGGTCTTCGGGCACTCGTCGGAGCTGATCGTGCTGGCCCCCAGCGGCCTGCGCAAGGGCAACAGGTACGTGGTCCGGGTGCACAAGGACGGCGAGAGCCTGGCCCGCCAGACCGGCCTGGTCGACGGGCACGGGCGGCCGGTGCGCGGGCTGCCGCGGCAGGTGGTGTCGGGTACCGCCTGCGACTGCGAGTCGGCCTGGCGCGGCGCGTTCCTGGCCCACGGCAGCCTGACCGAGCCGGGCCGGTCGATGTCGCTCGAGGTGACCTGCCCCGGCCCGGAGGCGGCCCTGGCCATGGTCGGTGCGGCGCGGCGGCTGAAGATCCACGCCAAGGCGCGGGAGGTCCGCGGCGTTGACCGGGTCGTGATCAGGGACGGCGACGCGATCAGCGCGCTGCTGACCCGGCTGGGCGCGCACGACAGCATGCTCGCCTGGGAGGACCGGCGGATGCGCCGCGAGGTCCGGGCGACCGCGAACCGGCTCGCCAACTTCGACGACGCCAACCTGCGGCGCAGCGCCCGGGCCGCGGTCGCGGCCGGGGCGCGGGTCGAGCGGGCCCTGGAGATCCTGGGCTCGTCCGCGCCTGAGCACCTGATCGTCGCGGGCGAACTGCGGATCAAGCACCGCCAGGCGAGCCTGGAGGAACTCGGCCAGCTGGCCGAGCCCGCGCTGACCAAGGACGCGATCGCCGGGCGGATCCGCCGGCTGCTGGCGCTCGCCGACCGG
>DATAVV010000239.1:0-23055 GCA_036267555.1 Streptosporangiaceae bacterium | reverse complement strand
TACCTCGACGTACCAGTCCATGGCACGCCGGGCGTCGGACACGACGATGTAGGGGGTCAGCGCTGGTGGCCAGGCGGGCTCGCGCTCGACCTGGACCGGGGCGGTCTGGGGCATGGTTCCTCCTGTGGGTGCGAAAACCTCCCGGGTCAGCCGCAGCCGCAGCCGCCCGGCGAAATCGGGGTCGGGATCGACCGGCGTGACGGGCTCGCGCAGAGCCTCGAACGGATCCGTCACCGCGAGCCCTCCTCTCCCTCGTAGGTCCGGCGGAACGCGGCGCGGGCGCGCACTAGCAGGGCCTCGGTGGCGTGCACGGTGCGGTCCAGGTGCCGGGCCACCTCGGGTACCGGCAGCCCGTCGAGGTAGCGCAGCGTGAGCGCGGCCCGGTGGTGCGCGCCGAGCCGGTCGAGCACCTCGCGGGCCTGGATCCGGTCGACGGCCGTGTCCCACGGGTCGTCGACGCGCGCTGGCTCGCTGTCCAGCAGGCGCAGCCCACGCTGCTCCCGCTCGACCCGCCGCCAGTGGTCGGCGAGCTTGTGCCGGGCCACCCCGATCAGCCACGGGATCGAAGGATCGGGCGCGCCTGGCTTGCGGACCGCGTGCACGGCGGCCAGGAACGACTCGGCTGTGAGGTCCTCGGCCAGGCCAGTGTCGCGGCAGCGGGCCAGCAGGTAGCCGTAGACGTGCGGCAGCGCATCGTCGTACAGCTTCAGCAGCCCGAACGCCGGATCGGGCCGCACCTGCGGGTGCGTCATACCCTCATCGTCGTCCGGGCGGCCGGCACTCCGACGGGCAGTGCCGAACTTTCTCCCCGGGCCGACTGGCCGGGCAGTGGGCCGAGGCTCAGCCGGCGAGGCGGGTGTTGCGGGCGAGCTTCTCCCAGGTGGTGATCTCCGTGCGCACGCTGTCGAGGTGGCCGAGGATGGCATCGACGGCGTCGTCGCCGAGCGGCAACCGCATGGGAGTGTCGTCGGCGTCCAGCGCCGTGAGAATGGCGGCCGCGGCCTTCGCCGGGTCGCCGGGCTGGGCGCCGTTTTCGGTCTCGATCATGTGCCGGGTCGGGCCGACGGTGGCCGTGTAGTCAGCGATCTGCGCGCTGGAGCTGGATGTTGGCGAACAGGGCGGTGCGGAAGGCACCTGGCTCCACGATCAGTACCTTGATGCCAAGCGGCCGGACCTCGTCCGCCAGGGCCTGCGACATTCCCTCGAGCGCGAACTTGGTGGCGCTGTAGGCGGAGAACCCGGCGAAGGACATCTGGCCGCCCATGCTGCTCAGCTGCACGATCCCCCCGGACCGGCGGGAGCGCATGCCGGGCAGCACCGCGCGGGTCAGTGCGGCGGGACCGAAGAGGTGCACATCGAACAGGGAGCGCAGCTCGGCGTCGGTGGTCTCCTCGGCCGCGCCGACGTGACCGCGGCCGGCGTTGTTGACCAGCACATCGATCCGGCCATGGCGATCGGTGATGTCGCGCACCGTGACCTCGATGGCGGCGGTATCGGTGACGTCGAGCGGCAGCGCTTCAACCTGATCCGGATGCGCTGCGACCAGATCGTCCAGTGCCGTGACGCGGCGGGCGGTGGCGACGACGACATCGCCGGCGGCAACCGCCGCCTCGGTAATCGCCTGGCCGAAGCCGCTGTTCGCGCCGGTGATGAGCCAGACCCTGCTCATCGGAGCCTCCCTCACTTGGTGGGCTTTGCCTCATCAACCCTGTCCGCATTTCCGTTGGCCTGTCCAAGACCCCGCGTGATAACTCATGATTATGGACGTGCACGGAAGAGACCTTCGGTACTTCGTGACCGTAGCTAAAGTTCTTTTACTGCATACTTGCTGGCATGGCTACCAGCACACAGCGCCGGCTCCCGGATGCAAAGGTGCGCAGCACGATAGCCCCGGGTACCATCGGCACCGGGAATCGTTGATTCCTGCTGGGCCGCCCGGTTTCCATTCCACTGGGTCTGGGCGGCCCAGCTTTTTTATGCGTCAGTTATCGCGCACCCCTTTGCTTTCCATATTCATCCGAGGCGCGGGCCTAATTTCCGCGAATAACGCGGAGGGCCTGTCGCGCCGGTTCGTACTAATATCACGTCGTGCGGATCGCCTTTGGCCTCCTTTCTTTCGTAACTCCCCGGATGGAACCGGACCGCGCCGGAACTTGACCGAGCCGGCGCGGGCCAGGGCTAGTGGTCGGGTCTCTAACGGCACCAAGCGCGCGAGCGAGAGCGTGGTAACGGTCCGCTTGGTCCCAATCGGTGTTACACGGGTCGCACAATGACCCCTCGCAATGACGGCACGGCCGGTCATCGTGATGACGCCACGCGATCGCATCCGCAAGGGCGTCCGACAGCAGCGAAGTCATGTCGTCCATCTGCGGCAGATCCTTCGCCAGTAACTCGGCCAGTGCTTGCTGGAAACGGCCGATCAAGTACCTGGGGTCAGACTCCATCGCAGTGACAGCACTCGCCCCGCTTGTGCTCGCTCCGACAGTGTCAATGAGCGGCGGTCGAGCGGACCATTGCTGGTCGAGCAGAGCCAGCGCCACCGGTACCGGTCCACTACCGGGAATTTTGTTAGGCATGCGTGTGACTCCTTCTCGTGTGACGGCCGAATTCGGCTACCGATCGCCGAACCCATTCGATGCTCTAGGCACAAAATCGTTTTCAGGCTGTGTGGCCAAATCGTCCGTATGAGCGCATCATTCATCCGACCAGCACCCAGACCACTTTGCCGTCTGCCTTCTTGTAAGTTCCCCACTCGCTGCATAGATGCTCCACCAACATCAATCCTCGGCCGCCTTCTTCATCCAGCCCGGCATCTCGGCGCACCGGCATCTGAACGCTGCTATCCCATACACGAATCAGGACGCAACGCAGGTCGGAGAAAACCCACAGTCGGACTACCACCGCTAAGCCGTCGCCACGCCAAATTCCGGCAGCGCGTGTAGCGTTGGTGACCAGCTCGGACACGATCAGTTCTATGTTGTCGGCCAGTGCTGGCAGTCCCCATTCCAACGTCACCGCCTTGGCGTGCAGCCGAGCACAGGGCACGGCTGTGGGCAAAGCCGCCAATGTCAGATGGCTCATTAACGGCCATACCGCTACCGACCGCCCTCCCGGATCGGTCGGTAGCGCGCATACGCCATTCATGGACAGGCACACAAGATCCGCCCAACCTCGGCCATCGGCTCAAGGCCCTCCGCATGAGGAACAGTCATGTGCGGTCACCTCCCCTCTCCAGCAAGTCAGACCGCTAGCCGGATCGCGCTACCTTGGCCTTATAGCGCGACGCTGCGAGCATCACCCAAGTCAAGTGCAACGCGGTGATCACCAGCACCCCTTGCCGCCCCCTTGTGAGCCCCCTCTGACCCCCCTCGGGGGCCAACCCGGCGTAGAGTGGAAGGGATGGCACAGCAGCGGATCCCCAATATCCGGCTACGGTCGTGGCGAGACAACGCGCATATGACACGAGCCGAACTTGCGGATGCCATCAATAAGAGCCCTACCGGGCAATCCCTGACGCTTTTCTGCGACGACGAGCGCATACGCCGCTGGGAGTCTGGTGAAGTTCTATGGCCGTCTGCAGATTATCGGAAAGCCCTGCAAGAGGTAACACAGCGCGGTCCGCATGACCTCGGATTCTCTCCGCACTATCGGCGGAATGACCACGCGATCGTAACGGTAAGTACTGCGCCAACTGATACGCTCAAGGCAGAGCACGAGCTTTTTAACACGATGGAACTTGCTCGACTGCTCGACAGCGCGGACATTGGCGCTGGCACGCTGGACGCACTCGAAGAAGCCGCCGATCTTCTCTGCCGTGCTTACCCGAAGACTCCCAGCGTCGTTCTCAGATCACGGATCAAGAAACGTCTGAAGCATGTCATAGACCTGCTCGACGGCCGTACAAGCATTAGTCAGCATAGGCGACTGCTAATAGTCGCGGGCTGGATGATCGCGCTTTTGGGTTGCGTGCATTATGACATGCAGGATCCCGAGGAAGCTGAGGCGGCTCGTAGAACTGCGCACCAGATAGCAAAGGAAGCTGAGGATGCCGACCTCCTTGCCTGGACGTGCGAGATGGCGGCATGGTTTGCGTTGGTAGAGAATCGCTATGAAGACGTAATTGAGGCGGCGCTCGCCGGACTTGCGATCAAGACGTCGGGCAGCGTAGGTATACAGCTCCATCTGCAAGAGGCCAAAGGCCATGCTCGCATAGGTAATTCGCGCGAGACCCACCGTGCGCTCAAGGAAGCCTCAATCATCCTCGGAAAGCTCCCTCCGCCTGAGCATCCCGATAATCACTTTGTCTTCGATCATTCCAAGTGGATGCATTACGCGGCAACTATTTACACATGGCTTGGCGACGATCAGCAAGCTAAAGAGCATGCAGTAGAAGTGATCGACGAGCACCTTCGTCCCGATGGTTCAACGCGTGCGCCGATGCGTACGGCAGAAGCACGCCTTAGCCTAGCGACGATAAGCGCGCGTGAGGGTGACCTAGACGGCGCTGTGTCGTGGGCGAAATCAGCCTACGAATTCGATACCAAGCCAATGGCCGACTTGCTCAGCCGTGGAAAAGATCTTGACCGTCTCCTGAAAGATCTCTTCGGCCAGCATCCACTAGTTGCAACGTTCCATGATCACTTGGCCAGTCTTCAGCACGACGCGTGACGGCGAACTGTCTCCTGCGCCGCTGGTCCACAGCAACGATCAGGCCAAGATCTCCTTAAAGATGCAGGTCAGCTAGCATCTGGGGAGAGCATTAGGAAAGTCTTGGTTGTGGCCGATGAACTGCATTTCACGCGGGCCGCCGAGCGGCTGTTCGTGTCACAGCCGGCCTTGAGCAAGCAGGTCAGGATGCTGGAACGGCAGATCGGCGCGCCGCTGTTCGAGCGTGATCGCCACGGCGTAAGCCTCACGCCGGTGGGAGCGGCGCTGCTGCCGCACGCTCGCCGGGTGCTGGCCGAGTGGGACGCGGCCTGGGAAGCGGCTGACCGTGCCAAGAGCCAGCAGCGGGCCAGCGCCGACACCAGCGCCCGTTCCGGCTCGCAGGCTGACCCGCACCCGGAGGTGCCGCATGCTTAACCTCGATGATCGCCCAGCTCCACCGGAGCTTCCGCAGTTCCGCCAGGACATGGAACGGCTCCTGCTCGCAGCGGCCCGGGCGAGTTCGCCGCTACGGCCCGCCGCGGCAACCCGGCGCGCGAGGCACGGGGTCGTCGGCCTCGCGGCCGCGGCGGCCGGTATCGGCTACGCGGCCAGCGGTGGCGCTCACCCGACCAGCGTCAACTCCGGCACGACCCACGGCGGCAGGGTACACATTCACCGCGCTGCGTTCTCGGTGGACACCAACCCGGGCGGGACTGTCACCCTCAAACTGACCCAGGGCCAGATGTTCGATCCCGCCGCCCTGCGTCAGGCACTTGCCCGAGCCGGTGTGCCTGCCCTGGTCACGGTCGGGTCCGTCTGCACAGTGCCTGGCCCCTCTGACGCGTTGCCCCAGGTCCTCCCCCCGTCTCCGCACCAGCCCCGCGGCCGCAGCGTCACCACCATCAACCCGTCCGCGATCCCGGCCAGGGAGAAGCTGAGCATCGGCTACTTCGCGGTCCCCAACGGCGGCGGCCTGCACATCAGCCTCGTACCCGACAACACCCCTCTTACCTGCACCTCCACGCCGCCCGCTCCGCCAAGACACGGCGAGCCGGCGCGCTAGCGACCCTCTGGTGCGACGGTCCTGTTGGCCATCCTGAGCCCGATCGCGGTGCGGCCGGGACCTTCTACTACGCCCTCGAGCTATCGGTGGATCCGTCGATCGGATGTGTGTCGCCTATCACCCGGCACTGGCGGTAAGGGCCCGCTCGTGGCGGTGGCCCGTTTGGCGGCGAGCAGCGTCCACAGGAAGTCCTCGCCGAAGCGGCGTTCCTGCTCGCCGGGCTTGCGCATCTGGCGGAGCACGCGCACCCGGAACGGCGGCCGGTCCCACAGCGAGCGCAGGTGGTCCTCTGTGTAGCCCAGGCCGCCGCCGAGGCTGGCCCGCTCGTAGACCTGCTGGTCGGTGTAGCCGCTGCCGCCTTCGGGGCGGAAGCACACCAGGCCGTAGCGGCCGCCCGGCTTCAGGGCCCGGTCCACCAGGCTGACGTAGTCCCGGCGGCGGTGCGGGGCGAGGTGATGGAAGCAGCCCGCGTCGTAGACCAGGTCGTAAGACCCGTCTTCGAACTGCGCGTCGAAGAGGTCGCAGTTCTGGAACTTCACGACTTCGCCGATGCGCGCGGTGGCCCACCCGACAGCCTCGGCCGAGAAGTCGACGGCGTCCACGCGGCACCCCCGGCCCGCCAGGTAGGCGGCGTTCCGCCCGTTCCCGCAGCCGAGTTCGAGCACCCGCCCCGGAGCGAGCAGGCCCTCGTCGAACCACGTCACGAGGCTCTCGTCGGGCCAGTCGACGAAGAACGGTATGGGCTTGGCCCGGTCGGTGAAGAACTCATCCCACCAGGTGCTGCCGCGGTCGGCCAGGAGGGCGTCGAGCATTCGGAACACGTCGTCGTGGGTATATATGAGCGGGTTCTGCACTGTTATCTCCCATCAGGCCGGAAGGCCCGAGATCCGGCCTGGGTTACGGTCTGGTATATGAGCCGAGAGCCGGATGTTCTGGTCATCGGGGCCGGGGTCTCCGGCCTCACCACCGCGATCTGTCTGGCTGAGGGCGGGCGCGACGTGACGGTCGCCACCGCGGACCTGCCGCTGCGGACGACGTCGGCCGCGGCCGGGGCGATCTGGGGCCCCCACCTGGTGGGCATGGACGAGCGGGTCGATCGTTGGGGCAGCCTGACCATGACCCGGCTCGCCGAACTGAGCGCCGATCCGAGCACCGGCGTGCGGATCGCCCACGGCGTCGCGGCGACCCGGGCGCACCAGAGCGACCCGTTCGACTGGGTCGCCGCGTCCGGCGCCGTGAGTCCCTGCGCCCCGGCGGAACTGCCCGCCGGGTACGAGGGGGGCTGGCGGCTGACCGCGCCCATCGTCTCAATGTCGGTCTACCTCGACTACCTGCTGGCCCGCCTGGGCCGCGCGGGCGTGCCGATCCGCGACGCCGAGTTCGGGTCGCTGGCGGAGGCCGCCGAACTGACCGGCGCCGAGGTCATCGTCAACTGTTCCGGCATCGGCGCGCGGCGCCTGGTTCCCGATCCGGCCGTGAATCCCGTGCGCGGGCAGGTCATCATCGCCGAGAACCCCGGCCTGACCGAGTTCTTCCTCGGCGTCGGGGATGACCCGGGGGACATCAGCTACTTTCTCCCGCACGGCGACCTGGTGTGCCTGGGCGGGACCGAGGAGGAGGGCAACTGGAGCCTGGAGCCCGATCCGGCCACCACCGAGCGGATCCTGCGCGGCTGCGCGGCGATCGAGCCCCGGCTGAGCGAGCCCACGATCGTGGCCCACCGGGTAGGCCTGCGCCCGGTGCGGCCGAGCATCCGGCTCGAGGCCGAGAAGGTCGACGGGCGCCAGGTGCTGCACAACTACGGGCACGGCGGCGCGGGCGTGACCCTGTCCTGGGGCTGCGCGCTCGAGGTCGCGGCCATGGTCACCGGCTAGGCGTCAGAACCCGGGGAACACCTGCCGCAACTGGTCCAGGTCGGCGGGGTCGCCCTTGACCTCCTGGGGCGTGTGCTCGGGATCCAGCCGCCCGTAGGCCAGGCGAAGCAGCGCCTCGGACGGCATGCTCACCTCGCTGTCGGCGCCTTCGCCCGTCCACTCGGGCATGGTGACCTCGCCGGCCGCGATCAGCAGGTAATCGCGGTCCGGGTTGCTGGTGCGGATACGCACCCGGAGCGGAACGTCTCGCGGCCGGCCGAGCCGCGGCGCCAGGAAATCGGGCACGTTGTCGATCAGCAGGGTCACCGCGTCCGCTGACACCCGCGCGGACGGATCCCCCATCACGGCCACGTCCCAGGTGTGCAGCGCGTGCTCGCCGAGCCGGAGCCTGATCATGCCGACGCTGTCCAGGTTCATGCCGAAGAACGGGAGGCTGACCCGGGCCAGTTCGCCGTCGCTGAGCTGCTCGAGCGCCTCGACGTGCTTCGCGTCGAAGACGAGGCAGTCGGCGGCCTGGTCGTCCGGGCTCTTGGCGTTCCAGACGTCCCACACGGCCTGGAAGGCGTCCCGGTCCACGTGCTCGGCCTGACCGAGCGCGCCCGGCAGCATCAGCAGCGCGATCTCCGCGCCGCTGCCCAGGTGCGACAGCACCTGGGCCATGCTCCAGTCGGCGCAGTACGAAGGCCCGCGCAGTTGCTCCGGGCTCTGCGCCGCGACCAGCGAGGCGAGCCGCTCGTGTGAATTCCGCAGGGTCGCAATCCAGGCCCGGGGGTCCTGACTCATCGACGGGCTCCGTTCTCGGGGGGGTCGGCTGCCTCCATAGACTGCCAGGCCGCGCGCATCGCGGCCCGGCCGGCCCGGCCGCTGACGGACACGCCGGGGGCCGCCGGAAGGGGACAGCGATAGCCTTCGGGACATGAACATCGGATTCGGCGCGCCGGTATCGGGCGCCTGGGCGACCCCGGGGAACCTCGCGGGCATCGCGGCGCGGGCCGAGCAGGCTGGCTATGCCTCCCTGTGGAGTTTCCAGCGGCTGCTCATCCCCGAGGGCTCGAACATGGAGCCGGTTTACCACAGCGTGCTCGACCCGATGGCGTCCCTCGCCTACGCGGCGGCCGGCACCTCGCGGATCAGGCTGGGCGTCGCGGTGGTCAACCTGCCGTTCGTCTCCCCCGCCTACCTGGCCAAGCAGGCGGCCACGGTGGACATCCTGTCGGGCGGCCGCTTCGACCTCGGGCTGGGCATCGGCTGGATGCCGGAGGAGTTCGCGATGACCGGGGCGTCGATGGCCCGCCGCGGCGCGCGGGCCGCCGAGTACGTGGCCGTGCTGCGCGAGTTGTGGTCCAGCGGCCCGAGCGAGTTCTCGGGCGAGTTCTACGAGGTCCCGCGGGGCCGCGTAGAACCGAAGCCGGTGCAGCCCGGTGGTCCCCCGATCCTGCTGGGCGGCCTGGCCCGGCCCGCTCTGGAGCGCGCGGGCCGGATCGCCGACGGCTGGGTCACCTCCAGCCGGACCGACCTGTCCCGGATCGCCGATGGCGTCGCCGTGATCCGTGACGCGGCCGCGGCGGCCGGACGGGACCCGGACACCCTGCGGATCGTGTGCCGCGGGGTGGTCAAGTTCGGTGCCGAGGCGGCCGGGCGCGACGGCGATGGCCGACTGCTGCTGTCGGGCCACCCGGACCAGATCCGCGAGGACACCCGCTGGCTCGGGGAGCAGGGCGTCACCGAGATCTTCTACGACCTGAACTGGGACCCGCAGATCGGCTCGCCGGACGTGGACCCGGAGTCGGCGCTGGCCCGCGCCACCCAGATCCTGGACGCGCTCGCCCCGGCCGGCGCCTGACCCGGCCGGACCCGGTCAGCGCACGCCGCGCGGCCGGAACTGGACGCTGATCCTCGGGCCCGCGGCCCGGGTGGTCTTGGGCACGGCGTGCTCCCAGGTGCGCTGGCAGCTTCCGCCCATCACCAGCAGGTCGCCGTGGCCGAGATCGTGACGGATGGCGGGACCGCCGCCGCGGGGCCGCAGCAGCAGGGAGCGGGGCGCACCCAGCGAAACGATCGCCACCATGGTGTCGTGCGTGCTGCCGCGCCCGGTCGTGTCGCCGTGCCAGGCCACGCTGTCGCGGCCGTCACGGTACAGGCACAGCCCGGCGGTGCGGAACGGCTCCCCCAGTTCCGGGCCGTAGTGCTCGTCGAGCGCCCGCCGGGCGTCGGTGAGCATGGGGTCGGGCAGCGACTGGTCCTCGTCGTAGAAGCAGAGCAGCCGGGGCACGTCGACGACGCGGTCGTACATGTGCCGCCGCTCCGCCCGCCACGGGACCGTCCCGGCCAGCCGCTCGAACAAGGCATCCGCGCCGGTGATCCAGGCCGGCCGGACGTCGACCCAGGCCCCGCGGGCGAGCGCGGACCGCCGCACCGTGGACCCCAGCGAGCCGGGCCCGTCGGCTCCCGGCTCCGCGCAGAGGTCAAGCAGCGAACCCTGAAACGCAGTCACATGGCAAGTGTAAGCAAATTAGTCAAATGTTTGTTCGGCTGCGGCCAGGCGGGCGCGGCGCAATGCGATCAAGGCGACGTCATCTTCGCGCGGCCCGAACATGGACAGGATGTGGTCGGCGAACGTGTCCACGTCGGCCTCGCGCAGGTCGTGGGCGGCCGCGCGCAGCCGCTCCATGTTGACGTCGAGGTACACGTGCCGCTCCTCGACCAGGCCGTCGGTGAGCAGCAGGATCGTCCCGCCCGGGGCCAGGACGGCCCGCTCGGCGTGCGGGTCGTGCATCGGCAGGCCGAGCAGCAGGCCGCCCTGCCCGCAGTAGTCCGTCTCGGATCCCACGAGCAGTGGCGGGATGTGCCCGCAGTTGACGATCTGCAGTTCGCCCGAGGCCGGGTCGAGCAGGGCCAGGCACAGGGTGCCGATCACGCCGGGGTGATAGCGCCGCAGCACCTGATTGAGCAGGCCGCTGATGGCCAGGGGCGCGTGGCCCTCCTCGACGAACGCGCGCAGGGCGTGGCGCAACTCTCCCATCACGGTCGCCGCGTGCAGCGAATGACCCTGGATGTCCCCGATGGCCAGGAGCATCCCGTCCGGCACGAGCAGGGCCTCGTAGAAATCCCCGCCCACCTCCGCCTGGTCGCTGGCGGGCGTGTACCTGGCCGCCAGGGCCAGGCCGGGCTCCTCGGGCAGGACGGCGGGCAGGAAGCTGCGCTGCAGGGTCAGCGCGACGAGATGCTCGTCGGCGTAAGCGCGCAGCGCCTCGGCCGAGAGCGCCACCGCCTGCACGTACTGACGCAAGATCTGCAGTTCCTCGTCGCGGGGTATGTCGTCGCTGGCCACCGCGATCGCGACCGGGGATCCCTGCTTGGTCCTGGCCACGGCCAGGCACACGTCACCGGGCAGGCTGGTGTCGGGGATCATCCGCTGCCAGTCGGCCCGCGGTACCTGCACGGCCGCGTTGTCCTGTCCCGGCGGCAGGGCCAGCCGGGCGAGGGTCTCGGCGAGCGCGGCGGCGCCACCCCGCTGCACCGGCACCGGATCCTGCGGCGAGGCGAACACCCGGCACAACTGGCCGTCGGGCAGGACCAGGACGTGCGCGGCCGCGGCCTCGAAGATCTCCACGGCCCCGGTCACGACCTGGCGCGCCAACTGGTCAAAGGTGCTCGCGGCGTTGATGGCCAGGGAAGCCCGCGTCAGCGCGGCCAGCCGCGAGGCGGTCTGCTCGGCCCGCTGCCTGGCCCGGTAGTAGCGCAGCACGGCCAGCACCGTGGCGAGCAGTTCCTCTTCCGCAATCGGGTCGGTCAGGTAGACGTCGGCCCCTCGGCTCAGGCCGTGGACCCGGTCAGTAACGGTAACCGCCGCGGCCGAGACCTGGACGACGGGGATGGCGGCGGTACGCGGGTCGGCCTTGATGCGCTCGCACACCTCGATCCCGCTGATGTCGGGCAACCGGACGTCCAGCACGACGACGTCCGCGTCCGTGGCCAGGGCCAGCGCCTCCTCGCCCGTGGCCGCCGTGACGACCGAGTAACCGCCCCGCCGCAGCCAGGCGCTCATCAGGTAGCGCTTGGCCTCCACGTCGTCGACGACGAGCACGACTGCCGGCTCGTCGCTCATCGCACATCTCGCAGGGCACGCCGGATGGCGAAGGCCAGGCGCTCCTTGGTGAGTTCGTCCTTGCGAAGCACGGCGCTGGCCCGCTGGGGTGGCTCGCTGGGGTTCATCGCGGTGATGACAATAGCGGGCACGGCCGTCGGCATGCTCTCGAGCAGGGCAAATCCGTCGGTACCTGGCATCCGCAGATCGGCCAGGACCAGGCCGATGTCCCCCGCTTCCAGGGCGGCGAGGGCCTGCGCGCCGTCGGCGGCCTCGACGACGTGATCGGCCAGGCCCGGCAGCATCCCGCGCAGCACCTGCCGGTAGGCCGCGTCGTCGTCAGCGATCAGCACCGACCCGACGACGGGCATCTCGTGCGGCAGCCGGAGGGTCACGGTCGTGCCTGCGCCGGGCTCGCTGGCCAGGGTGAGCTCGCCGCCCAGCAGCTCGGCGAGCCGGCGAGCGTAGGGCAGGCCGAGCCCGGTGCCCCCTCGGCGGACGCCGGGTGCCTGGTAGAACTCCTCGAACACCTCCGTGAGCAGGCGAGGATTGATGCCGATGCCGGTATCGGCGACCGAGATCTCGACGTCCGGCCCGGCGGTCCTGGCGGTAAGCCGCACGCTGCCGCGGTCGGTGTACTTGATCCCGTTGGACAGCAGGTTGCGCAGGATCGCGGTCAGCGCGACCTCGTCGGTCAGGACCGTGTCCGGTCCCTGGCCGGCCTCGACGACGACCTCGACCGGCTTGCCCTCGGTCATCGGGCCGAGCAGCGCGTGAACCCGGCTGAGCAGCGCGGGCAGGCTGACGGTGACGGGCTCGACCTGCAGCCGGCCCGACTCGGCCTTCGCCACGTCGAGCAGGTCGTTCACGAGCGTCACCAGGGTGTTGGCCGAGTTCAGGATCAGCTCAAGCTCGTGGCGCGACGCGTCGGCGGCGTCCTCGAGCAACAGCCGGGTGAGTCCCACGATCGAGTTCAGCGGCGTGCGCAGCTCATGGCTGACGCTGGCCCAGAACCGGGTCTTGGCCTCCGACGCCTCGCGCAGCCGCTCGGATTTGTCGTCCAGCTCCGCGTAGAGCGCGACGACGCCCTGGTTGGTCTGCTCGAGCTCGTCGGAAAGCTGCTTGTGCAGGGCCATCACACCGCGGTTGGTCTCCTCCAGCTCGGAGTTGACCGCGATGAGCTGTTCCTGCTGTCGCTGCAGGTCGTCCAGGGCCGCGATCAGATCCTCGTTGTTCCTGCGCAGCTCGTCCAGGGCGGAGGCCGGGAACATCGCGGCGAGCCGCCTGCGGGCGGCGCCCAGGTCAACCCGGGCGCCCGCCGGGCGCCGCTTGGTCAGCCGCACGTCCGCCCCGGTGGTGCCGAGGGTGTCCATGAGCCGCGCGGCCGCCGTCACTCCGGTGCCGGACAGCGGGCTCTCGTGAGTGATCGTGACGTGCAGCGCGCGGCTGTCCGTCGCGAACACGATCGTGGCCGTCTGGCCCGCGACCACCACGTCGCGGCCGATCTCGCTGATGGCCGTGGCCACCCGGACCTGATTCTGGCGGTCGAGCCCGAGCTCGGCGGCGACCTCCCGGCCCAGCTGGCGCGCGGCGAAGACCCCGGCAGCGTCCCGGAGCTCGAAGCGAGCCAGCTCGGTGGTCACGGCTTCAGCACCAGCACGCCCGCGTCGTCGCGCCTGACGGCGGCCTCGCCGAGCAGCATGGCCGCGATGACCAGCGGGTCCCTGGTCACCAGGCCCGGCAGCGCGCGGATGTCCCAGCGGCTGGTCAGCCCGTCGGAGTGCAGCACGACCGCGGCGCCCGGGGGCAGCGGGTAGGAGAACTGGCGCACGGAGCGGGCCTGGTGCCCGGCGATGCCCGGCACGGACACCAGCCCGGTGCGCAGGTCGCCGGTGACGATCCAGCCGGCGATGTTGCCCAGGCCGGCGAACGCCACGGACGACCCGTCGATCCGCACGATCGCCAGCGCGCCGCCGCGGGTCCTGGCCATCTGGCGGTGGGCGCGTTCCAGCAGCGCGGCGGGCTCGGCCGCCGGATCTTCCTGCACGGCGGCGATGGCCACGCGCGCGGCCGCGGCGGCCAGCGGGCCATGGCCCAGCCCGTCGCACAGCACGCCGGTGAGCACGCCGCCGTCGCTGCGGTCCGCCGCGTAGATGTCGCCGCACTCGGTCTCGCCGCTGATGGCCCGGTTCAGCCCGGCGCAGCCGACCGCATCGGCCGGGGCGGGCGGCGCCCAGAACCGGGCGGCCAGGGCGGTGCCGTGACCGGGCGCGGAGTACATGTCGCTGGTGTCGGCCAGGCGGCGGATCGCGCCCAGGCCGATGCCCAGGCTCCCGGCCGTGGAATGGCCGTCCCTGAGCACAGCGGGCAGGTCGGGCACCCCGGGGCCGGCGTCGATCGTGACCAGCTCCACGCCGGACCGCACGGCGTCCCGGCCGATCCGCAGCAGCAGCAGGCCCTCCCGGGCGTGCCTGTGCAGGTTCGACGCGGCCTCGGTGACGGCCAGGGCCAGCTGGTCGGTGCGCATGGCGGGGAAGCCGAGCCGGTCGGCCAGGGTCGCGGCGGCCCGGCGGCAGCCCGCCACCGCGCTGGGCGACTCCACCCGGAGCCAGCAGACGTCGTCAGCGCCGGGCGTGGTCAGCCAGTGGCTCAGCGCGACCACTTGGCGACCACCACGCTGGTGCCGGCGCCCGGCTGGGTCTCGAGCTCGAACTGGTCGACGAGCCGCCGGGCTCCCGACAGCCCGAGCCCCAGCCCGTTCCCGCTGCTCCAGCCGTCGGTGAGGGCCAGGCCCACGTCCGGGATGCCGGGGCCGCTGTCGCTGAACGTGATCCGGACCCCGGCGCGGCCCGCCGGCGACGTGGCCGGCTCAATGCGCGCCGATCCGCCGCCGCCGTGGACAAGCGCGTTGCGGGCGATCTCGCTCGCCGCCGTGATGACCTTGGTCTGGTCCACCAGCGACAGCCCGCAGGCCGCAGCCGCCGCCCTGACCTGCTGACGGACGCGCACGATGTCGTCCGAGACCTTGATCGGCAGGTCGTCCATCAGGTTCGCCCGTTAAGAAGGCGCAGCCCCTTCTCTGCGTTGATGGCGGTGCGCACGCCCGGCAGGGACAGTCCGAGCTCGACCAGGGTGATGGCCACCGCCGGGCGCATGCCCACGATCACGGTCTCGGCGTCGAACAGCCGGGACATGGACCCGACCGCCGACAGCATGCGGCCGATGAAGGAGTCGACGATCTCCACGGCCGTGATGTCGATGATCACGCCGGTCGCGCTGGTCGCGACGATCTGCTCGGCGAGATCCTCCTGAAGCTGCATGACGATATCGTCTTGCAGGTCGATCTGGATGGTGACCAGCAGCGTCTTCCCGATTCGCAGAATCGGCACGCGCTCCATCAGGCCGGCCCGACCCTCAGGCCGCTGCGCCCCAGCGCGTAGGCCAGCGCGTCCGCGAGCGTGGCTTTGGTGGCGATGTCGCCGAACTCGATGCCCAGCGACACGATCGTGTGGGCGATCTGGGGCCGGATACCGGAGATCGTGCACTCGGCGCCGAGCAGGCGGACGGCCATCACCGCCTTGAGCAGGTGCTGCGCCACTTCGGTGTCCACGGTCGGCACGCCGGTGATGTCGAGCACGGCGTGCTCGGCCCCGGTGTCCACCAGGGCGTTCAGCATCTTCTCCATGACGAGCTGGGTCCGCGCCGAGTCCAGCGTGCCGACCAGGGGCACCGCGATGATGCCATCCCAGAGCCGGACCACCGGGGTGGACAGCTCCAGCATGAACTCGGCCTGGTCGGCGATGATCTGTTCCCGGGCGGCGGTGTAGGTCTCGAACGTCAGCAGGCCGAGGTCGTCGACCATCCGGGCGAAGTCAACGTACTCGCCGGCCAGATCCGGGGCGTCGGCCACCAGTTCGTAGACCGCGTCCTTGAGCGAGAACACGCCCATGGCCGTCTCGGTCGGGTTGAACCCGTTGCGGGCCCGGGACCGGGACAGCTCGCCCAGGACCGCCCGCAGTTCGCCCCGCGCCGACTCGTCCGCGTCCGACATCGACCGCACGACCAGGTCGAAGATTTCCTCGAGCTCGCGGTGGATCTCCTGGGCCGAGATCCGGCTGCCGACCGCCGCTTGGACCAACTCGCCCCAGCGGTCCAGCACCTTGGCCTGGTTGGCCCGTATGAAGTCGGCTATCTTGCCGTGACCGCTGTCCAGCTGCACCGCGTCACCGCCTTGGCTTTGTCGGGCGTGCCCGGGGGTACAAGGAGCCGACACTACGCGGGACGGCTCATCGGCGAAGCATATCCGCGGGGGACAGTCCGGCCGCGGCTGGCACGTACTCCACGGTGACCGGGAGATGGTCGGACGCCTGCCGGGCGAGCTCGGTGCCGGTCACGTGGTAGGCGCGCAGCGCGTCCAGGACCTGCCGGGTCACGCGGATGCCGTCGATGCGGCGCGACACCCCGCGCGCGCCGTAGCCGTCGTCGGGATGGTGGCCCACGGTGGCCTGCCAGGGCGCGTTCAGGGCCGCGGCCGCGTCGTAGAGGCCGCCCGCCCAGAGCACGTCCCCGGGCCGCCGGTCGGCCCGGGCCTGGCGTCGCCCGTGCTCGTCGTACTCCCATTCGCACTGGTAGATCATCTGGTCGAACCATTCGACCTTCGCGTAGGGGTCGGGTTCGTAAGGGACCAGGTCCCCGGTGCGCTCGTCGCGCACGCGGTCCGCGCACTCGGTGTTCCAGTCCGCGCCCACGAGCGTGGGCGCCCCCGCCAGCAGGGCGACGAGCATCTCGTTCTGGTCGGCCCGCAACCGCCGGCCGAACGGGCTGGCGTGGTGGGCCGCGTGCCGCAGCAGGACGCCGCCGACGTCGAGCGTCACGCTGGCCAGCGAATGCCAGAAATACCCGGCGCCGTGACAGCGCAGCGACCCCGGCACCGGCTCGATGTCCTCGCGCCAGAGCAGGGCGCAGTGGTAGCCGTGCGGGCCCAGGGCCAGCGCCGGCTGGTCGCCGGGGCCCTCCGCGCGGGGCACGCCGCAGCGCAGGCCGACGTCGTCGGCGAGCCGGCGCAGCCTCGCGTACGCGACCGGCCCGGTCTCCGCGCGGATCTCCTGGACGGCCAGGATGTCGGGGCCCACGGACAGGATCGACTCCACGACCTGCTGGTAGCGCTCGCGCCCGGCGGCGTCGTCGCCGGCGAACAGGTTCAGCGTGTTGTACGTGGTGAACAGCACGCCGTCGGCGGATGTCCGCGGCAGGCCCAAGGCGGCTCCCTCGTATGGTGGCTAGCGGTCTCGCCGCGCGGGCGGCCCGACGCCGCGGCTGTGGGCGATGGCCGCGGCTTCGGTCCGGCTGGCCGCGCCCAGCTTGGCCAGGATGTTGGACACGTGCACGCTGGCCGTCTTGGCCGCGATGAACAGCTCGGCGCCGATCTCCTTGTTGCTCAGCCCGGTCGCGAGCAGGCGCAGCACCTCGACCTCCCGGTCGGTGAGCCCGGCCACCGGGTCACTCGCCGCGGCCCCTCCGGCCCCGCCGCCGCCGTGGCCAGCGGCGGGGGCGTTCGCCAGGCGGGCCCGGCGGGCCAGGCCGGCCAGGGCCGCGCGGAGCGGCTTGGCCCCGAGCTGGTCGGCCGCCTCCGCGGCGAGCAGCAGTTCGCGCTGGGCCTCATCACGCCGGCCCGCCTCGGCCAGGGCCTCGGCCAGCCGCCAGCGTGACCTGGCCGTCTCGTAGACGAACACGGGGCCGAACGCATCGACCACGGCCTGCCAGGCGCCCGGTTCGTTGTCACCCTGGGCCCGCCGCCACTCGGCCTCGGCGCGGGCGAGCCAGCCGCGGCCGTCCACCCCGAGCGCGAACTTCGGGCGGCTCGGCCAGGCCGCTCCCTCGCGGGCGATCACGATCAGGTCCCTCGCGGCCCGCACCGCCGCCTGCACCCGGTCCGCGTCGCCGGCCGCGCGAGCCTGCCAGGCCCGGTCGGCCAGGGCGCACAGCCCCACCGCGGCGGGCCTGATCACCGTGGGCGAGTACCCGGCGTAGGTCACCTCGATCGCCTGTATGGTGGCCTCGACCTCGCTCAGGGCGGCGGCGGTGTCACCGCGCCAGAGCGCGTGTTCCGCGAGCAGGCTGCGGCCGATGTACTCGGTGAACCGGTCGCTGACGAAGAACGGCTCCAGCCAGGTCCGGCGGTCGGCCACCGCGGGCCGGTCCCTGGCCACCTCGATGAACAGGGCCATGGCCGACAGCCTGGCTTCGGGGGCGCTCCCCACCCGGGTCACGAACTCGTCGACCAGGCTCTGCGCGTGATCCCACTCCCCGGCCTGATAGTGCGCCAGGTAGTGGATGTACTGCAGGTCGTATCCGTAGGGCGCCAGGCCCAGGCCCGCGTCCTCGGCCCGCCGCACGCCCTGGTGCGCGGTCATGCTGGCCGGGCCCAGGTCACCCCATTCGAGCTGGACCCGGGCGAGCTGGAACGCCGCGCGCAACTCGACGCCGAGCACCCCGGCGCTGCGGGCCTGCTCCAGGGCCCTGGTGAACAGGCCGATGGCCTCCTCGATCCGGCCGCCGCGCTCGCTGAGCTGGCCCAGCGTGACCAGGGCGTCCGCCTCGACCCAGGGCGCCGATGCGGCGCTGGCCGCGGCGATGGCCCGCTCCGCCTGGGACCGGGCGGGCGCGTCGTCCTTCATCGTCAGCAGCGCCCGCGCGTAGGTGCCGAGGGCGCGGGCCCGCTGCCAGGACGGTGCGTCCTCGGGCAGCGCGGCGACCGCCGCCTCGGCGGCGGCGATCGCGGCCTCGTCCTCGTCGATGTCGAGCAGGAAGTACGAAAGGCGCTCGCAGGCCCGGCAGAACAGCACCGGGTCCGAGGCGCCGTCGCCGAGGTATTCGACCAGGCGGCGCATCTGCTGCACGGCCCGGTTGATGTCACCGCTGGCGGCCGCGCTCTCCGCGGAGCGGAACGCGAGCTTGCCGCGGCCCATGCCGCTGCGCTTCTCCGGCTCGTCGACCCGCTCCCACAGGGAGAGCGCCTGGTCGTAGTGGCGGTGCGCCTCCGCGGGCGCGGCCAGCCGGTCGGCTTCCCGGCCGGCGGCCACCGACGCGGCGAACGCGCCTGGGATGTCGTGGCTGGCCAGGGTGTGATGCGCGAGCTCGGCCGCGGTTCCCGGCACCTCGGCCAGGCGGCGCTCGTCGGAGAGCAGCTCGGCCAGCCGGCCGTGCAGCCGGGTCCGCTCGCCGGGGAGCAGGTCGGCGTAGATGGCCTCGCGCAGCAGCGCGTGCCGGAACGCGTACGCCTGCTCGCCGTCCGGCACCAGCACCTGGTTCGCGACCGCTTCCCTGACCGCGTCGTCGTACTCCGGGCCGGCCAGCCCTGAGGCCTGCCGGGCCAGCTCGTCGTCGACCCGGCGGCCGGTCACGGCGGCGGCGCGCAGCACCTGCTGGGCGGCCGGGGAGAGCCGCTCTATCCGCGCCAGCAGCAGGTCAGCGAGCCCGGCGGGCAGCTCCCCGCCCGCCGCCGACGCGGCCAGCAGCTCCTCGGCGTAGTAGGTGTTGCCCTCGGCGCGGGTGATCATGCTGTCCAGCATCGCCGCGTCCAGCGGCCGGCCCGACAGCGACACCAGGTGCTCGGCCATGGCCGAGGCGCCCAGCGGGCCCAGGGCCACCGACGTCACGCTGGGCAGCCGGGTCAGCTCGGCGATCACCGGGCGAAGCGGGTGCCTGCGGTGCATGTCATCGGTGCGGTAAGTGGCCACGATGGCCAGCCGCTCCCGGTGCAGCACCCGGCTCAGGAACGTGATCAGGTCGCGGGTGGAGCGGTCGGCCCAGTGCAGGTCCTCGAGGACCAGCAGCACCGGGCTGGCCTCGGCCAGGTCGGACAGCATGCCGAGCACCGCGCCGAACAGCTGCTGCTGGGCCAGCCCCGGCGTGTCGCCATCGGCCGGCTGGCCGCCGCCGACGTCGGGCAGCAGCCGCGAGAGCACCGGCCGCGCCGCGAGCGCGTCGAGCAGCGGGCCCCCCGCCGGAGCGGCGGCGGCCGCGTCCCGCAGCGCGTCGGCCAGCGGCAGGTAAGGGACGGTGTCGGCCAGTTCCGCGCACCGGCCGGTCAGGACCGTGAAGCCGTCGCCGCGCGCCCGCGCCGACAACTCGGTCACCAGGCGCGTTTTGCCGACGCCCGCATCGCCGCTGACCAGCGCCACCACGGGACGGCCCGCCGTGGCGTCGCGCAGCAGGGCAAGCAGGCGCCCAAGCTCGGCCTCCCGGCCGACCAGACGTGACTCCCCAGGCATGCCCCCATTATCCCAGCCCCCTCCGACAACCCCCGCCCCGAACTAACCTCGCACTGAGGACGACCCGGGATGGGCCGAAGGCCCGCCGCGCGCGGTCGGCACCACCGGCGCGGCCGGGGCGAGCCGCTGGTTCAGCCACACGAGGGACTGCGGAAGCTGGCGGATCCAGGTGCCGTAGTTGTGCCCGCCCTGGCTGAGGATCAGCGAGTAGCCGCGCATGGGCGGGCGGATCCGGTGCAGGAACGCCAGCGTCGCGGGCAGGCCGCGCTCGCCCACCCGGCTGGAGGTGACCAGCACCGACACCGGCGGGGCCGGCAGGTGGGCCAGGCGCCAGTCCAGGTTGTTCTCGTTCTGGAAGGACCTGCTGCCGCCGTACAGGTTGCCGGTGGTGTTGTCCTTGATCGCGGTGTAGTAGCCGGCCATCGAAACCGCGGCGGAGAACTGGTACGGGTTCAGCATGGCCAGCTTGGCCGCGCAGTAGCCGCCGGTGGAGTAGCCCAGCACGGCCCAGCCCGCCCGGCCGGCCTGCACCCGGAACGCCCGCTCCACCGCCAGCGGCACGTCCTGGGCGAGGAACGTCTCGGCCTGCGGGCCCTGGGGAACGTTGGTGCACTCGGTGTCGCGGGGCAGCGCCACGGAGACGTTCATCATGACGTAGACCGCCGGCCTGATCTGCCCGTCGGCGACCATCCGCGCGGAGGTGCCCGGCACCGCGAGCCGTTTCACGATGCTCCACGGGTCGTTGGGGTAGCCGGTCAGCACGAGCACGACCGGGAAGCGGGCGTGAGCGTAGGCGGGCTGGAAGTACTGCGGCGGAAGGTACACGTAGTTGGAGTAGCTGCTGATTCCGGTGTGCTCGCCGCGGACCGTGATCTGGAGCACCTGGCCCACCGATCGCATGGCGGCCCCGAGCCCGCTCTTCAGGCCCGGCACCATGGCCAGGTTGGCCGATCCGGGCGCCGGCGCGCTGACGTGCGGCGGCTTGGCCGCCAGCCGGCCGTCGACCTGCACGGGGAGCGCGGATCCGCCCGGCACCGGGCCGAGGTCGGCCCCGGTGACCAGGATGGGCCGGGACGACGCGACGACCCCGGCCGCAGGCGCCGGCGGCGACTGCCCACTGCCGAACAGCGAGGACCAGGACCCGAAGAACGCGAAGTAACCGTTGATGAAGACCAGGATCGCGGCGATCGTCAGCACCTGGCTGACCCCGATCAGCCCGAGCCTGGCCGCCACGGCCTCGACCCGCTGGGCGGCGAACCGCGGCCAGAGCCAGACCGTGACCGCGGTCGAGGCGAGCGCCGCGATGATCATCAGCCCGATGAAGAGCCCGCTGGTCAGTCCCATGCCGTCAGCTCCTGACCGCCGCCGCCGGCTGCCGCAGCGCGCCGCCGAGCCAGTCGAGCACGCCGGCCAGCCGCCACGGGCCGGTCGCCAGGCCGCTCTGTCCGACGTGCATGGGCGGGCGCGCCCGCGACGCGAACGGCTCCGTGGGACCGGGGCCGGTGAACAGCACCGAGATCGGCTGCATGGGCTGATGGCGCAGCAGCCAGGCCAGGTTCTCCTGGGCCCGGATCTGGCGGCTGCCGCCGTTCTCAGCCGGGCCGGGCGGCCCGGTGTAGTCGCCGGGCGGCACCGCAGCGGCCGCGTAGTTTTGCGAGTTCGTCATGGCCAGCTGGAGCGCGCAGTACCCGCCGGCGGAATCCCCGAGCAGCGCCCAGCGTCGCATGGCCGGGGCCGCCGCCCGGTAGGCGGTGCCGATCGCCTGCGGCAGGTCCTGGGCGAAGAGCGTGGCCGCCTGGGTGCTGCCCGGCACGTCCAGGCAGCCCTGGTCATCCGGGCCGGTCTGGGCGGGCAGCACGACCAGGATCAGCGGCTCCAGGTGCCCGGCGCCGATCTGGCGGGCTGCGGCGTCCGCGAGCCGGGACGCGCTGTAGGGGTCACCCGCGCTGTCCAGGTGCTCGGAGACCGCCACCACCACGGGCAGCCGCGCGGACCGGTCGGAGTAGCCGGCCGGCAGGTAGACATAGCCGGGGATGCTGAGGCCGGAAAGCGCCCCGTGGATCCGCACGGTCTGCAGCCGGCCGCCGGCGGCCGCACGGCGGTGACCGGGCAATGCGATGCCGGAACTGGTCGACACCGTGACCGGCGCGACGGACGGGGCGGGCGCCTGCCGGCTGCTGGCGTGGTACTTTCCCGCGACGATCGCGCCGCCGCCGGCCTGGTCGCCCGCCAGGTCCGACCACGACGAGTAGAACTCGGCCGTGTTGTTGACGATGACGAAGATGAGGCCGAGCACGATGAGTTGAAGCGCGCCGAGGGCAGCCACCCGCGCCAGCACCGGCCGCAGGCCGGGTCCGGCCAGCCGCGGCCACCACCACAGCACCGCGCCGAGCAGCCCGGCCGCGACGATCGCCAGCACGACAACGAGGCCGGGGCTCGTTAATCCCACCCCGACACCTCCAGACGTGTGGTCATCAGCCATCATCCCAGCGGGGACGGAAGGTTACCGGATAGCGAACGCCTGGTTATAGGACGCGCGAGCCTTCGCTCACGTTCCCTGACCCGGCGTGAACCGCACCGGCATGTGCTTGATCCCGTTCAGGAAGCTGGATCGCAGCCTGCTGACCTCGCCGTCGAGGCCCATGTCGGGCATGCGCTCGGCCAGGGCCTGCAGCAGCACCCGCATCTCCAGGGCGGCCAGGTGCCGGCCGAGGCAGAAATGCGGCCCGCCGCCGCCGAAGCCGACGTGCGGATTGGGCTCACGGCCGATATCGAACTCGGCCGGCCGGTCGAACGCGCTCTCGTCGCGATTGGCCGAGGTGTAGAACACCACCACCTTGTCGCCCTCGGCGATGGCCTGGCCGCCGAGATCGGTGTCGCGGGTCGCGGTGCGCCGGAACATGTTCACCGGGCTCACCCAGCGGACGATCTCCTCGGCGGCGGTGGGGATCAGGCCCGGATCGTCCAGCAGCCGCTGCCACTGATCGGGATGCTCGAAGAAGGCCAGCATGCCGCCGGACACCGCGTTGCGCGTGGTCTCGTTGCCGGCGACGGCCAGCAGCAGGAAGAACAGGTCGAACTCGTCGGGGGACAGCACCTCGCCGGACTCGT
>DATAVV010000238.1:0-15734 GCA_036267555.1 Streptosporangiaceae bacterium | reverse complement strand
CGCATGCAGACCGGGGACGCCCAGGACGTCAACCTGTTCGCGTGGTTCCTGCCACCCCCATCACCCTGCTCGCCGGCCCCCAGGCCAGCCTCACGCTCGCGCTCACCACGAGCATCGCCGGGTCCGCCGCCAGCGCATTCTGGGTCCTGCGCCGCTGGGACGCCAGCCGGCCCGCCGCGGCCATCGGCGGCGCCGTCTACGGGTTCTCCCCCGCCCTGCTCAACTCCGTCGCGGCGGTGCTGCCGCTGGTGCCCCTGCCGTACCGGACGGCCCCGGTCCCGCCGGTGCCCGCGGGCTGGCAGGCGGCGTTCGCCCGGTTGCGATTGGCGCCCGGCGCCCGGGTGCTCGTCGTCCCCGTGCCGCTGGTCACCAACACCAAGCCGATGCGGTGGCAGGCAACCACGGGTGAGCCCGCGACGCTCATCGGCGGCTACATCCTCGGGCCGGGCACGACCGGGCAGGCGGTGTTCAACCTCGGCGCGACCCAGGACGCCGCCGTGGACCTGAACGAGACCTCGATCGGCGGCGGGCACGCTCGCGCCGTGGCCGGCTCGGCACCGGCGGCGGTCCGCTCCGCGCTGGCGTCGTGGCGGCCTGCCGCGGTCGTCGCGGTGACAAACCGCAGCTCAAGGCTGGCCCAGTTCTTGACCAGACTGCTGGGTCGGCCTGCCTTTTACGTGGGTAGGGTGCTCGCGTGGCGGCGCTAGCCGCATCTTGTCCGGCGTGTTGCGCAGCCTAGTTACGCACCGGCCACGCCCAACCTAGTTACGTGATGACGGGGGTCTTCGCGGCTCGGCCGGCCTCGTCCGGCTCAGCCCGCGAACGGGAAACCTGACGCTGCGCGCCGCCGTCATGCCCGGGCCGAGGAGGCGACGGTGAGCCTGGACGTCCCGCGGGTGATCGCGAGGCCGGCCCGCGCGCCGCGCGCCGCTGGCCCGCGCTCGCCGTCGCGCGGCCGACGCGGCGTGTCCTGGCTGGTCCTGGGCTGCTACCTGCTGGGCGCGCTGGTCCTGACCTGGCGGCTGTGGGCCGACCCCGCGAGCCGCATGCAGGCCGGTGACCCGCACGACGTCGACCTGTTCGCGTGGTTCCTGCGGTACTCCGCGACCGCGGTCAGCCACGGCCACCTCCCGGCCCTGTTCACCACCACACTGAACGCGCCGCGCGGCGTGAACATGATGTGGAACACCGCGTTCCTGCTGCCCGGCGTCCTGCTCACCCCCATCACCCTGCTCGCCGGCCCCCAGGCCAGCCTCACGCTCGGGCTCACCACGAGCATCGCCGGGTCCGCCGCCAGCGCATTCTGGGTCCTGCGCCGCTGGGACGCCAGCCGGCCCGCCGCCGCACTCGGCGGCGCCGTCTACGGGTTCTCCCCCGCCCTGCTCAACTCCGGCACCGGCCACTACCACCTCGCCCTCGCCGTGATACCCCCGCTGATGATCGACGCCCTGCTGCGCATCGTCACCGGCCGCGGCCGCCCCGTCCCCACCGGAGCCTGGCTCGGCCTGCTCACCGCCACCCAGCTCCTCATCGCCGAAGAACCACTGATCGACACCGCCGTGACCAGCCTGATCCTGGTGGGCGTGATCGCGGCCAGCCGACCGCGCGCGGTACCCGCCCGGGTCCGAGGGGCCGCGCTGGGGCTGGGCACCGGCGCCGCCGCCGCGTTGATGCTGTGTGCCTATCCGCTGTGGGTGCAGTTCCGCGGCCCACTGCGCGAGCACAGCGTCCTGCATGGGCCGTGGTCGGGCAACCTGGCATTTTTCGTCGACCCGTCCGGCAACCTGCTGTTTCACACCCAGGCCAGCGCGAGCCTGGTGGCCGGCACCAACCTTGGCCTGCCGGAGGTCCTCGGCTACCTGGGCTGGCCGCTGATCGTGGTCCTCGCGGCCGCCGCGATCCGGTACCGCCGCGACCTGCGGGTGCGGTGCGCGGCCGTGACCTGTGCGGTGCTGGAACTGTGCAGTCTCGGCGGCGGCCCGCTGACGATCGCGGGGCGGCAACTGCCCGGGGCGTTCCTGCCCTACCACTGGCTGCAGGGCCTGCCGCTGTTCGCCCAGGTACTGCCGGACCGGTTCTGCATCCTGGCGGCGGGCGCGGCCGGGGCCGGGCTCGCGTTCTCGCTCGACCGGGCGCGATCGGGCGCGGCAGGCCAGGCCCGCTCGGGCGCGGGAGACCGGGCCCGTCCAGGCGCGGCGGCCCAAAGCGGGCGGCGCCGTTTCCTCCCGGTCGCGGTGGCCTGCCTGGCGCTCGTGCCGCTGCTCCCGCTGCCGTACCAGGCAGCCCGGCCCGTGTCCGTGCCGGCCGGCTGGCAGGCGGTGTTCGCGAGCCTGCGACTGGCGCCCGGCGCCCGGGTGCTGGTCGTCCCGGTGCCGCTGGTGTACGACACCGACGCGATGCGCTGGCAGGCCGACACCGGCGAGCCGCGGACGATGATCGCCGGTTACTTTCTCGGGCCGGACCGGACCGGGCAGGCGTCGTTCAGCATCGGCCCGCCGCTGGCGGCCGCGGAGTTCCTGAACCAGTTGCGCGACGGGCGATCGCGGGTCTGGCCCTCGTCCCCGGCCCTGGTCCGCTCGGCCCTGGCCTACTGGCGGGCCGCCGCGGTCCTCGCCGTCACCGGGCCGGGCTCGTCGCTGGGCCGGTTCCTGGCCGGGCTGCTGGGGCGTCCGAGCGCCCGGGCCGGCCAGGTGGTCGCCTGGGACCGGGGCGGCTACGGGTAGCGGCCTGTGATCCCTGGGGCTCGCGGTAAACCCAATCGCGGGTTCGCGGCATCTGGCTAAAGAGAGCAAACCGGAATTAGGGCGGACGGCGAGCCCGGAACGAGGGCGGATGAGGGTGGCACCGCCGGAGGTCGAGGCGTCTTCGGTCGCTGAGGCCCGTCCCGCAGGTCGGCGACCCGGCCGCCGTCTTCCTGGTGATGGAACTGTGCAGCCTCGGCGGCGGCAACCAGCCGTTCGCCCCGGGATGGCTGCTGCCGTGGCACTGGCTGCAGGAACTGCCCGCGATGGCTCAGGTGCTGCCGGACCGGTTCGCGATCCCAGCGGACGGCGCGGCCGCCGCGGTGCTCGCGTTCGCGCTGGACCCTTCACCCGGCTGCGACTCGCCCCGGACGCCGCGTGCTCGTCGTCCCCATCGCGAACGTGGGCCACACCCAGACGATGCGCTGGCAGGCGGACACGGGCCAGCCCGCCGGCATGATCGGCGGTTACTTCCTCGGGCCAAGCCGGACCGGGCAGGCCACGTTTGAACCCGGCCCGGCCAGGTACGCCGACAAGTACGTCGACTGGCTCTGGGACGGCAAGAAGCACGCGGGCGCGTCGATCGTCGCGGTGATCCGCCCGGCCGTGGCCCGGTGGCGGCCCGCGGCGGTCATCGCGGACACCTCGCCCGGCTCCGGTCTGGGGCGCGTGCTGATCCGGCTTTTCGGGCCGCCGACCTTCCGGACCGGTGCCGTGCTCGTCTGGAAGAGGTGAGTTAGGTCTCGATCGGGGTCAGGAGGCGGCGGGGGCCGCGCAGCACGACCGACACCGGGTCGTCGCGCCGGCTGGCGCGGCCGGGACGTGGCTCGGTCGCGATGTCGCCGGGCCCGGGGGTGCGCTCGCACGTGGCGCAGTAGCCGCTCGCGTCCAGTTCGGCGCCGCAGGCGGCGTGCCGGAACAGCCGGCGGTTCGGGTACCGGTGGCGGTCGCCCCAGGCCAGCAGCGCGTGCAGCGCGGGCCACAGGTCGCGCCCGGCGTCGGTCAGTTCGTAGACGTGCCGGCCGGCGTGACCGGGGTCGGGCCGGCGCCGCAGCACGCCGTCGTCGACGAGCCCGCTCAGCCGGTCGGACAGCACGGCCTTGGGGATGTCGAGGTGGGCCTGGAAGGGTTCAGTAATTGAACTTGCCCGCCGGATGACCGTGGAGGACAGGTGACAGTGATACAGGCCCGGGACACAAGCCCGACCGCTCGCGCGTCGCGGCCGATGGCGTGGCTGCCGCTCGCGGCGGTGCTGCTCGGAACCGGCTGGGGGGCCAACCAGGTCACGCCGATGCTGCTCGTCTACCGGCAGACGCTGGGCCTGAGCACCGGGACGCTGGAGGCGGTGTTCGGGATCTACGCCCTCGGCCTGATCCCGGGGCTGCTGCTGGCCGGCCCGCTCTCGGACGCGCGGGGGCGGCGCACGGTCGTGGTCCCGGCCGTGGCGCTCTCGCTGCTCGCCAGCGTCCTGCTGATCACGGCCCGCTACGGGGTGGTGCCGCTGTTCGCCGGGCGCTTCCTGGCCGGGGTGAGCAGCGGTGCCGCGTTCGGCGCCGGCACCGCGTGGCTGCGCGAGGCGTCGCGGCCCCCGTTCGGCACGGCCAGCGACCACACCGCCGCGCGAAGGGCCGCGATCGCGATGACGAGCGGTTTCGCGCTGGGGCCACTGGTCGCCGGGCTGCTGGCGCAGTGGGCTCCGGTGCCGACGGTGGTGCCGTACCTGCCCCACATCGCGGTGATGGCCGTGGTGCTGGCAGCGCTGCGCGAGGCACCGGAGACGGTGCCCGCCGGCGAGCGGCCGGGGCTGCGCCTGACGCCGCCCGGGCTGCGTAACCCGCGCTTCCGCCGGATGGTCGCGCCGATGGCACCGTGGATCTTCGTCGCTCCGGCGGTTGCGTTCGCGCTGCTGCCCAGCGTGGTCGGGGCCGAGCACGCGACCGACGGAATCGCGCTGACCGCGGCGATCACCGCGCTGTGCGCGCTGGCCGGGGTGCTGATCCAGCCGCTGGCCCGGCGCCTGGACGCCCGCGGAAGCTGGGCGGCCACGGTCGGGCTGGTGGTGATGGCGGCGGGCCTGGTGCTCGCCGCGGTCACGGCCCGGGCCGGGCAGCCGTGGCTGCTGGCGCCGTGCGCGATCGTGCTGGGCAGCGCCTACGGCCTGTGCCTGGTCGCCGGGCTGGTCGAGATCGCGCGCATCGCCGACCG
Source organism: Streptosporangiaceae bacterium (assembly GCA_036267555.1). Lineage (GTDB taxonomy): Bacteria > Actinomycetota > Actinomycetes > Streptosporangiales > Streptosporangiaceae > JASHPR01. The sequence continues at coordinate 10,788 of DATAVV010000238.1, read as the reverse complement.
CCGCGCCCTGGCCGGGCTGACCGCGACCTACTACATGCTGGCCTACCTCGGTTTCGCCGCTCCGTCGCTGATCGTGCTGGGCGCGCATCTGGCCAGCTACACGCTCCTGCTGCTCGTGGTGGCGGCGCTGGCGCTCGGCACGGCCGCCGTGGTCACGAGAGCCGCCGTCCGGGGTAGCGCCGGGGCCGGGGCGGGACGGCCTTAGCCGGCCGCTGCGCGGTGCTAGCCGGCCGCTGCGCGGTGCGGGTCGAGCAGTTCCGCGAGGTGGCGCGCGGGCCAGCCGGCTAGCTGGCTGGCCTGCGTGCGGCAGGAGAACCCGTCGGCCAGCAGCACCGTCCCCGCGGCGGCCGACCGCAGCGCGGGCAGCAGCGCGTGCTCGGCCACGGCCACGGACACCTCGTAGTGCCCCTGCTCCATGCCGAAGTTGCCCGCGAGGCCGCAGCAGCCGGCCAGGACCTCGGTCTGGGCCCCGGCCGCCCGCAGGACGGCCAGGTCGGCGTGGTAGCCCATGACCGCGTGCTGGTGGCAGTGCGGCTGGGCGATGACCCGCAGGCCCGCGAGCCGGCCGTTCAGCCAGGTCAGGTCCCGGGGCTCGGCGGCGGGGCCGGCCAGCGTCTCGGCCAGGGTCCTGGTCGCGGCGGCCACGGCCGCCGCCCGCGGGTCGCCGGGCAGAAGCTCGGTGAGGTCACCGCGGAGCACGGCCGTGCAGGAGGGTTCAAGCCCGACCACGGTCATGCCCTGCTCGGCGCAGGTGGCCAGCCCGGCGACGGCGGCGCGCAGCCGGGCCCGGGCTCCGTCCAGTTGGCCGGTGGAGATCCAGGTCAGGCCGCAGCACCAGGAGCGCTCGGGCACGACCACCTCGAAGCCCGCCTCGGCCAGCACCGCCGCGGCCGACTCGGCGACTCCCGGTGCGAACGCCTGGGTGAAGGTGTCGGCCCACAGGACCACCCGCTCTCGGGGCGCGGCCGCGCCCGGCCCGGTGGTAGCGGCGGGCCCGGTGGCGGCGGCGCGCCCGGCCGCGGCGGCGACCTGGCGGCGCAGCTGGGCCGGGGTGCCCGGCCGTCGGGCGAGTTCGGGCAGCGGGCGCCGCTGGTCGATCCCGGCCAGCCGCCGGGCGACGCTGGCCAGCGGGCCGACGCGCAGGGTCGCGCGGGCCAGGCCGGGCGCGAGGGCGGCCAGCCGGGTCCAGCGCGGCAGCCAGCCGAGCGCGTAGTGGCTGCGCGGGCGTAGCCGGCCGCGGTAGGCCTGGTGCAGCACCTGCGACTTGTAGGTCGCCATGTCCACCGAGACCGGGCAGTCCCGCGAGCACGCCTTGCAGGACAGGCACAGGTCGAGGGCCTCGTGGACCTCGGGCGAGCGCCAGCCGCCGGTCACCAGCGAGCCGTTGGCCAGTTCCTGCAGCACCCGGGCCCGGCCCCGGGTGGAGTCCTTCTCGTCGCGGGTGGCCAGGTAGGACGGGCACATGAACCCGCCGGCCGCCGCGTTGTCGGCCCGGCACTTGCCGACCCCCACGCACCGGTGCACCGCGGCGGTCAGGTCGCCCCCGTCGGCGGCGAGCGCGAACCCGCCCGGCGTGCGCAGCGGCCGGGCCAGCGGCAGCCGCAGGTCGGCATCCACCGGCCGGGAATCCACGATGATGCCGGGGTTGAGCAACCCCTCCGGGTCAAACAGGCGCTTGAACGCGGCAAAGGCGTCGATCGCCTCGCGCGAGTACATGATCGGCAGCAACTCGCCCCGCGCGCGCCCGTCACCGTGCTCTCCGGACAGCGAGCCGCCGTACCCCGCGACCAGGTGCGCGGCCTCGGTCAGGAACGTGCGCAGGCGGCCGGGGTGCTCGGCCAGCGGGAAGTCGATCCTGATGTGCACGCAGCCGTCCCCGAAGTGCCCGTACAGCAGCCCGTCGAGGTGGTGGCGGTCCATGAGCGCGGTGAACTCGCGCAGGTAAGGGCCGAGCCTGTCCGGCGGGACCGCCGCGTCCTCCCAGCCCGGCCAGGCCGGGGCGCCGTCCGCGGTGCGGCTGCCCAGGCCGGCGCCGTCCTCGCGGATCCGCCACAGCGTGGCCGCCTCGGGCCCGGCCGGGACGACACGCGAGTCCAGGGCCGCGGCCGACGCGGCCAGCGCACGGGCCGAGGCCAGGGCCTCAGCTTCGCTCTCCCCGCCCACCTCGGCCAGCAGCCAGGCGGCGCCATCGGGCAGCGCCGGCACCGCAGCGTTCGCTCGGTTCGCGCGGACCACACTGACCAGCCGGGCGTCGATGCCCTCCAGGGCCAGCACGGCCGGGTCGGCCAGGGCGGGGGCGTCGTCCGCCGCGGCCGGCATGTCCGGGTAGCCCAGCACGCACAGCGCGGTCGCCGCCGGGCGGCGCACCAGGGCCACAGTCGCGCCCAGGGTGACGCAGCAGGTGCCCTCGGTTCCGGCCATGGCCCGGGCCAGGTGGGCAGGACCGGACGGAAGCAGGTGCTCGAGCGAGTACCCGGAGACCTGGCGGCGGAACCGGCCGAACTCCGCGCGCAGCGGCTCGACGTGCTTCGAAACGAACGTTTCGAGCCCGGGCACCGCGCCGAGGTCGGCGCCGAGCAGCAGGCGGCGCCCCGTGCCGTCCAGGGCGTCCAGGGCCACGAGGTTGGCCGCGGTGGTGCCGTAGGACATCGCGTGCGCGCCGCAGGAGTTGTTGCCGATCATCCCGCCCACGGTGCACCGGGCGTGCGTGGACGGATCGGGGCCGAAGCGCAGCCCGTGGCGGCCCGCGGCGCGCTGCAATGTGTCCAGGACCACGCCGGGCTGGACGACCGCGGTCCGCGCATCGGGATCGATTTCGGTCACCCGGTTGAGGTGGCGGCTCATGTCCAGCACGACGCCGGGCCCGACCGAGTTGCCCGCGATCGAGGTCCCGCCGCCGCGGACGGTCAGCGGGGTAGCCAGTTCGCGGCACACGGCCGCCGCGGCCAGGACGTCGTCGACCGAATGCGGGAACACCACGGCCTGGGGGACGACGCGGTAGTTGGAGGCGTCCGAGGAGTACTCGGCCCGCCGTCGCGGCGAGGCGTCCGCCGCCGGGCCCAACTCGGCCCGCAGCCGTGCCGCGAGTTCCGCGTGCGTCGGCCCGGTCATCGCTGGTCATTCTAGTCATTGCCCTCGGGGGACAACCCCCCCAGACCCCCGGCTGGGATCTGGCCCCTATTTCGGGTGGTGATCCGGCTGACCGTCCGCTACGCGCGGAAGACCCCGCCGCTAGCCGACACGCTGCGGGACATCGTGGTCGCGCTGGCCGGCCGGCCTCGCGGCTGGCCTGCCCTTACCCCGCAAGCGGATCCTGCTCACCGGCTGCCGCCGATGACCGGCCTTGTGATGGGAGCGGCTCTGGCCTTGGCGGGGACGTGGCGGCGCTCGGTGTGCCCGGGAGTCCGGGCAGGGCCACGTACATGATCACCGAGCCACCCATCGCCGCCGCGAACGCGGCCATGGCCCACTGCCCTGAGAAATGCTCGACGAGCAGGCCGCTGGTCAGCGGCGCGAGCCAGACCAAGCTCATCGATACCAGGTACATGCTGCTGCTGGCCCGGCCGAGCATGTCCGGTGGTGTCGCCCGTTGCAGCGCGGCGAGCAGTGCCGCGCTCGCTGCCGGGGCCAGCACGACACCGGCCGCGACCGGCACTGCTACCAGCGGCGACAGGACCAGGAATGCGGCGACCGCGAGCATCACCGTGCCGGCCACGCCGATGGCGATGACCAGCCGCCGCAGCGGCCAGCGGCCTGTCAGCCGCGGGGCGATCACCGCGCCGAGGACGCCGCCCAGCGCGATCCCTGCCTGCGCGAGGCCGATGACCCCTGGCGCGGTGCCGTGCCGGCGCAGCGCGAGGGTGATGGTGAACAGCACCCCGTTGAAAGCGAAGTTGGCCAGCGAGGCAGACAGGATCACGGTGCGCAGTAACCGGTGGTGCCACACCAGGCGCAGGCCGTCGGTGATTTCCCGCCGCAGTGCCTTGTGGCCGCCAGCAGGCTCGGCCCGGAACGTGCCGCGGATCTGGCTCACCGCTGCCGCCGAGAACAGGTAGGACACGGCGTCGAAGGCGAACGGGACGGCCCGGCCCAGCGCGAACAAGAACCCGCCCACCGCCGGGCCCGCCAGCCCGGCCGCATACGTCCGGCCCTGCGTCGCCGCCCACGCCTGTTCCAGCTGCTCGTCGGCGACGATCAACGGCAGCGCGGCGCTGGCCGAAGGACGGAACAGCACGTTCGCGCCGCCATCGATGACCGCCACGGCCAGCACCACCGGCCAGGCCACCAGATGCACCGAAACCAGGACCGTGAGCACGGCCAGCACGCCAGCACGGCCCGTGTCACACACAACCATCGTCCACCGGCGGTCCAGCCGGTCCGATAACGCACCCCCCGGCAGGCCGAGCACCAGCACCACGGCACTCTCCAGCGTGCCCACCACGCCCGCGACAACCGGCGAGTGCGTGAGCGCGAGGACCAGCAACGGATAGGCGATCACTGCCGCACCGGTCCCGGTGTCGGACACAACCTGGCCGGCCCACAGCAACCGGAAACCGCGGTTACGCCGCAGCGGCACAGCCGCCACGGGCCCGGCAGCACCGCTCATGGGAATAGGCGGCACGCGCCGCCGGTTCCTGCTGCGCGCCCACTGCCACGCGGGGGCGGGACGAGGCGCCCGGTGGCAACCCCGATCTCAACGCCGCACGGCTGGCCCACGCCGCCGAGCCTAGTCCTGGTCGCCGAGGTCCCTGGCTAACGGAGAAAGCCCCGAGGAACTGCTCGTAAACGACGGCACCGGCCGCCGGCGCGCCATGATCGACGAGCACGCGGCCTACCGGCACGAACGCTGGAACTCCGGCTGCACTAACGCCGTCCAACTGTGGCAAGAACTCCGCGACTGCGGTACACCGGCGGCCGCACGCAGGTCCGCCATTACCTCGCACGTTTCCGCGGAAACGCAGCCGTCTCCGCTCCCGCGCCGGGCCCCCAAAGGTCCGGGCCGTGACGGCCTGGATCATGACCAGGCCCGACCGGCTCGCCGACGCCGACCGGGCAAGCCTGGCCGCCATCCTCGCCGCGTCTCCGGAACTGGCCGCCGTCACCGGCAGCGGCCGCGCCTTCGCCGCCATCATGATCGAGCGCCGCGGCCGCAAGCTCCTTGGACCCTGGATGGGTGCCGCCCTGGCCACCGGCGAGCCCGCGCTCCGGTCCTTCGTTATCGGCCTGCGAACCGACCAAGACGCCCTCGCCAACGGGTTCAGTGCTGGTGCCTGTGATGGTCAGGCAGCGGGGATGCCGCCTGAGTGCGTCCCGTAGCTGGCCTGCTGTTGCCAGGGGGCGCCGTCAGCGGGGTCCTCACCGCCCACTGCCAGCAGGATCTCGTTGTGGCGGGACCGGAAGTAGAACTGCTCGCCGCAGGGCAGCACGCCCTCAACCTGTACGGGCGCGGCAAGGCCGGTCATCTCCACTTGCCATCCAGCCTCGCGCAGTGCGGCCAGCGCCGCGTCCCACTCCTGCTCCTGCGTAACGACCCAACTGGTCCGCCTCTCATCCTTACCGAGCCCCACCGCCTGCGACAGGCCGACAGCGGCCCAAAAGAAAAAAGAACACGGCAAACGCCAGCTCTACCCACCTACTGAGAGGACCGCCGCCGACGAAGAAGATCACCAGAGCGATGGCACCGAACAGCAGCATGCCACCCGCGCCCAGATATGCTCGCCGGGCCGTCATCTTCGGCTGCCACCAAGATCGCTCAAGAAACCGCATCCCCGCTAGCTGCCCCGCAAGACGATGCAACATAGGGCAAGAGCTACAGGACAGCGCAGACACCCCGGACCGGGCCCACGGAAATCCGCGCCAGAGCCCGAGATATGGGCCAGATCCCCCGGCTGGCCCCGTCGTGAAAAATGTTCGGGCCGCGGCCGCGCCGTGGGCTATCCTGCCGTCATGGTCAGTGCCGCGACGTGTTTCGCGATTATCGACGGCTCCCCACCGGGAATCGCCGAGTGCTGACTGCCTAACGACGTCGAGCGCGAGCCCCGGCCCAGGCCGGGGCTCTTTGCTTTTCGGAGCGTTTCGGGCTGGGGCGGCCGGGGGTCGCAGCGGGAAAGGGAACCGCGATGAGCGAGCGAGCCGAGGCCGGCCTGTACGCGCCGGTAGCCAAGGTCCCTGACCGGGTGGCCATCGAGCGGGAGGTGCTGGCCCGCTGGTCATCCACGCGGGTCTTCGAGCGGCTGCGGGAGCAGACGAGCCACGGGGAGCCGTTCTCGTTGCTCGACGGGCCGATCACCGCGAACAACCCGATGGGCGTGCACCACGCGTGGGGCCGTACGCTCAAGGACGTCATCGGCCGCTACCAGGCCATGAACGGCCGACAGTTGCGCTGGCAGAACGGATTCGACTGCCAGGGACTGTGGGTGGAGGTCGAGGTCGAGAAGTCGCTCGGGTTCGATTCCCGGCGGCAGATCGAGACGTTCGGGCTTGACCGGTTCGCGCTGGCCTGCCGGGACCGGGTCGCCACCTATGCCCGCCGGATCACCGGCCAGTCCGTGCGGCTGGGCATGTGGATGGACTGGGACCGCTCGTACTACACGATGACCGACACCAACATCAGCTACATCTGGGGTTTCCTGGCCGAGTGCCACCGTCGCGGCTGGCTGACCCGGGGCCACCGGCTGATGCCCTGGTGCCACCGGTGCGGCACCTCGCTGTCCCAGCATGAGCTGGCCGATTCCCACGCCGACCTGGTCCACCCGTCGGTGTTCCTGCGCCTGCCGCTGGCCGGCTATCCCGGCGAGTCCCTGGCCGTGTGGACCACGACGCCCTGGACGCTGCCCGCGAACGTAGCGGTCGCCGTCCATCCCGGCGCCCGCTACGCCCTGGTCGCCGTGCCCGGTCACGGCGACGTCTGGGTCGCGCAGGACCGCCTGGCCGCCCTGCCGCGCCGCGGCGAACTCCTGCGCACCGCGGCCGGCGCCGACCTGGTCGGCCGCGGCTACGACCCGCCCCTGCCCGGGCTGGACCCGCCAGGCAGCAGGACCGTCCCGCGCCGGGTCGTGGCCTGGTCCGGGGTTTCGCTGGCCGAGGGCACCGGGCTGGTGCACATCGCGCCGGGGTGCGGGGCGCAGGACTTCGACCTCGGCCGGGAACTGGGCCTGCCCGTGCTGGCCCCGCTTGGGGAGGACGGGTGTTACGCCAGCGGCTACGGCTGGTTGTCCGGGCGCCACGTCACCGACGTCGACGCCGAGATACTCGGGCACCTGGCCGACGGCGGGCGGTTGCTGCACGCCGGGACGCTGCGGCACCGGTACCCGCGGTGCTGGCGTTGTGCCACGCCACTGGTACACCGCGTGGTCGACGAGTGGTTCATCCTGAGCGACGAGATCCGCCCGGCCCTGCGCGAGGCGGCCGGCACGGTTTCATGGCGTCCGGCCCATCTCGGCCGGCGGATGGACGACTGGCTGGCCAACATGGGTGACTGGTGCATCAGCCGCAAGCGGTACTGGGGACTGCCGCTGCCGTTCTACCACTGCGCCGAGGGGCATCTCACGGTCATCGGCTCGGCCGCGCAACTGCGGGCCCGGGCCGTGTCCGGGATCGAGCACCTCCGCGAACTGCACCGGCCCTGGGCCGACGCGGTGACCGTGGCCTGCGGGACCTGCGGCGCCGCGGCGGCCCGGGTGCCCGAAGTCGGTGACTGCTGGCTGGACGCGGGCATCGTGGCGTTCTCCACGCTCGGCTGGCGCAACCCGCAGGCCCGGCCGGGCGGCTACGGCGACGGCGCGGGCGCGGGCCTCACCGCCGCCGACCTCCCCGACCACGCCTACTGGGAGCGATGGTTCCCGGCCGATGTCGTGTGCGAGATGCAGGAGCAGACCCGGCTGTGGTTCTACTCCCAGCTGTTCATGTCGGTGGTGCTCGACGGCCGCGCCCCCTACCGGAACGTGGTGGCCTACGGCCGGGTCAGGGCGGCTGACGGCCGCGAGATGCACAAGTCCAGCGGCAACGCGATCTGGTTCGAGGACGCCGTCGCGGAGGTTGGGGCCGACATCATGCGCTGGCTCTACGCCAGCCAGTCGCCGGCGCGGGACCTCAGCTTCGGGTACGGCCCGGCCCGCCAGGCGGCCCGCCGGTTCCTCACGCTGTGGAACACCTACGCGTTCTTCGTCACGTACGCGAACCTCGATGGCTTCCGTCCCGCCGGTGAACTGCGGCGCCGTGGCCCGGACTCGTCTGGCCTGGCTGGTTCGGCTGGTTCGGCTGATTCGGCGAGCCTGGCCCCGGTCGACCGGTGGCTGCTGGCCCGGGTGCAGCAACTGGTCCGCGAGTGCCGGGCCGGTCTCGACGAGCTGGACCTGCCCGCGGCCACCTCGGCCCTGGACCGCTTCACTGACGACCTGTCCAACTGGTACGTCCGTTCCACTCGGGACCGGTTCTGGCACAGCGGGCCGAGTCCGGACAAGACGGCCGCCTTCCAGGCACTCTGGTACGCGCTGGTCACCGCCGCGCGCTGTCTGGCCCCGGTCATGCCTTTCGTGGCCGACGCCATGTGGCACAACCTGATGTCCGGCGTGGCGGGCGGCGTGCCGGACAGCGTGCACCTGGACGGTTACCCGCAGGTGGTCGATGCACTCGACGACCCCGAGGGGCTGGCCGCGATGGCGGACGCCCGCGCCGTGGCCGAACTGGGCCGGGCGGCCCGGTCGACGGCCGGCCTGCGGCGCCGTCAGCCGCTGCGGCTGATGCTGGCCGTGACCGCCGACCCCGGGCGCCGCGCCCGCCTGGCCGGGCTGGCCGGCCTGGTTGCCCGGGAGTGCAACGTCAAGGAACTGCGCGTGCTCGGCCCCGGGGACGGCGGCCCCGGCCCCGGCGACGGCCCCGGCGACGCGAGGGCCGGGGCGCAACGGGTGGCCGAGGGCGGCTGGGAGGTGGTGCTGGACACGGCCGTCACCCCGGAACTCGATCTCGAGGGCCGCGCCCGCGACCTGGTCCGGCGCATCCAGCGGCTGCGCAAGGACCGCGACCTGGCGGTCACCGCGCACATCGACGTGACGTTCCCCCACGACGAGGCGCGCGTGGTCGCGGCGCTCGGGCCGTGGATCAGCGAGCAGACCCTGGCCCGGTCGCTGTCGCCCGGCGCGGACCTGGACCTCGCGGTCGCACGCGGATGACCGCCAGTCCCGGCGGGCTGGCGGCGGCGGCCCAGGCCCGCCGGGTCGCCGCGTTACGTCTCTACCTGGGCTTTTACTGTTCCGGCGCTCCCCCGGGAAGGCTCGAGGCCGGTATCGTCGCAGGTGAGACGGTGCGGGACAACCCTGGCTGTGACCGACGTGAACCGACCGACACCGATATGCGTAATTAAGGACGGATCCCAATCCCCACGTGGATCCAGCGCCGCTGAGGGCGGGCCGGTGAGCACCGCGGGGGCGGCCACCGGCAGCAGCTTCCGCTGAGGATGGGACTCCGATGCCGCTTGCCGCATTCATCGCCTGGCTGCTCACTGCCGGGGGCGGACTGTGCCTCGCGGCCATCTGGCTCATCGAGTACGACCCGGCGCTCGCACCCACCCGGCTGCCCAGGACCGCGGTGAGCGCCCACGGCCTGCTCGCCGTGATCGGCCTGTATCTCTGGTGGAAGTACGTGTCCAGCGACAGGTCCGGTTTCGCCCTGACCGCGGGGCTGATCCTCGTCCCCGTGGTCCTGCTCGGCCTCCTCATGGGATCGCGCTGGATCAAGGTGTACCGGACCCACAAGAACCCCGCACCCCCGCTGATCGCCGAGGGCGGCATACCCCCCGAACGCCATCTCCCTCTGCCCCTCGTCGTAGCCCACGGCGTCCTGGGCGTCGCCACCGCGGTCCTGGTCGCCCTGGCCGGCCTGGGTTTCTGACCCGAAGGGCCTGACGCGGCGGCTCGGGGAGGTCTTCCGGCCTGGCCTATGGCGCCACGCCCAGCGCAGTTGCCGCGGGTGCCCGGGATCGAGGGCGGTGGCCCGGGAGAATGCTGGGACTGTCCTTCCGTCCGAGACCGCGGAGGCCGCCATGTGGCATTCCATGTTCGCTGAGCAGATCCCGCTGGCGGAAAAGATCCTGCGGACCGTGATCGTCTACGCCGTGATCGCCCTGCTGTTCCGGCTGACCGGCAAGCGCGGGCTGGCCAGCCTGAGCACGTTCGACTTCGTCGTGATCTTCCTGCTGTCCAACGTCGTGCAGAACGCGATCATCGGCAACGACACCTCCCTGACCGGCGGGCTGATCGGAGCGGTCACCCTGGTGGCGGTGAACACCGGCGTCAACCGGCTGATCGCGGTCAGCGCCACGGCCGCGCGCATCTTCGACGGGCGCGCGACGACGGTGATCACCGGCGGGCGCGTCGTGGACCGGGCGCTGCGGCGTCTGGGCATGCGGCGCAGCGAGCTTGACACCGCGGTACGCCTGCAAAGCGCCGACAACGTCGCGGAGGTCGAAACCGGCCGCCTGGAGCCCGGCGGGCAGCTCGTGCTCACGCTGAAGGCCGGCGAGCAGGGCGCGACCAAGGCTGACATCGCCGAGCTCACCGGCCGCCTCGGGCGGATCGAGAAACTGCTCAGCGCACCCCGTTAGCGGGGATGCCCTCGCTCGCCGCCCGGGCGCCGGCCCGGGCCGTCGTCAGCCGACCGCTCCTTCCATCTGCAGCTCGATCAGCCGGTTCAGTTCCAGGGCGTACTCCATGGGCAGTTCGCGCGCGATCGGCTCCACGAAACCCCGGACGATCGTGGCCATGGCCTCGTCCTCGGTCATGCCGCGGCTCA
>DATAVV010000237.1:0-19061 GCA_036267555.1 Streptosporangiaceae bacterium | reverse complement strand
TGGCGCTCGGGGGCGGCGGCCCTGTTCGGCGTGGGCACGGCCCTGGTGCTGGACGAGTTCGCGCTGATCTTGCACCTGCGGGACGTGTACTGGAGCCGCGCGGGCCGGGTCTCGATCGACGCGGTGTTCATCGCGGCCGGGGTTACCGCGCTGCTGCTGCTCGGCGCCGCGCCGGCGGGCGTCCAGGACGTGACGGACTACCTGCACGTGCCCGGCAGCGGCCAGGCCCTGGCCGGCCTCGTGGTGACGATCGCGGTGCTGTTCGCGGTGGCCGCGATCACGCTGCTGAAGGGCAAGCTGTGGACCGCGCTGCTCGGGTTGTTCCTGCCGGCCGCGTTCTTCGTGGGCGCCGTGCGGCTGGCCCGGCCTGGCTCGCCCTGGGCCCGCTGGCGCTACCAGCGCAAGCCGCGCAAGCTGGCCCGGGCCACCCGCCGGGACAACCGCCTCCGCCAGCCGGTGGTCCGGGCCCGGATCCGCCTGGAAGACCTGGTCTCGGGTTACCACGACCGGCCGCCGCCCGCGCGGCGCCCGGATGACCAGCCGTAATCCCGGGTCAGCGCGATGAGTGCGGCCGGCGGAACTGGGTGAGCGAAAGGACGTTGCCGTCGGGATCGGCGAACCAGGCCACCTGGTCGCCGCCCGGAGTGGTCCAGATGCCGTCTTCGTCCTGGTCCATGCTGTCGTAGCGGCGGAAGACCACGCCCCGGTCCGCGAGGCCCCTGGCCGTGGCCGTGATGTCGTCGACCCGCCAGCCGAGCACGGTGTAGCCGGCCCGCGCGACCTCCGGGACCGCGGTGATGCGCAGCATGGTGCCGTGGGCGTCGACCACGCAGGCGAAATCGGTCTGCTCGGCGACGGGCAGGCCGAGTACCTGCTCGTAGAACACCCGGGCCCGGGCCAGGTCGGTCGCGGCCGCGAACGCGATCACGTCACTGCGCTCCAGCATCAGCATTCCCCCGGGTCCGGCCGCCTCTGCGTGCGCCCGAGCCTATCCGAGCCCGGCCGGCCGCAGCGGGTTACTGTGCTGGGGTGGTGACCTTCGAAGACGCAGCTCAGCTAGCCTCGGCGCTGCCCGGGGTGACCGAGGACGAGCGCCGCGGCAACCGGACTTGGTTCGTGGCCGGCAAGGCGTTCGCCTGGGAACGGCCGTTCTCCAAGGCGGACCTGAGGCGATTCGGTGACCAGACCCCGCCGGACGGGCCGATCCTGGCCGTGCGCGTCGAGGATCTCGCCGAGAAGGAAGCCGTGCTCGCCGCGCAACCCGGAGCGTTCTTCACGATCCCGCACTTCGACGGGTACTCGGCTGTGCTCATCCAGATGCGCAAGGCGTCCGCGAAGGCCCTGCGCGAGGCGCTGACCGACGGCTGGCTGGCCTGCGCGCCGCCCGCGCTCGCCCGCGAGTACCTCACGCGCTAGGCATCCGGCGGCCCGCGCGGGTTCCGGCGCCGTCACGGAACACGATCCAGCGCATGGCCGCGTACATGTACCCGGCCTCGCATCCGGCGGCCAGGATCCTGGCCACCTGGTAGTTGACGCCCAGGGCGGCCAGGCCCGCGCCCACGCCGAGTATCCAGGCCAGGTAGTTGACGACGATAACGGCGGCGTACACGCCGGCCTGCGGGCCCAGCGCGGCGTGCGAGCGGAAGTTCAGCGCGCGGTTGAGCAGGTAGCTCAGACCGGACGCGACCACGTAGGATGCGGTGATGCTGACCGGCACCGGCCAGCGCAGGCCTGCGTGCAGCGCGGTCAGCAGCGCGAGGTCGAGACCGAACGTGACGCTGTTGATGACCGCGAACCCGAGCAGGTTCGGCGCGATGGCCCGGTCCAGCCCGAACGGAAGCCGGCGCACGACCGCGGCCATGGCCGCCCCGAACCGCTCCCCCGGCGAGGCGCCGGCCTGAGTTCCCCGGGCGGCCGCCACGGGCCTACCCTGCCCGCCGCGGGTGTCCGTCCGGCGACCGGCAACCACCACCCAGGCCAACGGATGAGGCCTAGAGCAAGGCGATCTCGGCCAGGCTGCCCATGCTGCCGCCCGTGCCCGCCGGCGGCACCCCTGCCGACTGCGTCGACGTCCTCGCCGGCCGCTTCGAGGCGCTCGGCCTGCGGCCCTGAGGCGCCAGCCGCCCCCCGGTCAGGGGCCGCCGGGCGCCCCGAGCGCGTCGATCTCGGCGGCGATGCCAGGCGCCTCCGGGGCGCCGATGCGCTGGAAGATCTCGCGCGCCTGCCCGAGGTGGGTGCGTGCCCCGGCGACCTTCCCGGCGGCCAGGTCGCTGCGGCCCAGGCCGGCCAGGGCCTGGGCCTCGTCCCAGGAGCTGTCGATCCTGCGTGCGAGGTCCAGTGCCTGCTGGTGCCGCGCGTCCGCCGCACCCGGGTCACCGCCGATCCGCAGCAGTGCCCCCAGTTCGTTGAGCGCGTTGGCCTGGCCCATCTGATCACCAAGATCGCGGTAGATGCCGAGCGCCTCCTGCTGGGCCCCGGCCGCTTCTGCGTGGTGCCCGGTCAGCCGGTGCACGATGCCCAGGTCACCGACCGCGTTGGCCTGGCCCAGCCGGTGACCGAGGTCGCGGTAGATGTCCAGCGCCTCCTGCTGGGCCCTCGCCGCGGCCGGGTAGTCCCCGACCTGCTGCGCGGCGGCTCCCAGGTAGCTGAGGGCGTTGGCCTGGCCCAGCCGGTGACCGAGTTGCCGGTAGATGACCAGCGCCTGGTCCAGCGCCTGCGCCACGAGCCGGTAGTCCCCCGTGCGCAGCCGCACCGCCCCGAGATAAACCAGCGCGTTGCCCTCGCCCTGCCGGTTGCCGGACTCGCGGCACAGGCCCAGCGACTCCTCCAGCATCTTCGCCGCACCAGGGAAATCACCGGTGAGGCGGAGCACGGTAGCGAGGTGATTGAGCGCGTCGACCGGGCCGAGCCGGTCCCCGAGGTCGCGGTAGATGTCCAGCGCCTCGTGCAGGGCCAGGGCTGCCCGCGGGTACTCGTCGGTGACGGACCAGGCGTAGCCGAGGTGGCTGAGCGCGTTGGCCTGGCCGAGCCGGTGGCGAAGGTCGCGGTACAACGCCAGGGCCGCTTCGTGCGTCTGGATCGCGCGCCGGTAGTCCCCGGTGAGTTGCTGCGCGGTCCCCAGGTCGTCGAGGGCGTTGGCCTGGCCCAGCCGGGCACCGAGGTGGCGGGCGGACTCGGCGGCGGCGGCGTGGCTGCCGATGGCCTCGGCCCAGGGCCCGTCGAGTCGCAGCAGGGCGGCCACGGCCGCGGTCAGGGCCACGACCCGGGCGTGCTCGCCGCCGGCGGCGGCGTGGTCGAGGCAGGCGAGCAGGTTCGCGCGCTCGGCTCTGGCCCAGGCCAAGGCCTCGTCACGGCCGGCCAGCCCGGGCAGCCCGGGGGCCGAAGCCGCGGGCGACCCGGTGTCGACGGGCTGGGGCCGGGTCTGGCGCGCCAGCCGGGATTCGGCCCGGGCGGCGGCGCGCTGGTAGTAGCCGAGCAGGCGGCCGAGCGCCGCGGCCCGCTCGGCGGCCGGGTCCTGCGCCGCGAGCGCGCGGGCGCGCTCGCGGATCAGGTCGTGGAACCGGTACCGGCCGCGCGTGGCCTCGCCGATCATGTTCTGGTCGTAGAGCGCCTGCAACTGGCGGCGGGCCGCGGCCAGGCCGATGTCGTCGAGTGCCGCCGCGGCCCAGGCGTCGGTGTCGGCCCCCGGATGCAGGCCCAGCCGCCGGAAGAACCGCTGCTGCCGCTGCGTCAGGTCCTGGTACGACAGGTCGAACGCGGCGGCGACCGACATCCGCTCGGACTGCAGCTTCTCCAGCCGGTCCCGCGCCTGGGCCAGGTCAGCGGCGAGGTCGGCCGGGCTCCAGGCGGGGCTGTGGTGCAACCGCCGGGCGAGCATGCCCACGGCGAGCGGCAGGTACCCGGCCAGGTGGACGATGTGGGCGACGGCGGGGTCGGCCGGGTCGAGCCCCGGCCGGTCGGCCAGCCGGATCAGCAGCCCGGCCGCGTCCTGCGCGGACAGCACGTCGAGGCCGATCGCGTGGGCGTCTTCCAGCGCGGTGAGGTTGCGCCGGCTGGTGATCAGGACCAGGCACCCCGCCGTGCCCGGCAGCAAGGGCCGGACGTGCTCGCTGTCGACCGCGTCGTCCAGCAGCAGCAACAGCCGCTTGCCCGCCACCCAGTGCCGCCACAGCGTCGCGCGGGCCTCCAGGCCCGGCGGGACCTGCCGGGTGTCGACCCCGGCGGTCTGCAGCAGGCTAGCCAGGGCGTCCACGGGCTTCACCGGCTGCCTTCCCGGCGTGTGCGCGTCCAGCCGCAGGAACACCTGGCCGTCGGGAAACCCGGGCGCAAGCTGGTGGGCGGCGTGCACGGCCAGCGCCGTCTTGCCCACCCCGGCCATGCCGCCGATCGCGTGCACGTTCACCACGCCCCCTCCGGCCGGCCGCGGGCTGGTCAGCTGGGCCAGTTCCGGCAGCCGGCCGGTGAACGAGGCGACGTCGCGCGGCAGCGTCCGCGGCGGTGCCGTCCCGCCCACGGGCAGCCCCTCGGCCACGCGCCGCCCGCGCGCCGCCGCCTCGAACCTGGCCTTGACCGGCTCCTGCAGCCGCAGGCCCCAGACCAGCCGGGACACGGTGGCGGCGCGCGGGTACTGCGCCTTGCCCAGTTCGAGGTCGCTGATCGTCCGCACCGCGATGCCGGACCTGGCCGCGAGGGCCTCCAGGGTCAGCCCGGTATCCGTCCGCAGCTGGCGCAGCAACTCGCCGAACGTCACCGAAGACGGCTCCGCCACGGGCTTTCCTCTCGTCTGGCCAGCAGCCTAAGGTCCGGGGACTGGCCGACGTGCCGCGTTCGGCCCTCATACCGGGGCATTCACGGCTTTCCGCGGGGCAACTGCATGGTAACTGCATGCACTTCGGCCCTAGAGTCCCGCTTGGAAAATTCTGGCCGTGAGATAACCGCAGACGGAAAAGGCGTACCAGGAGCGGCACCGGATCCGGGGCACGATGCCCGGGGTGTCCTCTGTACAGGGGCGGTTGCCTTTCCCGTCACCGCGGTGACCTGACCAGCCGGACGGCTGCGGCCCGGGGATGCACACGGCCGTCGGAGGCGTTAACGGGGGGTAACGCCTCCACCCGGGTCCGCGCCGCCCGCTGACGTCGGCCGCTATCCGGCCGGCCCGGCCGGCGGCGCGGCCGTCGCCAGATCATGAAAAAGAGCGTTAAAGCGCGGCGGGATCCAGGTCGGCCTCGGCGAGCAGGCGGGCGGCGGCTTCGGGGTCGCGGAGCAGGGCCGCGATCAGGTGCCGCTGCGGCCAGCGGCCGCTGGCCCAGGCCAGGCCGCAGGCCAGGCCGTCGGGTCCGGACGCGTGCACCGTGCCCCGGGTGAACCGCCACGGCACGGCGACCCCGTCCACGGTCAACGGGTCGTGTGCCTCGTACTCTCGCGGAAAACCCGACATATCAACGCGGGAGACCTGGGGGATCAGGAGCCGCTCCCCGGCCGAGTCGACACTGCCGTTGATGACTTCCGAGGCCAGGGGCAGATCCAGCAGGTCAGCGAGCTGTTCCGCGTGGTCGTACGGCGCCAGGACCAGGGGCCTGGCCGCTACCAGCGGCCACAGGTCCGGGGCGTCGAGCACCAGGACGTCCGCGGCCTCGGCCACGACCACCTCGGTACCGAGCACGGCCCGCACCCGGTCCGGCGGCTCGGCGTCGGCCACGCCGGCCAGCGCCGTCCACAGGGCCCGGAGCTGGCCGCGGGTCACCGGGCGCGCGCGGTCGGCCAGCCGGGCCAGCAGTTCGTCGGGGCCGTCCGGCTCGGCGAGCAGGTCGGCGAGCGAGGTGCGCACGCCCAGCGCGCGGGCCAGGCCCGGGTCGGCGGGCAGCGCCGCCTCCTCGTACAAGCCCGCGAGCAGCGGGTCCGCCCCGGCCGCGCGCACGTCGGCGGGCCGCCGGCCGCCCAGGACCGGGTGGCGGCGCAGCCACCAGGCGGTGTAGGAGGGCACGTCGGCGTGGCGGCCGTCGGCGAGCAGCACCCGGACCGGCTCGACGAGCGCGGCCCGCAGCGGCGGCACGGCCAGCAGTTCCAGGGCCTGCGGCCAGCGCTGCGGGTCGACCAGTTCGAGGTCGCGCACGGCCCGCACCTCGGCGGCCACCGGCGGCACCGGGTCGTCCGGCAGCCGGGCCCTCGTGTCGGCCGCCCACTCGACGGCCCCGTCCACGTCCAGGTCGGGGTCGTCGAGGGCGACGTCCTGCGCGGTCAGCAGCCCGAACGTGGCCAGCACGCCGGCCGCCTCCAGCGTCGCCGCGCCGTGCCGCTTGAGCACGTCGGGGTCGGCCGTGCCAAACGGGGAATCGGCCGCGACGACCTGCGCCAGCGGGCCGCCCGGCAGCAGCAGTTCGCCCGCTGGGTACCACTCGCCGTCGTCGCCGGGCAGGGCCAGGTCCGCGAGCCAGGGCTCGTCGCCGGGCTGCAGGCGGGCGGCCGCGACCAGGCTCAGCACCGCGTCCGCCACCGGCTCGGGATCCTCCTCCTCGTAGGAGGCCGCGACCGCGGCGCGCACCGCCGGGTCGGCCAGGATGCCGCGCGGGGTGGCCTCGACCGCGCCCAGCCGGGCCAGCAGCGGGTGCGCCGCGTCCGGGTGCACGATCCGCAGGCCGAGCGGGGCCAGCCGCTCGGTGTGCTCCAGGCCGGGCCCGGGCAGCAGCAGGCCGCGTGCGCCGCGCACCTGCCGCCCGTCGGCCAGCGGCACCGGCAGCGCGCCCAGTTCGCCGAGCTCGCCGGAGGCCGCGGCGGCGAGCGCCTCGTACAACCCTCGCCACCAGGCCGGGTCGCGGTCCAGCGAGGTCAGCGTGTCCGCCAGGTCGGCCAGCCGCAGCCGCCGGACGCCGAGCACGCCGTAGCCGGGATGCCGCGCGGACCCGGCGACCAGCCCGGACAGCACCGGGGCCAGGTAGGCGGCGAGGCCGGGCGGGCTGGCGTCCAGGATCACCGCGTCCCGGGGCCGGATCCGCGGCGCCGAGGGGTCCGCGGCGGGCAGGAACGCGGTCTCCGGCAGCCGGGCCAGGATCGCGCGGCCCAGCCGGGCGTCCAGTTCGCCCCGGCCGACCGGGCTCGGGACCATGTCGAGCAGCGCGACGGTCGCGGCCAGGCCGCGCAGCAGCCCGGCGTAGGCCTGCGCGGCCTGGTCGACGAGGAAGTCGGTGAGCGGCCCCGGCGCGACGTGGCGACGGTCCGGGCTGAGCGGGAACGAGGCGAGCAGCAGCGCGGGCAGGCCGAGCGGCTCGTCGGTCGGCGTGGGCGCGTGCACCACGGCGCTGGTCCCGTCGGGCAGGCGGCCGGCCGGCACCTGGCCGTCCGGCTCGACCGGCACCGCCCAGCGCACCGACCAGGCCGGTCGGGCGCGTTCCTCGGCCGGCCGGTCGGCCATCAGCCCGGGGTCGGCCTGGCCGCCCGCGGCGGCCGTGCGCCACCGGCTGGCCCGGCCGTCGACGGTGACCGTGACGCCGTCGCCGTCGTGGCTGGCCGTAAGCACCTGCCGCTGGCCGTCGATCTCGATCTCGACGACGGCCAGGGCGGGCAGCGCGAGCAGCAGTGCGGGCCCGGTCTCGGCCAGCAGCGCGCGGACCAGCCGGGCGGCATCCTCGTCGCGCAGGGGCAGCGTGACCGCGGTCGTGAAGCCCTCGGGGGGCGTGCCGTCCGCGGCGAACGGCAGCCGCAGCACCGGCAGGTGCCCCGACCGCGCGGCGAACTCGGCCGCGAGCGCCGGGATGCCCTCGGCCAGTTCCCTGGCCGCCGCGCGCGACCAGGCCACCGCGCCGGTGACCGAGCTGATGCGCGGCTCGTCGCTGACCGCGACGGCGGCCGCGAAGCCCACGCCGAACCGTCCGACCGCGGCCTCGTCCGGCCCGGACCCGCGCTTGCCCGAGGCCCGCAGCGTGGACAGGGCGGCGACGCCCGCCGCGTCCAGCGGCGCTCCGGTGTTCGCCGCCACGAGCGTGCCGCCGCTCAGCGTCAGCCGCAGCCGGCCCGCACCGGGGGGGTCTTGGGGGGTCGTCCCCCCGGGGCGAGCACCGCCCTCGCGCGCCGCCGCGTCGGCGGCGTTCTGCGCCAGTTCCACGACCACCCGGTCGCGGTAGCCGCCGAGGGCGTAGTCCTCCTCGGCGTTGGCGTCCTCGCGGAACCGCGCGGGCGACGCCGTCCAGGCGTCGAGCACCCTGCGGCGCAGTTCCGCGGTGCCGAACGGGTCGGGCTGGCCCTGCATGACGTCTGATCCGCCGCCTCTCGTGTGACCGACACCCGACCCTATGCGCTGCCGGCCAGCAGGGCCCAGCGGTGGAACCAGCGCGTGTACAGGCTGATCACGATCGAGGGGAAGGTCTGCAGGATCCAGATCCCGCCGAGCAGTTGCAGGTTGATCGATAAGGTCTTGTTCAGTTCCAGCGCGAAGCCGAGCGCGCCCACCTTCATCAGCAGCGAGACCAGCCGCGCCACCCGGGTCTCCTGGGCCGGGGTGGCGTTGGGCCGGACGAACTCCTTGTAGATGCTCCGGGTAAACAGGTTGGCCGCGGCGATCGACATGATGGCCGCGGGCACCAGCGCGCCGATGACCACCGCCGAGAAGCCGACGCCGGCGAACCAGGACGGGAACATGTGCTCGAACAGCAGCGGCACCGAAAGCTGGGCGTTGCCGCCGCCCGCCTTCACCCCCGCGTTGACCGCGGGCGTGGCCCGCGCCAGGTACCCGAACAGCGCGATCAGTCCGAGCACCAGCGTGTAGGCGGGCAGCGCGGCGCGGCACCGGCCGTTCCCGGCCGGCCACACGATGCGGATCGTGTTATGACATGCACAAATGAAGAAGCCCCGGCCCGCAACGGGCCGGGGCTTCTTCACCCGCGGTTAGCAGCCGTCGTAAGCGGACCAGGCACTGGTCCCCGACGCCGCGTACTCCTTGGCGAATGCGGCGTTCTGCTCGGAGACCGACGCATTCTCCGGCAGCCCGGAGTACCCGAGCGCTTGCCAGGTGGACGGCAGGAAGCCGTAGAGGCCGCCCGCGCCGCTGGCCGGGTTGACCGCGCCGGCGTTGCCGCCGCTCTCGGCCTGGATCACGCAACTCTGGAAGCTGCCCGGCGCGCCGCTGTAGCTACCCGACGACGGCGCCGGGTCCTGCGTGGCGCCGGTGTCCGCCGCATCGCTGGCGGACGGTGCCGGCGCCGCGGCCGGCGCCGGCGCCGGCGCCGGGATCGCGGCCAGCGCGGCCCGGGTGAGCCACGGCCGTACCGGGTGCCAGCCCGACAGGTGGAGCTTCTGCCCGGCCTGGATGCCGGACGGGTTCTTCACCACGTTCCGGTTGATCCACCACAGTGCGGGCCAGTCCGCCGCGCTGCCGTACTCGCGCTGGCTGATCACGCTGAGCGTGTCGCCGGCCCGGACGGTGTAGCTGTTGCCCGGGTGGGCGGCCCCAGGATGCAGCGAAACCGTGACCGCGATCAGGGTCTTGGCGACGCCGCCACCTGCGATACTGACAAAAGACATGGCTTGTTACCTCCAAGGTTCGTTGCCATGCAAAGGCCCCGGCCACGTGCTGCAATCACGTTTGGTCGGGGCCGCTTCAGTCACTCAGCAAAGGTCGCGCGCTCACCCCCTGTAACCATTTCTGCGCTCCTCCGTAATCGTTTGGTGATGCGTCGGCAACCGTAGCCCGAACTTTTCGATACGCCAAAACTTCTGTACCCGGCGTCCGGCCCTCAGAACCCGAAAAAACGGCTTGACACGCAAGAACCGCCAGGCCAGGCCGCATCCTTGCCTGCCACTGAGACAGCGGTCACAGTGGCAGGACGCCTTTATCACAGAGGTTTACGTGGCCTGTGTGACCTAAGGGATCCACCGAGGATCCGTGGCCGCCCGGCGATGAGTTCCGCCGGGCCCGCGCGTCTTAGCTTGCGTACAGGACTCCGCCGGCCAGCCCGCGGCCTGGCTCCGGGGGGCTTCACCGATGAGCAGGAGAGACAGATGAGCAATACAGCGATGCCAGAGGTCGTGTCGGCCGAGCAGTGGCAGCAGGAGCGGGACGGCCTGCTCGCGGCCGAGAAGGAGGCCACGCGCGCGCTCGACGCGCTGGCCGCCCGGCGCCGCCGGCTCCCGATGGTCAGGTTCGACAACAGCAAGTACACGTTCGACACGCCGAACGGGCGCAAGACGCTGCTTGACCTGTTCGACGGGCGCCGGCAGCTCGTTCTCTACCAGTTCATGGACAACGGGCCCGACGACTACTGCCCGGGCTGCACGCATTTCACCAACAACGTCTCCGACCTGGGCACCCTGGCCGAGACCGACGTGAGCTGGGTGACGGTCTCCAACATGCCGCTGGCCCAGATCGAGGCGTACAAGAAGAAGATGGGCTGGACGATGCCGTTCGTCTCCTCACACGGCACGCCGTTCACCGACGACACCGGCGCAGGCAGCCTGTTCCAGCTCAGCGTGTTCCTGCGCGACGGCGAAGACGTCTACCGGACCTACGCCACCACCGCCCGCGGCGTGGACCGCCTGCTGTTCGCCAACAACGTCCTCGACCTCGCCCCGTACGGCCGCCAGGAGGACTGGGAGGACTCGCCGGCCGGCTGGCCGCAGCACCCGACCTACGGGTAGGCGGCTCACGCGCCGACGGCGATGACTTCGGCGCCGGCGCGACGTCGAAACAGGTGATGACACCCGAGCGAGGAGGAACCCGCATGACCACTTCCGCGGCTGACGAAGGTACCCAGGCCACGAACGGCGAGTGCGAGCCGGTACGCGTGTCCCGCCGCATCGGCGCCCCGGCGGACGCCATCTTCGCCGTCCTGGCCGACCCGCGGCGGCACACCGAGATCGACGGATCCGACATGCTGCGCGGCGCCGTCACCGAGACACCCGTCACCGGCGTCGGGGACGAGTTCGTGCTGAAGATGTACCTCGCCCGGGTCGGCGGCGACTACGAGATGATCAACCGCGTCGTCGAGTTCGAGCCGGGAAGGCGCATCACCTGGGAACCCCGGCGGAACGACATCGACGACCCCGCCGCGGGCCACCTGTGGGGCTACGAACTGACCCCGGACGGCGACCGGGCCACGATCGTGACCGAGGTCTACGACTGCTCCGCCTGGCCGGAGCAGGACCGCGTCGCCATATTGGACAACGGCCGGAACTGGATCGAGGCCATGCTCAAGACCCTGCAGCGCCTCGACGAGGTGTCCGCCGGGCCCGGCGTCAGCCGAACCTGAGCCCGTCGCCGAGGCCGAGGGCGCGCTCGCCCCAGGCGCCCACGTTGCGGTCCAGGTGGTTCGCGAGGTGCTGGGCCACGCCGTGCACGTCCCGCCAGTGCCGCTGCAGGGGCAGTCCCTCGTCCAGCGAACTGGCCCCGGCGGCCAGGAACAGTTCCTCGACCGCCTCCACGCACAGCCGGACCGAGAACGCGTAGTCCCGGCGGCCGCGCACCCGGGTCGCGTCCGCGACCGCGCCCGCCGCGAGCACCTCCGCGGTCACGCTCTCGGCCACCCGGCGGATCAGCGCCTCGGCGGCCTCGATGCGCGCCGCGGCGCCGCCCAGCCGGACGACGCCGACCGGGTCCGCGGTCACCGAGGCGCCGGTGAACGGGTGCAGCCGGCTCCTCGTCCGCGCGATCCACGCGTCCATGGCGGCGCGCGCGATCCCGGTCGCCGGCGTGCTGAGGAAGACCTGCCACACGCCGACGAGCGGGAACTTGTACAGCGGCCCGTCGTTGACCTCCCGACCCGGCGTCGTCGCGTTGAGCATGTCCTGCAGCCGCAGCGTGCGGTGGTCCGGCACGAAGATGTCCCGGGCCAGCACGCTGCAACTGCCCGAGCCGGCCAGCCCGGCCGAGCGCCAGTCCTCGATGATCTCGATCTCGCCCTTCGGGATCAGCAGGAAATGCGGCTCCGGCGGCCCCTCCGGCTGCGGCACCGCGGCGAGCAGCGAGATCCAGTCGGCGTGGTGCACGCCGGTCGAGTACCGCCACCGGCCCTCGCCGATGCGCAACCCGCCGGGCACAACCTCCGGAGGCACGCCGCCCGAGAACGCCGTGCTCATCACCGCGTCCGGGTTCGGGCCCCACACCTCCTGCTGGGCCTGGTCGCCGAACTGGGCCAGGAACCACTGGTGCGAGGTAAGCAGCGCGTACGTCCACCCCGTGGAACCGCACCCCTGCGACAGCAGGCTGATCACGTCGAAGGCCTCGGGCAGGGTCAGCTCGGCCCCGCCGAAACGGCGCGGCTGGGTGATCCGCATCAGGCCGGACGCGACGAGGTCGGCGAACGTCTCATCCGGGAGCCGGCGCAGCGCCTCGGTCTTAGCCGCCCGCTCGGCCAGGACCGGAACCAGGGCCTTGGCCCGGGCGACCGCCTCGCCCCCTGTCAGCGTGCCTAAGTCGCCAGCCACGGAGCCGCCTTCCAGTTCGAGCCGATGCGCTCTTTATCTTTCCAGCGCCCCTCCGGGCTGAAAAGGGCGACCACCCTCCCGGTGCCTGTCCGGGCTGGGTAGGCGGCAGGTCGCCGAAAAGGGTTAGCTGCAGGGCCGCCGTCCCACCTCGACCTGGTCGATGTAGGCCGCGTGCGACGGGTCGGCCAGTTCGAGCGTGGCCCGCCCCGCCTCCAGGATCGTCACCCGGCCGCCGGGCGAACTGTAGGCCGCGCGTTCGGGCAGGCCCAGCACATCGCGGTAGAACCGCAGCGCCTGCTCGTAGTCGTCGGCGGTCACCACCAGCCGCAGTTCGGTCACCCCGGGGGTTGTCGGTGTGCTCATACCGGCAACATACGGCGGAAGCCATCGACCTCGTGGAGCCGGTGAGCGGGATCGAACCGCTGACCTGCCGTTTACAAGACGGCCGCTCTGCCAACTGAGCTACACCGGCAAAAGCCCCTCGCATCGTAACCGAACCAGCCGCCGGGCCAAGCGGCCCCAGTCCGCTTGGCCCGGCTGGCATCATCGCGGGTATGACCGTTGTGAAGATCAATGCGATCACGGTCCCCGCCGACAGCGGGGACGAACTGGCCCGGCGCTTCGCGGCCCGGGCGGGCGCCGTCGACAACCAGGACGGCTTCGAGGGCTTCGAGCTGCTCCAGCCGGCCGACGAGCGCACCACCTGGCTGGTGGTGACGCGGTGGCGGGACGAGGCGGCGTTCCAGGCCTGGCTGAACTCCCCGGCGTTCGGCCACGGCCACCGCTCCGCCCAGGAGCGGGCGGGCGGCCCGGCTCCCCACCCGGTCGGCATCAACAGCGAACTGTGGTCCTACGAGATCGCCGGCGGCTCGGCCGGCGCCGGGTAGCCCGCCGGGGGCTTCTCGCCGCCCGGGTGCGCCCGCAAATTCGGCCCTCAGGACCCCGTGCGTGTGCGCGCTGTGGATCCTGCTGGCCTGGTTCCCGGTCAGCATGGTGTCGGTCGGCGTGAGCATGGCGTGGTTCAAACCCAGCAGGGCGTGCTGGACCGCCTGGCGCAGGGCCGCATCGCCGCGCTCCCGCGGACAGCGGGCCACCAGCGTTCTGACCAGGGGAGGGGTCATGTACCACGTCATCGTCCGCGGTGCGGTTGAGGAAACCAAGGCGGTCGCGCCGCACGTCGGCGAGCACGCCAGCAAGTTCTGGCACGCCGCCGAGGAACTCGGCAAGGAGGCCGCGGTGGGCGAGGCCCTGCACGCGATCGTTTCCTTCGGGATCAAGAAGCTCGGCCGGGACAAGGAGTAACGGCCGACACGAGCTCACCCCGCCGGCGGGTGACCGGGGATGAATCCGAGGAAAACAGATGACATCGTCCACGCCGCCCAGCGAACCGGACCGCTCCGGGAGCCGTTTTCGCGGTGTACGGGCGGATCCGGGGCGCAGCGAAGGCGGCAGAACGGGCGGGGGGACCGTCCACGATCCGAGGGGGAGACCGCCGACGGCGACGGCGGGGACGTCGCCGACGGGTCTGGATCGTTTCACCCGTCCGGGCCGGGAGGCATCCCGGCCCGGACGGGGATGGCCGGCTGCCTGCTCTACCCGCGGCCGGAAGCCTGGCCCAGGCGCTGATCGCGCCCGCCTGCTTCGTCTTCGCGGCCAGTTCAACCGGCGATTTCGGGAGCGGGCCGAGAAGGACACGCGGTCCCGGCTCCCGGTCGGCACGACGCACGCGTCCCGCCGTCGCGCGATCCGGGTCAGCCGGGCCGCCGCGCTGACGCGGGTCCTCGCCGCGCTGCTGATCGGCGGGCTGACCGGGGCTGGGCCGCCCGGCGGCGTTGCTGGCCGCCGCCGTGTTCATCATCGCGGCGGTGTACGAGGTGCTCCGTTCGCCGCGTTATGGCACTAAACATGGGTTCGGAGTGGTCGCTGTCTGGGTGGGCCTTGGCTACCTGGTGCGCGGAGGTCTCGGGCGCGACTGGCCCGGCTCGCGTGGCGCAGCCGGCCGATGGTCGCCGGGCTGGCTACCGGGAGGCGCGCGTGGGTACCGCGCTCGGCGGCCGGCCGATCGGCGCGTCGTCGTGCGAGAGGAACGCGTTCTCCCGCGCGTAGCCGTCCTCGAGGTTGACCGTGTGACCTCCCCCGCAAGCCGCGAGTCCGGCGCGAACGCGGCGCAGCGGCAGGCCGAGGATGAATCCGTCCAGGTCGGCCGGCTGAACGAAACGCCAGTCGTGCTGCTGCCCGCCGGGATGCCAGATCGTCTCCTGTTCGGCGTCGCCGAGCAGGCCGCCGTCGAATAAGTAGAGGATCTCAGGCTTGGGGTAGGGCTCCCGGGCCGGGACGACGTCGACGCAGAGCAACGCGCCCGGCTCGCGCTCCAGGCCGAGTGCTTCGAACAGTTGCCGGCGCACGGCCTGGCGCGGGGCTTCCTCCAGGTCCACTTTCCCGCCCGGAATCGCCCACCGCGACCGGCGAACGGGCTTCACCAGCAGCACGCATCCCCAGTCGTCGCGCAGGAGCACGCCGGCGCCGACGTGCACCGGCGGGAACGCGGCCAGGAAGTCGGACTCCGCCTCGGCCTCGGCCCGCGGCCGGCCCGGAGACCAGGGCTTGGCCCGCGGACCGGGCTGCGGGGTGGGGCGCGGGGTGCGGCGCTCGGGGCGGCGCCGCCGGGACGAGGCGTGTAAGCCCGTCGTGCGTGATCCCGGAGCGACCGCCGTCCTGGCCGGGGGCGGCACCGGAATCGGGACAATTGTCGTGTCCGTCTCCTGATCCGTTTCCTGCACCATTTCCTGTCCTGTTTCCCGGCCTGCTTCCCGCTGTATTTCCCGCGGCGGAACCTGGACCTGGCGGACGGTCTCCGTGGCCGGAACCCCGGACCCCTCGACTGGCACGGCAGCCATCGGCGACGTCGTCGCCATGCTGGTCAGCGCGCAGAGCCCGGCCCGCTGCGACTCGGGGAAGTGCCGAATATCGGTATCCATTAACTGCATAGCATGCCATAGGAGAGTTAGCTGAACTCGGCAGTACTTCTGCCGAGAGCCTTATTTTTTTGAGGCCGGATCGAGTTCTAGTATTGTTCGTCTCATTTTTAGACGATTAACTTCTACGACCTTGTTATGCCATACGCAGTGTTCTACGCCGTTTCCGCCAGTCGAGGACCAGACATGCTGGCTGGTCAGGTAATCCGTCCTGGCTGCCCGCCGCTGCCGCGCCATCCAGAAGCTCTCCAGCTTCAGCGCATGCTGGCCGCGTCTGGCTGAGGCGGGAGACATCTACGGCAGCCTGGCCGCTAAGTTGGCTGCCCAGTATCGCGCCGAATGGATGATCTGTATGCCGCTGGGTCACATGGCTGAACCCGCGGCTTAGCCGCCTGCGAAGAAGTCGAGGTAGGCCTGGGCTAGGGCGGCCGGGTTCTCCAGCGCGATGTTGTGACCGGCCGCGGGGATGATGGTGCCGCGGAACTGGTCGAAGCCCAGCCACAACCTGGCGGTGATCAGGTCGTTCTACGACTTCCACATCGGCCTGGGCGAAGGCCCGCTGCGCAACCAGGTCCCAGCCCGGGCCGACTAGCCGGCGGGGCGGGCGGGCGCGCACCGCAGCCCGCTGGAACCGTCTCGGCCCGCCCGCCGCGCCCCTTACCGCCAGCGGGTGCCAGTGCTGAGCCGCGGGCGATTCCTGACGGCTTGTTCGACGAGCTGTTCGCCGCGCTGGTGTGCGACCGCGACCGGGCGATCGTGGCGCTGTATGTGTCGACCGGGGCGCGGCCGTCGGAGCTGCTGGGGATGCGCCAGGCCGGCATCGACCACAGCGGCCAGGCGGGTCGCGGTAACCCGGAAAGGGACCAGGGCGGTGCAGTGGCTGCCCGCCTCCCCTGACTCGTTCGTGTGGCTGCGGATCTACCAGAGCCACCTGCCGGAGAAACTGGCCGGCCCGGATCGGCCGGCACGGTGGACGCGCCGCCGCCCATGGCGGGCGCTGGATTACGACGCGATGCGGGCGGGTGCTGCGGCGGGTCAACGACAGAGCAGGTCCGCCGGGCCCGCACTCGCGCAACCCCCATCGAACTCGGCCCCACCCGGACCACACCGCCCCGGCAGTGACAAACGCAGCAACGGTCCCATGTGAGGTGCCTGGCTAACCCGCGGGCGCCCTGGCGGCACTATGAGATGTGAGCCCGTGCGAGCGCCGCAGGCCCGACGCTGACCTGGTACGCGAGCCGCTGCCCGGCTCCCGGGGGGATCCCGGCGGCACGCAGGAAGTCGGCTCCCGGCCCGGCGACGCGGTGAACCTCGCCATCGTGACGGGCGCGCCCATCCGGATCGGCAGCGAGCTGTCCAGCTTGCCCGGACCGGCCGGGTACGCCAGCGACCTTGTCTCCTGCCCGGTCGCCACGGCCGAGGTCCAGCAGCGGCTCCGCGGACGCCACGGCGCGACGCATTGGAAGCGGTAGACCGAGGACATGGCTGGAGCCGAGGACATGACTGGAGCTGCACGCCAGTGCACGGCTGGCTCAGCAACGAGACCGCCGGCGGCGGGCCCGGTTCCGCTTCGGCGCAATCGCGACTTCATGATGCTTTGGAGCAGCCAGGTGATGTCCACGGTGGGCACCCGGGTCACCTCGATCGCGTTCCCGCTGCTGGTGCTGGCGGTGACGCACTCGCCGGCCGAGGCCGGCGTTGTCGGGTTCGCGCAGACGCTGCCGTTCCTGCTGCTGTATCTGCCCGCGGGCGCGTTCATCGACCGGTGGGACCGCAAGCGGACGATGCTCGCCTGCGATGCCGGCCGCGCGGTCGCCTTGGGCAGCATCGCGATGACCGTCGCGCTGGGCTGGCTGAGCATGGCGCAGGTGGTCGTGGCCGCGCTGATCGACGGCAGCTTGTTCGTGCTGTTCGACCTGGCCGAAGGCGCGGCCCTGCCGCAGTTGGTGACCGGGGAGCAGTTGCCGGCGGCGGTTGCGCAGAACCAGGCGAAGAGCCAAGGTGCCGATGTGGTCGGCCAGCCGCTGGGTGGCGTGCTGTTCAGTACCGCCCCGCTCCTGCCCTTCCTGGTCGACGCGGTGACCTACCTGGTCTCGTTTGCCGCGCTGCTGTTCATCCGCCGGCCGTTCCAGCAACCTCGCGCCGCGGCGCGCGCCCGGTTGAAGACCGAGATCGCCGAGGGCCTGGCCTGGGTGTGGCGCCAGCCGTTCCTGCGCGCCGCGGTCGGCGTGATCGGCGGGGTGAACCTCGTTTTCAACGCCCTGACCCTGGTGCTCATCGTGCGTGCCAGGGAGCTGGGCGCCTCCCCGGCGCTGATCGGCGCGATGTTCGCCTTTGTCGGGGCGGGCGGCCTGCTCGGCTCGTTCGCGGCGCCGTGGGCGCAGCGCAGGTTCGGCGCCCGCCGCGTGGTCGTCACGGCCGGCTGGTTGTGGGTCGCGCAGATCGGCGTTCTGGTGTTGCTGCCGAACGCTCTCAGCCTCGGCGTCGTTTCCGGGTTCCGGTCGTTTGCCGCCCCGGCGTTCAACGTCGTGGTCAACAGCCACGTCTACCGGGTGACACCGGAGCGGCTGCTCGGCCGGGTGCGCAGCGCGGCGCGCCTGGTCGCGTGGGGTTCCATCCCGCTGGGCGCCCTGGCCGGCGGGTTCCTCGCCTCGGCGTGCGGCGCCCAGGCGACGCTCCTCGTCCTCACCGGCATCATGTGCGCGGTCGCGGCCGCGGCGACACTCGCCCGCGGCATGCGCCAGCTCCCATCACCATCGCGGGCCGGGAAACCTCCGGGAAATCAACTGATCGACGGCGACCGCGACACGTGCCAGACCACCGGCTCGAACTCATCCTGAGCAGCTCCGGCCGGATGCACCGAAGCGCGTCATCTCCTCGCTGCTGCTCTGACGCCCCGGGCGCAGGACAGGCTCCCTCGCGCAACTGTGGCGTGTCTGCCCGATTTGGATCGCTCGCTGACCTGCTGGAACCATCAAGACATCTAGTTCGTCCTGGCGTGGACCCCCAAAACGCGCAGCACCTTCGCGGCGGCGGGCTCGCCCCCGGGCCGTCACGGTGATGCCAGCTTCAGGAACGCGGGGAGCTCGCGGACATGCCCGATCATGAGCGCGCCCTCCGGGAGCACCTCAGCCGGGCGCGGGCCGTCTGGCCGGACCAGGCACGCCCTCATCCCGGCGCGCATCGGCGCGGCTACGTCATAGTCGATCCTGTCCCCGACGAACAGCACTTGGTCGGCCGTGCAGCGCGACAGCGGCTCCCGGGTCGACACCCTTCTGGGTGAGTCGTCGCCAGGAGATGATGACGGGGTAGCCCTGCGGCGGTTGATCATGGCGCGCGACGGCCGGGCGCAGCGCAGGAGCGGCCTTCCAGCCCGTCCGCCGTGGGCCGCGCTCGCCGCGATGATGGAGGGGACGGGAAGGCCGCGGGTTCCCCGTCCCCTTTCGGTCAGTTGCGGGCGAGCATCACTTCGGTATCACCGGGCCAGTCCCAGAAAATGCCTTCGGGAGATCGCTGCCGCAGCAGCTCTCGCACCTCGTCGGCGAATTCTTCGACACGGTCACCGAACAGGTGCGGCGCGGCATAAGACATGGAGAAGTAACCGGACACTACGCTCTCGATATCCCGCATGAGGTCGGGGATGCCGGGGGCGAAGATCACCCGAGGCGCGCCGAA
>DATAVV010000236.1:0-5587 GCA_036267555.1 Streptosporangiaceae bacterium | reverse complement strand
TGGATCCCCTGGCCGATGCTGGGCAGGGCTACGTTCACGATCGTGGTGTCGAGCACGGCCATGAACGAGCCGACCAGCACGACGGCCAGGATCTGCCACTCTTTGCGGCCCGGTCCCTGCTTCCCGGCCTGCTCGCCGCCGGCCTGCTCGCGGTCCGGGGCCTGCTCGCCGCGGGCGGCGCGTTCCCGCCCGGTGTGCTCGGGCGCGCGCGTCACGGCCGGTGCGCCAGCGCCCGGCGGACCGCGGTGACCGCGGCCGCGGCCGCGGTGGCTCCCGCGGCAGCCAGGCCCGCGAGGCGCAGGTAGTCCGCCCGGGCGGGCGGGGCCGGGCGCGATGGCCGCACCGGCTCGCCGTGCAGGCTCGCGGCGAGGACCTCGGCCAGGTGGACCGGGGTGCGGCCGGTGCCGCCTTGCTCGATCTGGGTGCGGCAGGAGAACCCGTCGGCCAGCACCAGCGTGCCGGGTGGCGCGTCCCGCACGGCCGGGAGCAGGACCCGCTCGCCGCAGGCCATGGACACGTCGTAGTGGCCGGCCTCGAAGCCGAAGTTGCCGGCCAGCCCGCAGCAGCCGGAGTCGAGGACGTTGACGTCGACGCCGGCGGCGGCCAGGAGCGCCCGGTCGGCGTCGTATCCCATGATGGCGTGCTGGTGGCAGTGGGTCTGGGCGATCGCCTGCCCGCCGAACCGCGGCGGCTGCCAGCCGTCGGTGTGCTGGCTGAGCAGTTCGGCCAGGGTGACGGTCTGCTCACCGAGCCGCTGCACGTCGCGGTCGCCGGGCATCAGTTCGCGGGCATCGGAGCGGAAGACCGCGGTGCAGCTCGGCTCGAGTCCGACGACCATCGTGCCGTCGCGCAGGTGGGGCGCGAGCGTGTCCACCGTGCGCCGCAGCACGCGCCGGGCGGTGGCCAGCTGGCCGGTCGAGATCCAGGTCAGGCCGCAGCACAGCGGCTTGTCCGGCACGATGACCTGCCATCCGGCTGCCTCCAGCACCTCGGTCGCGGCCTGCCCGACCCCCGGGGTGAGGTGGTTGGTGAAGGTGTCCGGCCACAGGACGACCTGGCCGCGCAACCCCGCCGGGTTGGCGGGACGCCGGGCGTGCCAGGCCTGGAACGTCTGCCGGGCGAACAGCGGCACCCGGCGGCGCCGGTCGATGCCGCCCGCGACGGTGACAGCGTCACGCAGCACCGGCGCCTGGGTCAGCGCGTTCACCAGGCCCGGTGCCCGCGAGGCGAGCTGCGCCACGGCCGGCAGCCAGCCCATCGAGTAATGGGCTCGCGGGCGAAGCCGCCCGGCGTAATGATGGGCCAGGAACTCGGCTTTCATCGTGGCCATGTCGACCTCGACGGGACAGTCCCGTTTGCAGCCCTTGCACGCGAGGCACAGGTCCAGCGCGTCCCGCACCTCGGGGGACCGCCAGCCGGCGGTGACCGGCGAGTCGGCGTGTCCTTCCAGCATCTCGAACAGCAGCCGGCTGCGGCCCCGGGTGGAATGCTCCTCCTCGCGGGTGACCATGTAGGAGGGACACATGACCCCGCCCTCGCTGTGCCGGCACTTGCCGACTCCCACGCACCGCATCACCGCGCGCTCGAAGCGCCCGTCGTCGTCGGGATAGCGGAAGAACGTGGTGTCGTCCTTGGGCGCCCATGAGGTCCCGAGCCGGAGGTTCTCGTCGAGCCGGTACGGCGCGACGACCTTCCCCGGGTTCATCCGGTTGCCCGGGTCGAAGATGGCCTTGAACTGGCCGAATGCCTGCACTAGGTCGTCACCGAACATCCTGGGCAGCAGCTCACCGCGCGACTGGCCGTCGCCGTGCTCCCCGGAGAACGACCCGCCGTAGGACACGACCAGGTCGGCGGCGCGCTCGATGAACCGGCGGAACGCCGCGATGCCTTCGTCGGTGACCAGGTCGAACGGGATACGCGTGTGCACGCAGCCCTGGCCGAAGTGGCCGTATAGCGCGGGTCTGAGGCCAGAACTGGGTCCGGAGTAGCCGAATTCGTCAAACAGCTTGGCCAGGTCGCGCAGGTAGTCGCCGAGCCGCTCCGGCGGCACCGCCGAGTCCTCCCAGCCCTCCCAGGTGTCCGGCATGTCCGGCACCCGGGCCGTCGCCCCGAGCGCCACCTCCCGCACGTCGGCGAGTTCCTTCTCGTGTTCGGGATCGTCGTAGAACCGGACGGCCGGCTCGTGCTCGGTGCCGTGCAGATCCTCGATCAGCGCCTTGGCCTTGGCGTCGGCCTCGTCCTCGCTGTCCCCGGCGAAGATGACCATGAGCCATCCCTCGCCGTCGGGCAGCAGCCGCAGCGCCTCGGGGTTCATCCGCCGTTCCCGCTCGAACGTGATCAGCCGGTTGTCGATGCCCTCAAGCTGCTCGGGCTGGTGCGCGAGGATGTGCGGCGCGGCGTCGGCGGCGCGGGCGATGTCGGGGTAGCCGAGTACCACGAGCGTCCGCGCGGCCGGCACCGGCACCAGCCGCAGTTCGGCGTGCAGGATCGTCACCAGGGTGCTCTCGGTGCCGACCAGGGCCCGGGCCACATCGAAGCCGCTTTCGGGCAGCAGCGAGTCCAGGTTGTACCCGGAGACCCGGCGCGGGATTCGCGGGTAGCGCTGCCGGATCAGGCCGGCCCGGGCCCGCGCGAGTTCGCGCAGTTGCTGGTAGATGCGGGCCCGCCGGCCGCCCTGCGCCACGATGTCCGCGTACTGCTCGTCGCTGGTCGGCCCGGTCCAGAACCGCTCGCCGTCGTACGTCAGGACCTCCAGCCGGACCACGTTGTCCACGGTCTTGCCGTACGCCTGCGCCGTCGCGCCGCACGAGTTGTTGCCCAGCATCCCGCCCAGCGTGCAGTGGTCATGCGTCGCCGGCCGCGGGCCGAACATGAGCTGGTCGGACGCGAGCCGGGCGTTCAGTTCGTCCAGCACGATGCCCGGTTCCACGACGCAGGTCCGCTGGCCCGCGTCGACCGACACCAGGCCGTGGCAGTACTTCGACCAGTCGATGACGACCGCCACGTTGCACGACTGCCCGGCCAGGCTGGTGCCACCGCCCCGGGAAACCACCGGCGCACCGTGCCGCCGGCACACGGCCACCGCCTCCGCGCCCGCCTCGACCGAGCGCGGCACGACCACGCCGACCGGTACCTGCCGGTAGTTGGACGCGTCGGTGCTGTAGGCGCCGCGGCTGCCCGCATCGAACCGGACCTCGGCGTCGACGTGCCGCCGCAGGTCCCGCTCGAGAGCACCGGGGTCCACCGCGGGGCCGGCGCGGCGGACGACGGGATCCGGCAGCGAGATTGTCATCGGTGTCCTCTCAGGGCCGCAGCTTCAGTGCCGGAGTTGCTCGATCTTGTCCTTGAACAAGGTGGTCGCGATCGCGGCCTTGTGCGGCTGGCCCTTCAGGAACGCCTGGGCGAACTTTTTGGCCTGGTCGTAGGCGACCTTGCCGGGCAGCGGCGGCTCGTTGGGGTCGACGTCGATGTCGACGAGCGCGGGGCCGTCGAAGGCCAGCGCTTCCTTGATCGTCGCTTCCACCTTCTTCGGGTTGTCGACCTTCGCGCCGTAGCCACCGCAGGCGGTGGCCCACGCGGCGTAGTCCGCGGTCGGCTGCGGGAACCGGACGCCGTACTCGGGGTAGCCCAGGACCATCTGCTCCCACAGGATCTGGCCGAGCGAGCTGTTGTTGTTGATGATCACCTTGATCGGCAGCCCGGTGCGCGCCGCGGTCAGGAACTCGGCCATCAGCATGGCGAAACCGCCGTCGCCGACGTAGGCGATGACCTGCCGGCCGGGGAACGCGTGCTGGATGCCGATCGCGTACGGCAGGCCCGGTGCCATCGTGGCCAGGTTGCCGGACAGGTAGAACTTGCGGTCGCCGCGGATCGTCCAGTGCCGGGCGGCCCAGGTGGCGATCGTGCCGCTGTCGCAGGTCAGGATGGCATCGTCGGCGGCCAGGTCGTCGAGGACCGCGACCGGGTACTGGGGCGCGATCGGGCTGCGCTTGGGATTTTCCAGCTTTTCCATGTCGGAACGCCAGCCAGCCATGGCCTTCTGGTACTTCTCCAGGTGCTTGCGGTCGGCCTTGCGGGTCAGCAGCGGGATCAGGGCCTGCAGGCTCTCCTTCGCCTCGCCGACCACCGGCACCTCGGTCGGCATCCGCAGCCCGGCCCGGGTCGGGTCGGCTTCGATCTGCACCACCCGGACCTTGCCCGCCGGCGGCAGGTGCTGGGTGTAGGGGAAATTGGTGCCGATCATGAACAGCGTGTCGCAGTCCTCGACCAGGTCCTCGCCCGGCCGGGTGCCCAGCAGCCCGATGCCGCCGACCGCGTACTCGCTGTCGTCGGGAATGACCGCCTTGCCGGACAGGGTCTTGATGACCGGGGCGCCGAGCTTGTCCGCGACGGCCAGCACTTCCTCGCGGGCGTGCAGCGCCCCGGCCCCGGCCAGGATCGCGATCTTCTCGCCCTCGTTGAGCACCCGGGCGGCCGCCTCCAGGTCCTCGGCCCGGGCCCGCCCGGGCGGCGGCAGGTAGATCGGCGCGGTCTTCGGCGGCCGCGCCGGCGCCACGTGCTGGTAAGGATCGGCGTCCGCGTCGGCCACCTGGATGTCGTTGGGGAAGCTCAGATGCGCGACCCCGCGCCGGGCCAGCGCGTTGCGGACCGCGATGTCGACCACGCCGGGCACCTGGGCCGGGTTCTCGACCACCAGGTTGTACTCGGCCAGGTCGGCGTACAGCCGGTCGGTGTGCACCTCCTGCTGGTAACCGGTGCCCAGCACGGAGGTCTCCTGCATCCCGGTGATGGCCAGCACCGGGACGTGGTCCAGTTTCGCGTCGTACAGGCCGTTCAGCAGGTGGATCGCGCCCGGCCCGGACGTGGCCAGGCACACCCCGAGCTTCCCGGTGGCCTTGGCGTAGGCCGTGGCCATGAACGCCGCGGCCTCCTCGTGGTGGACCAGGAAGAACCGCACCCGGTCGCTGTTGCGCCGCAGTCCCTCCATGATCCCGTTGATGCCGTCGCCCGGCAGGCCGAACACCGTGTCGACCCCCCAGTCCGCCAGCCGCTCGATGAGTGATTCGGAAACAATCGTTGCCATCGTCTTCCCTTCCGTCCGTGCGCCGGTACCGCGGGTCAGCGGTGGCTGGCCTTCTTGGCCGCGCCCCGCTCGGTACGCGCGTTCGCGGTGGCCAGCGTGCCGTCGGGCCGTTCGAGGTGAGCCCGGATGAACCAGTGGAACTGCTCTAGCTGGCCGGCCTGGCCGATGAGCAGGTCCTGGGTGACCGGGTCCAGGTCCTCGGTGGTCTCGATCGCGTCGCGGTGGCCCTCGATGATCCCGGTGAACACGACATCCAGGGCGGCCAGGTGCTCGATGGCATCGGCGCGGCCGATGGAGTAGTCGTCCCAGCCGCGCCGGGCGACCAGCGCGCCCGGGGTGCCGGACGGTGACCCGCCCAGTGTCGTGATGCGCTCGGCGACGTCATCGACCATGCCGCGCACCGCGTCCACCTGCGGGTCGAGCATGGTGTGCACCGCGATGAAGTGGGTGCCGGTCACGTTCCAGTGCACGTGCTTGAGGGTCAGCGCGAGGTCGTTGAGCGAG
>DATAVV010000235.1:0-25766 GCA_036267555.1 Streptosporangiaceae bacterium | reverse complement strand
GTCAGCCTGGATGCCAGCAGGGGATCGTCATCGGCAAGCTTGCGCTCCATCTCGTCGAGGATGCGCTGCTCGTCCATGGACAGAGCCATGGGCCACCTCCGCACGACGTCCGGCCACCGCTGCCGCGCCGGGCCGGGTAGGAATCCTCTTCTACTATCCCCCGGTTGCTGAGCTTTTACCCTCGCTTTGCCGCGCGACCGCCAATGCGCGGCAGGCGTTTTCCGCCACGCCGGGCCGCCCCCCGTCGTGACCAGGGATGCGCCGCCGCGCGGCTCCCCGCAAGAGCCCCCGGAGGCGCCTGCGCCGCCGCCGCGGCCCGCGCTTCGAGAGCCCGAACGCGGCGCCCGGGCCGGCCGGGGATCCCCCTGCCCGGCCCGGGGATCCCCGGGCCGGCCGGCGCGGCCTCTTGCGGTGAACGCTTGTTCATGAAAATGTGTTCATGAACAAATATTCATGATCTTCCGCGGATCGTGGCGCGGCTGGCGGCCGGCCTGGTGAGGTGGCGATGGAACTCGAAGTGCGGGATCTGACGAAGACGTTCGGGGCGGTGACGGCCGTGCGGGCCGTGACGTTCACCGCGCCGGCCGGGCAGGTCACCGGGCTGCTCGGGCCCAACGGCTCGGGGAAGACCACGACGCTGCGCGCGGCGCTCGGCCTGGTCCGGCCGACGAGCGGCACGGCGCTGATCGGCGGCGTGCCGTATGCGCGGCTCGAGCGGCCGCGCCGGGCGGTCGGGGCGATGCTGGAGGCGACCGGGTTTCACCCGGGGCGGCGGGCCCGCGACCACCTGCGGGTGCTGGCCGCCGCGGCCGAGGTGCCCGACCGGCGGGTGGACGAGGTCCTGGACCAGGTCGGGCTGGCCGGGTCGGCGAAGCGGCGGGTGCGCGAGTTCTCCCTCGGCATGCGCCAGCGCCTCGGCCTGGCCTCGGCGCTGCTCGGCGACCCGCAGGTGCTGCTGCTCGACGAGCCGGCCAACGGCCTGGACCCAGCCGGCATGGCCTGGCTGCGGGAACTGCTGCGCGGCCTGGCCCGCCAGGGCCGGTGCGTGGTCGTGGCCAGCCACGTGCTCAGCGAGGTGGCGCAGACGGTCGACCGCGTGGTGATCGTCAGCGCGGGAGAACTCCGCTTCGCGGGCCCGCTGTCCGAACTCGGCCCGGGCGGCGCGCTGGAGTCGGCCTTCCTGAAGCTGACGGTGACCCCGGCCGAACTGGCCGGCTGAACAGAGCTGAACAGTACTGAACAGATTGAACAGAGGGGAGAAACTCGTGCGGCCCATGCTCAAGAGCGAGTTCCGCAAGGTCACCAGCCTGCGCGGCCCGTGGCTGCTGCTGGCGGCGGGTCCGCTGATCGTGGTGGCCGGCGTGACCGGGCTTGTGGAGTCCGGCGGCAACGTGCACGACCCCGCGGTCCAGCGCCAGGCGCTCGCGCACGTGGGGTTGACCGCGGTGCTCACGCTGATCTTCGGCCTCATCGCGGTCGCGGGCGAGTACCGCGGCGGCTCGATCGCCGACACCTTCCTCAGCTTTCCCGGCCGGCGCCGGGTGATCGCGGCCAAGCTGGCCGTGTACGGGCTGCTCGGCGGGGCGGCCGGGCTGGTGTCGGCCCTGGTGGCCGTGGCGGTCACGGCCGCGTGGTGGTCGGCCAGGGGAGGCCGGCTGCACCTGTCGGGCTCCCTGACCTGGCTGACGCTCGCCGGCGGGCTGGGCGCCTGCCTCGCGTTCGCGGTGATCGGCGTCGGCCTGGGCGCGCTCGTCCGCAACCTGGCCGGCGCCGTCGCGCTGGCGCTGGCGTGGATCGCGCTGGTCGAGGGCATCGTGGGCCAGTTGATCGGATCCGGGCTCGCGCGCTGGCTGCCGTTTTACGCCAGCGAGGCGCTCGACCGGACGAACCTGGCCGGCGCGACCCGGCTGCTGCCGCAGTGGGGCGGCGGGCTGGTGCTGCTGGGGTACGCCGCCCTGTTCGCCGGCACCGCCGTGGTCACTACACTCAGGCGCGATGTCACCTAGGAAGCCCGCGGTGCTGCGCGGCGGCGACGGCCAGGACCTGCGCGGGTACCTGATCGCGACCGCCGCGCGGCTGATCGACGAGCGGGGCAGCGCGGGGCTGGGCGTCCGCAAGATCGCGCGGGAGGCACAGGTCGCGGACGGCGTGCTCTACAACTACTTCGAGGACAAGGAAGACCTCCTCGCGCACGCGCTGCTGGCCCACGTCGGCGCGGTCATGCACGCCGTCGCGCCGCGGATGCCGCCCGCGGGCACCGGCAGCGTGGCCGACAACCTGGCCATGTTCATCGACAGCGGGATGGCCTCGCTGGTCCGGGTCGCGCCGGCGTTCGCGGGGCTGGTGTCGCAGCCCAAGGTGCTGATCCGGTTCCACGCGATGGTCGGCGGCGACCCCGCCTTCGTCGGCGACGCGGCGGACGAGGGTGACCCGGCACCGGGTAAGGGCGGCACCGAAGCCGGCGGCACCACCGCGGAGCCCAGCGGCGACACGGAGCCCGGCGCGGACACGGATCCCGGCGGCGACACGGGGCCGGGCGAGGAGGCCGTGGCGGGCGAGCAGCGCGGCCTGCCCGACATCCTCGGCACTTACCTGCGCGCCGAGCAGCGCCTCGGCCGTATCGACGCCGACGCCGACGTCGACGCGGCCGTGACCCTGGTCGTCGGGGTGATCCACGGCGAGATCCTGCCGCGGGTCATGTTCAGCCCGCCGGGCACGCGGGTGTCCGCGCCCGCGGGCCTGTCCGGGCGGGTCGCGCAGACGGTCCTGCGCGGCATCGCGCGCCGATAACGGCCGCCGGCCGCCGGGAAACGCCGCTTCGCCATAGGCTGCACGCAGATGCCCAAACCCGGGCGGTGGTCGATCGTCAGCGGGACGGTGGCGGCATGGCGACCAGGCACACAGGCCTGACAGCCTCGTCTTTCACTGATTTCGGCACGCTGCTGCGGGTGTTGCGGCACCGGGCCAGGCTGACGCAGCGCCAGCTCGGCATGGCGGTCGGGTACAGCGAGGCGCAGATATCCCGGCTCGAGCAGCATCGGAGGCTGCCCGACCCGACCGTCGTGGCCGCGCTCTTCCTGCCCGCCCTCCGGCTCGGGGCCGAGCCCGACCTGGCCGCCCGCCTGCACGAGCTCGCGATCCTCGCGCGCCCCGGGGCGGGCCGCCGCGCCGACGACCTGGCCGCGATCCCGGACCCGCCGAGCCACCAGGTCGAACGGGCCGGCGCGCTGGCCGGCCTGCGCGACCTGATGGCGGCCGAGGGGCGGGTCACGATGTGCGGGCTGCCGGGCGTGGGCAAGACCAGCCTGGCCGCCGCGCTGGCCCGGGAGCGGGCGGCCAGCGGCCCGGTGTGCTGGCTGACCCTGACCGCGGGCATCACCACCCCGGCCGAGGCCGTCATCCGGCTGCTGGCCCGGTTCCTGGTCCGGCACGGCCACGACGAGGCGGCGCCGGTCTGCGAGCAGGGGCAGGTGGAACGCCCCCTGCCCCGCGACGAACAGCTCTACCTGATCACCCAGGCGCTGAGCCGGTCCGGCGCGCTGATCTGCCTCGACAACGCGCACCTGCTCCGCGCCGAGCCGCAGACGGCCACGGTGATCGAGCACCTGGCGGGCTCCTCGCCGGCCTCGTTCCTGGCCGCCAGCCGGGAGGACCTGCCGCTGGCGGGCTTCACCGCGTTCCGGCTCGGCGGGCTGGCCCGGGACGAGGCACGCTCGCTGATCGGCGCGCTCGCCGGGCCGCTGCTGGCGCCGCCGCTCGCAGACGCCCTGATCGACAGGACCGGCGGCAGCCCCATGCTGATCCGGCTGGCGCTCGGCCAGCTTCGCCCCGGCGGCCCCGGCCCGGACGCGCTCATCGGCCGGCTCGAGGCCGAACCCGGCGTGGCTGCCTATCTCCTGCAGGCCACCCTGGGCGGCCTGACAGAGCCGAGCCGCAGGCTGCTGTCGCTCCTCGCCGTGTTCCGCCACCCCGTGGACCTGCTGGACGAGCGGCTGATCGACGCCAGCGAGGCGCTCGACGGGCACTACGACGTCCTGGCCGGCCTGGACGAACTGCGGCGCAAGCAGCTTGTCGACCATCCGGCCCGGGCCGGCCTGCATCCGCTGGTGCGCGACTACTGCTATGCCCGGCTGGTCGGAGCGGCCTCGGGCCGTCGCCGGCTGCACCGGCTGGCCGCCGGGTACTGCGAGCGGGCGCTGGACGACCCGCTGGAGGCCACGTGGCATTTCTCCCGGGCCGGGGACGCCGCCGACGCCGCCGACCTGCTCGCGACCCGGGCCGCCGACATCACCGCCGGCGGCGGCTCGGGCCGCGGCGCCGACCTGGCCGCCGGGCTGCTCGCCGCGGGCGGGCTGGCCGGCGACACCGAGCGCCAGCTGCTGATCGCCCGCGGGGATCTGCTCACGCACACCGAGCGCGCCGGGGAGGCCGAGGACGCCTACCGGGCCGCGCTCACCCAGCCCGCTCCCCCGGCGGTGCGCGCCGAGGTCGCCTGGCGGCTGGCGCAGAGCCTGCTGCAGCGCGGCCAGGTGCCGGAGGCGCTCGGCCTGTGCCGCGACACGGCGGCCGGGCTGACCGGGGACACCGAAGTGCTGCGGGCCCAGCTTGGCGCGGTCCGCAGCCGGGCGCACCTGATGCTGTCGGAGTTCGCTGAGGCCGTGGCGGTCGCCGGGCAGACGTGCGCCGCCGCCGACCGGATCGCCGGGGTCGCACCCGCGGTCGCCGAGGCCGTGCGGGCCCGGGCCTACTGGGTGCTCGGCGTCACGGCGCGGCTGCGCGGCCAGCCGGACGAGGCGGCGGGATGGCTGCGCCAGGCCGTGACCGCCGCCCGCGCCGCCGGGCTGCGCGAGGTGGCCGGGCGGGCGCTGTTCAACCTGGGCGCGATCGCCCACGAACTCGGCGACGGCGCCCAGGCCGGACGGTTCTACCAGCAGGCGCTGGCGCAGGCGCGGCCGATCGGCGACGGCTACGGCACGGCCCGGGTGCTGCACGCGCTCGGCATGCTAAGGCACCAGGCCGACGCCGCGGACCAGGCGGCCGCGCTGTACGAAGAGGCGCACGCGCTGAAGTTGCGGATGGGCGATGCGCTCGGAGCCGCGACGACCGAGCACGCGCTGGCCCTGCTCCGGCTCTCACAGGGCCGGACCGAGGCAG
This sequence comes from Streptosporangiaceae bacterium, assembly GCA_036267555.1. Classification (GTDB taxonomy): domain Bacteria; phylum Actinomycetota; class Actinomycetes; order Streptosporangiales; family Streptosporangiaceae; genus JASHPR01. Next base: position 20,612 of record DATAVV010000235.1, on the reverse strand, counting down.
CCCGGGCGATGCTCGCGGGGATCGTGGACGCGACCGGGACGCTCGGCGAGCGCCGGGCCCAGGCCCACTACCTCGACTCGCTGGCCATGGTCGATCTCGCCGAGGGCGACTCGCAGGGCGCCCAGCGCCGCCTGGCCGAGGCGGCGCGGATCGCGGCCGGGATCGACACCCCGAGCCTGACCGCATCGGTCGCCGTACACCGCGCGCTGGCCCTGCTCGCCGCGGGCGACCTCGCCGCCGCGGCCCGGCTGGCCGGCGCGTGCGCGGACCAGGTCGCGGACGCGGGCGCCGGGACGCACGCCTCCGTGGCCATCGAGCACGCCGCCCTGACCGCCTGCCTGGCCCTGGCCGCCGGCGACCGGGAGAACGCGGCGACCGGCGCGGCCGAGATGGCCCGCCGCGCCGGGAAGGCCGGCGACGTCCGTTACGCCCAGGCCGCCGCCCGCATCTCGGCCGCCATCACCGCCTCCCTCGCCGGCCCGCCCCCGCCCCCCGCCACCCTCCCCCGCCTAATCTGGGTCGCCACCCCCCACTAACGCCCGAGCGGACCCGGACTCCCCCGCTCCCGCAGCGCCTCCGGCCGCAGGCCGTGCCAGGCGCGACGGCCGGCCGAAGGCTGGCCCGAGCGAATGGCAAAACGATCTCGCGGAGCCGCCAGGCGGAGCGCCGGGGGGTCGAAGGGGGGTCGTCCCCCCTGGGAAAACTGGCAAGAAAAGTCATATTGGCGCATGCGCGCTGCCGTTACCTAAGGAGGCAAATACCACACGGGGAGGACCTTACGATGCTCAACGACGCGGCCGCCGTCGCGACCGGCGCCTGGCTGGCCCTGCTGTTGCTCGTCACCGTGGCCACGCGAGCCTGGCGGCCTGCGCTGGGGCCCGTGTCGCTCGCGCTGCGCTCCGAGTCGCCGGCCGTCGCCAGCCTGCTGGCGGGCCGCCTGGGCCGCGACGGCTATCCCGCTACGCTGCTGGACCTCGTGGCCCGCGGCTGGATCGGCCTGCGCGAGACCGAGCCTGGCCGGGTCGTGTGCTGGCCCAGAGAGCCGGATACCGAGCACCTCACCGACTACGAACGCCGGGCCCTCGGCCACGTCGCGTTCCGCGTCGGCGGGATGGACACCGCGCCTGGGGCCGCGCTCGGCAGCGGCTTCGAGATCGGCGACGACGATTTCCGCGAGAAGTTCGAGGACGAGGTGCGGGCCGACGCCCGGCGCCAGGGCATGCTGCGGCGGCGGATCGGGCGCGGCACGCTCACGCTGCTGATCCTGGCCTGGCTGCCCGCGGCGGCGCTCGCGGTCACCGACGCGGCCCGCAACCACTGGTCGGCCATGATCATCACGCCGGTCCTGTGCTACCTGATCATCCTGCAGGGGGCGTTCGCGCTCTACCGGCGCAGCCGGCTGACCGCGGCGGGCCGCTCGGCGCTGTCGGCGTGGCTCGGCTTCCGCGTGGCCCTGATCGGCAGCCGCTCCGGTCGGACGGCCGGCACCGCGCTGCTCGCCGCGGCCGGCGACCGCCGGATCGCCTACGCGGCCGCGCTCGGCGCCGCCCCGGACGCGGTCGCGGCGTTCGGGCCCGACACCGACCGGGACCACGTGTGGTCCTCGTTCGGCGGAAGCTGGCACCGTGTCACGCTTGGCTCGACGCAGACGAAGTTCGTGCCGGGACCGGGGGCGCTGCTGCTGCTCGCGGTGTGCAGCCTGCCGTTCGCGGGCATCGTGCTGCTCGCGGGCGAGGACAGCCCGAAGTGGGCTCTGCTCGCGGCGATCTTTCCTGGTTGCGTCTGGTGGGGCCCGGCCTGGTGGGTCTGCGCCAGCGCGGCCCGGGCCGCCCGGCTGCCGGCCGAGGTCGAGTTCGACGGCCAGATCCTGCGGCTGTGGACCGAGGCCAGCGAGGGCGAAGGCCAGGGGCGCGACTGCTGCATCGCCATCGACGACGGGGTGCGCGACCGGGCGTGGGCGGTACGGATCTCCGAGCACACCTACAGCAGGTGCCGGGTCGGCCAGGTGGCGCGCGTGCGGATAGACCCGCGCCAAAACCGGCTGATCGACATCTCTGCGGCGGGAGACGCGGGGGGCTGGCCGGCGGCGGCCGACGCGTGGCCGCCGCCCGCGGTCAGGCCGCCAGTTCCCGGCCGAAGAAGCTGAAGACCTTGGCCCAGCCGTCCATCGCCTGCTCGGGCCGGTACATCGGGGAGTGGTAGTAGAAGAAGCCATGCCCGGCGCCGTCGTAGCGGAAAAACTCGAAGGTCTTGCCGCGCCGCTCCAGTTCCGCTTCATGCTGGTTGACCTGCTCGGGGGTGGGATGGCTGTCGTCGTTGCCGAAGATCCCAAGCAGCGGTGCGGAAAGCCCGGCGGTGTAGTCGATCGGCGCCACCGGGCGCGCCTCGGACAGGTCCTCCTTGGCCATGACCACGCCGCCGCCCCACAGGTCGGCCACCGCGTCGAACCCGCCGACCCGGGAGGCGGTCAGCAGCGCATGGCGGCCCCCAGAGCAGGAGCCGATGATGCCGGCCTTGCCGTTGCTGCCGGGCTGGGCCTTCAGCCAGCCGAGCGCGGCCTCGCAGTCGGCCACCACGCTGTCGTCGCGCACCCCGCCCTCGGCCCGGACCCGCGCGGTGATGTCATCCGGTGTCCCGTGACCGAACCGGCAGTACAGATCCGGGCAGATCACGCAGTACCCGTGGCGCGCGAGGCGCTCGCAGAACTCGCGGTAGAACTCGTCCCAGCCCGGCATGTGGTGCACGGCCACGACGCCGGGTACCGGGCCGGGCGTCGCCGGGCGGGCTACGTAGGCGTGAATCTCATCGCCGTTGCCCCCGGAATAGGCGATCACCTCAGCGGTGCTGCCAAGCCGGGCGTCAGTTCTGAACGAGTTCCACATCGTTTTCCCTTCGCACCGCCAGCGGAAGACCTCTAACCGTAACGAAAGGTCCGGGGCCGGTCTAGGACGGTACTGCCCTCGGGGGGCGGCCCCCCAGACCTCCCCCGGAAGGCCGTTGCGAACCGGCCCGGCAGACGCTCACGGTGATAGACCAGGGACAGACCGTAGCGGGGCCCCGAGGAGGTCGGCATGGGAGATCATCCGGTGATCGGTTACGTCGTCTGGGCGGTGCTGTTCGGCGCCATGTTCGCGTGGGAGGGCCTGGCCCTGAGCCATTTCAACGGCAGCGTGCCGACGCTCAGCGCCGCCTTCCGGGCCATCATGCGCTACCCGTTCGGGCGGTGGGCCCTGTTCGCGCTGTGGCTGTGGGTCGGCTGGCATATTTTCGTCCGCGGCTGGCACTTCCTGCTCCGCGCGTGACCGCGATACCCGCCGCCTCGGCCCGCTGCCCCGGCCGGCGGACCTGAGATGTCCGGCGCGCTGGTCCGAGGGGACATCGGGCCGATGGTGGCCGGCTACGTGCTGGTCATGGGGGCGCTCGCGGTGGGACTGCTCCTGATCAAGCGCTCGGCCGGCCGGCCTTCGCCAGGCCGGTCCGTGGCGGACCGGCCCCGGATCGTCGCCTGGCCGGAGCCGGGCTGGCCGCGCCTGATCGCCCACTGCCTCGCCACGGCCGCCGGCGGCTACGTGCTGCTCATGATCGTCATCGTTTTCTACTTCTACGCCGTCTCCCCCATCGCCGGCAATTTCGTGCCGAGCGCGTTCAGTGGCTGCGCGGCACTGCTCGGCCTAAGCCTGCCGGTGTTCCTGGCGCTCTCATGGCTGGCCGAGCGGAAGGGGTGGCGGATCTAGTGGTCAAGGAGAGAAATTACCCGGATGCAGCACATGGCTGCCGTGCCCACGGGAGCCGTGGCCGTGGCTTATCTACGCCGAACCTGCGGCTGGATTGTTGACAATTTGCGCACGCCCCGCCATCCCCGTCCGCCCGGCCGCACCACGACCGCGGCGGGGTGGGTTCTGTATTCCGTCAGGCCGTCATCCCGGTCAAGATGCCGAGCGCGGGCCAAATCGCTCCCGGAGCAGAATCCACAGCGCTTCTACACCGTCACGCCATGTGAGTTTCTTGCCGGCCTCGCGACTGCGCGCCTTGTAGCTAATCGGAACCTCGTAGGGACGGAAGCCGCGCCGCAGCAGTTTCCCGGTGACCTCGGCCTCCATGCCGAACCCGGTCTCCCGGATGCGCAGGTTGCGGTACAGCGTCGTCGGCATCAGCTTGAAGCAGGTCTCGAGGTCGCTGATGTAGCAGTTGAACAGGACGTTCGCGAAGGTCGTGACGCCCTTGTTGCCGAGTACGTAGGCGTAGGAGTAGGCGTTGTGGCTGCCGAACGTCCGCGTGCCGTACACGACCTCGGCATCGCCCGCGAGCACCGGCGCGAGCAGGGAGGGAATCTCGCCCGGCGAGTACTCCAGATCAGCGTCGCACATGATGACGTAATCGCCGGCGGCCACGGCGGCCGCGGTGCGAACGGCCGCGCCTTTGCCTTGGTTGCGCTCGTGCATGTGGATGCTCACGCGCGGGTCGTTACCCAGGGACGGATACAGGTCCCTGGTGCCGTCCGTGCTGCCGTCGTCGACGATGACAAGCTCGATCTCACAGGGAAAGTTGACGTTGAGGACATCCTTGATCGCGGATGTCAGAGTTGCGTGCTCGTTGTATACAGGCATCAGGATCGATAGCTTCACGCTCGGCAAGCTTACGTGAACGTGCCAAGCCAATGCCAGACAAAGGCGCGACAAGCGATAGATTGCGGCTCCACAGGCCAGACACACCTTCCCAAAGGTATGTTAAAGGAGTTTCTATGAACCCGCATTTGCCGCGAGGTCGTGACGGGAAATCGAATACGACACCCCGGCGCATCCTGGTCACCGGGGGCTCGGGGTTCATCGGATCGCACCTGTGCCGGCGCTTGCTGGCCGAGGGGCACGACGTGCTCGTGGTGGACAACTTCTACTCGAGCAGCCGGCATAACGTGGTCGACCTGCTCGGCCAGCCGCGGTTCGAGTTGATGCGCCACGACGTGACGTTCCCGCTCTACGTCGAGGTCGACCAGATCTACCACCTGGCCTGCCCGGCCTCGCCGGTCTTCTACCAGCGGGACCCGGTGCAGACCACGAAGACGTGCGTGCACGGGTCGATCAACATGCTCGGACTGGCCAAGCGACTGGGGGCCAGGATCCTGCTCGCCTCGACGTCCGAGGTGTACGGCGACCCAGCCGTGCACCCGCAGTCCGAGTCGTACTGGGGCAATGTGAACCCGACCGGCATCCGGTCCTGCTACGACGAGGGCAAACGGTGCGCCGAGACGCTTTTCTTCGACTACTACCGGCAGCACAGCCTGCCGATCAAGGTCGCGCGGATCTTCAACACCTACGGCCCGAACATGCTCCCGAACGACGGCCGCGTCGTGTCCAGTTTCATCGCCGCGGCACTGCGGGGCGAGCCGCTCACCGTGTTCGGCGACGGGTCGCAGACCCGGTCGTTCTGCTACGTCGACGACATGGTCGAGGGCCTGATCCGGCTGATGAACTCGCCGCGAGAGGTCACCGGGCCGGTCAACCTGGGCAACCCCGGCGAGTTCACCATGCTCGAACTGGCCAAGAAGGTGCTGACGCTGGTGGGCAGCGACTGCCCGATCGAGCACGGCCCGCTGCCCTCCGATGACCCGGTGCGCCGCAAGCCGGACATCGGCCGGGCCAGGCAGCTGCTGGACTGGCAGCCGACCGTGCCGCTGGACGAGGGACTGGAGCGGACTGTCGCCTACTTCCGGCGCGCACTGGACGGTGACGCGTCAGCGGTGACATTCCCCGCGTGACGACCGACGTGCTCGCGGCTGTCTGACGTGCCCGTAGGTCTGCTTTGCTTGACTGGGAGGAGGCCAGCGAGTGGACACGGCATTTGTACTCGGGGGCGGCGGGGTGCTCGGCGCGCATGAGATCGGCATGCTGCGGGCGCTGTCGGAAGCGGGCGTCCGGCCCGACCTGGTCGTGGGAACGTCCGTGGGCGCGATCAACGGCGCGTTCGTGGCCGCCGACCCCGCGGCCGCGGCGGGGAGGCTGGACGAGCTATGGCGGGGCGAGGCGCTGGGCCAGGCGTTCAGCGAGACCATCTGGGGCCGCATGGTCCGCCTGGTTCGCTCCGGCACCCACCTGCACTCGATCGAGCCACTGCGCCATGTCCTGGCCGAGGCGCTGCCCGGAGGCGACTTCTCCGATCTCGCGCTGCCGTTCCACTGCGTGGCCGCCAGCATCGAGCGGGCCAGCCCGCGCTGGTTCAGCAGCGGGCCGGTGGTGCCCGCGGTGCTGGCCTCCTGCGCGGTGCCCGGGCTGCTGCCGCCCGTGGAGGTCGGCGGTGAGCACTACTTCGACGGCGGGCTCGTCCACTCGATCCCGGTGGGGCGGGCCGTCGCCCTGGGCGCCCGTACCGTCTACGTGCTGCACGTGGGCCGGATCGAGCGCCCGCTGGAGGTGCCCCGCCGCCCGTGGGAGGTCGGCCTGGTGGCCTTCGAGATCGCCCGCAGGTACCGGTTTCACGAGGAGATGGCCGCGCTGCCGGACGACGTCAGCGTGCACGTCATGCCGACCGGGGTAGTCGGCGGCACTCCGGATCTGTCCCAGCTCCGGTACCGCGACAAGACCAAGGTCACCGAGAGCATCGACCGCGCCTACACCGCCTCCTCCACCTACCTGGCCAGCCTGGCTGGACACTGAGCCGGCTTGCCCCGATCGTTGCATCATGCTCCCCCCTCGGCTGGTGCGCCGGTTTGTGCTGGCGCCGCTGGCCATTGTCATCGCCGTGGCCGTCGCGATGCTGTCTCCGCTGCTGGCGCTGCTGACCGCGGTGTTCGGGCTGCGCCGGCGGCTGCGGCCGGGCCGGATGCGCGGCCCGCGGCTGCTGTACTTCGCGCTGGTCTGGCTGGCCGCGGAGAGCGCGGCGCTGTTCATGTGCCTGGGCCTGTGGATCGCGAGCGGATTCGGCGGGCGGCTGCAGACCGAGCCGTACCGGAGCCGCCACTACGCGATCATGAAGCGGTTCCTCGACCTGGTCTACGGCGCGGCGACCAGGACGCTCGGGCTGCGGGTCGAGGTGGACGAGCCAGCGCACCCGGCCGGGGCAGCCGGCGACCGGGCCGCCCGCCCGGTCATCGTGCTCAGCAGGCACGCGGGCCCCGGCGACTCGTTCCTGCTCGTACACCATCTGCTCAGCGTGTGCGGGCGGCGCCCGCGCATCGTGCTCAAGGCGTCGCTGCAGCTTGACCCCGGCATCGACGTGATCGTCAACCGGCTGCCGAACGTGTTTATCCAGCGCCGCCAGGCCGGGCAGGGCAGCCGGCTGTACGCGGAGCAGATCAAGCGCCTGGCCCGCGGGCTCAGCGACGACGACGCGCTGCTGATCTTCCCCGAGGGCGGCAACTGGACCCCGGGGCGGTGGCAGCGGAGCATCCGCCGGCTGGAGCAGACGGGCCACCGTGACCTGGCCGACCGGGCGCGGCAGATGCCCAACGTGCTCGCGCCGCAGGCCGGCGGCGCGCTCGCGGCCATCACCGCCTGCCCCGCGGCGGACGTGATCTTCGTGGCGCACGCGGGCCTGGACCGGCTGGTCAGCGTCGGCGACGTGTGGCGCAGCCTGCCCCTGGACCAGGTCGTCCGGGCCACGTGGTGGCGGGTCAGCGGCGGCGACGTGCCGCGCTCGGCCGACCGCGAGGCCCAGGTGCGCTGGCTCTATGACTGGTGGGAACGCATCGACACCTGGATCGCGCAGAATCGTCCCGGCGACGGCGCCACGGAAACGGCCGCCCCCGAGCGGGACGCGATCTAGGGCACCGCCGCGCCCGGCGGTGCCCTCGTGCCTCAGGAGGAGTCGGCCTCCGTGGCGGCCGGCGCGGCCTCGCCCGGGTCGGCGACCGCGCCGGCCACGGTCCAGTAGCGCCCCCGCCGGGGCCGGATGAACGCGAAGTAGTAGATCAGCGCGGCCGCGAACAGGCACGCCGCGATGAGAAGGTCGGAGTGCTTCTGCTGGGTCAGCGCCAGCACCACTCCGGCCAGCGCCAGGATCGGCGGGACCGGCCACAGCGGCATCCGCGACGGCCGCGGCAGGTGCCGCTGGCGGACCCGGCTGACCAGCGCCGAGATCGCGATCAGCCCGTACAGCACCACGATCAGCACGGCCGTGAACGTGACCACGGTGATCAGCGAGGACTGGAAGCACAGCGCGGTGGCCAGCGCGCCCACGATCAGTGTGGCGACCCAGGGGGCACCGCGCCTGTGCTCGACCTTCGCGATCCACGAGCTGACCGGCTCGGGCCAGGCGAAATCCCGGCCGCTGGCCCACACGATCCGCGAGAACTGCAGGGTGATGGCCACGGAGGCGTTGAAGATCGCGATCAGCGCGCCGTAGGTGATCAAGGTGACGAACGTGTTCCCGTACGCCTCCCCCGCGACCTCGGTCATCGGGGTCCCCGAGTTCACGAACGCCGCCAGGTTGTGCGCGCCGAACACGATCGCGATGAACGGCACGATCTCGAAGAAGATCCCGATCAGCGCGGCCGCGATCACAGCCCGGCCGACGGCCTTCGCCGAGCCCAGGACCTCCTCGGCGAAGTTGATGCCGCTGTCGTATCCGTTCACGGAGAACAAGGCCGTGGCCAGGGCGGCGATGATCGCGCTCGTGGCCACCGGCGACAGGCCGCCGTGCCCGTTCGGGCCGACCGTGTGGGACAGGATCGACAGCGGCTGGTGCAGGTGCGTGAGCCCGGCCACGGCGAGCGCTCCGACCACGATCAGCTCGATGGCCAGGAAGACCCCGGTCAGCCAGGCGTTGGCCTTGATCTGCAGCAGCGCGACCCCGGTGACCAGGATCATGCCGCAGCCGGAGATCACGTTGGTGGGCAGGCTTGGGTCGAGAGCGTGCACATACGTGCCGATGCCGATGGCCACGCTCGCGGGCAGGAACACCGCCTGCCCCATGTAGTCGATCATGGCCACGAAGCCGGCGGCCTTGCCCAGCACCCGGGTGACGATCGAGAACAGCCCGCCGGCCACGGGGAACATCGAGCCGAGTTCGCCCATGCACAGCGCCACGTTCACGGCGATGAAGCAGCCGATGATGTAGGCCCAGACCGAGCCGGTGCCCGCCACGGCGACGACCGCGGTGCCGACCACGAGCAGCGAGGCGGTGGGGGTGATGTCGGACAGGATCAAAGCGACGTGGCCGAGCGAATTGACCGACCGGTTCAGTTCCTGCTTGTAGCCGAGCGATTCCAGGGCCTCTTGCGTGTGGGCCTGGTCCGGCTGGTCAGCGTGCGCGCGCCCGGGATCCGACACAACACCCCCTACGACCTATACATAAGTCAACCTAATGGCGCGTAAGCTACACCTACGGTTGTTACCGGTCAATATCATCTTCGGCGCCGGCTATGCCCACGTCGATGGCGGGACAGGGGGCAACATGACAGCGCTTACCTCGGGGGGACGACCCCCCCAGACCCCCCCGAAGATCTTCGTCTCGGTTGACATGGAGGGCGTGTCCGGGATCACCGACCCGGAGGACGTGCTGCCCGGCGGGGCGGACTACGAACGGGGCCGGATGTTCATGACCGGCGACGCGAACGCGGCGATCCTCGGCGCCTACGACGGCGGGGCCGGCGAGGTTCTCGTCAACGACTCGCACTGGATCATGCGCAACCTGCTGCTGGAGAAGCTGGACCCGCGCGCCCGCACGATAAAGGGTTTTCACAAGTCGATGTGCATGGTTCAGGGTCTCGATTCCTCTTTCGACGGCGCGGTCTTTGTCGGTTACCACTCCTGCGCCGGGACCGAGGGCGGCGTGCTCAACCACACTCTGCTCGGCAAGGAAATCCACAACGTCTACCTCAACGGCGAGCCCACGGGCGAGACCAGGCTGAACGCCGCCTACGCCGGGCACTTCGGCATCCCCGTGCTGGTCGTCGCCGGCGACGCCGCGGTCGGCGAGGAGGCGCAACGCGTGCTCGGCGAGGTGGGCACGGTCGCGGTCAAGGACGGGATCGACATGTTCACGGCCAACTGCCTGCACCCGCAGGTGGCGCAGGACCGGATCAGGGAGGCCACCGCGCGCGCCGTGGCCGAGCGCAGCCGGTTCGAGCCGTACCGGCTCAGCCCGCCCTACTCCATCGGGATCGAGTGGAACACGACCACGATCGCGGCCACGTGCGCGCTCATCCCCGGCGTCCGGCTAACCGCGCCGCGCACGGTGGAGTACGTCACGCAGGACTACCCAGAGGCCATGCGCGTGCTGGTCGCGATGCTCCTGCTGGGCATGCAAGTCGGCCAGAAGGGGCTCTATGGCTAGTCCGCCGCCCGGCCCGCCCGGACCGGCGGGCCCGCAGGAGGCGCGGGTCCCGGGTGAGGCCGAGGCCCCGGCCGACCCCGGCACGGCCCTGCGCGCGCTGCGCGAGCAGGGCGGGCTGACGATCGCGTCGCTGGCCCGGAAGGTCGGGCTCAGCGCGGCCGCGATCAGCCAGATCGAGTCCGGGGCCGTACAGCCCTCGGTGACGACCCTGCGCCGGCTGGCCGCCGCGCTCGGCGTGCCGGTGTTCCGGTTCTTCCTGCCCGCCGACACCGGGGCCGCGACCGTCGTGCGCCGCGGCGACCGCAAGACCGTCGGGCTGGCCCGGTCGGGCGCGCGCTACGAACTGCTGACCCCGTCCCTGCAGGGCCGGCTGGAGGTCATGGAGGTCAGGATGGACCCGGGCCAGGCCTCGGCGCCCGAGCCGATCAGCCACCCCGGTGAGGAATGCCTGGTGATCATCTCGGGCCACGGCACGCTCGAACTCGGCGACGACGCCATCGACCTGCGCACCGGTGACGCCGCGACGTTCCAGGCCAGCCTGCCGCATCTGCTGCGCAACACCGGCCGGCGCCCCCTGTTAGCGATCTCCGCGATCACGCCGCCCTCTTTCTGAGGCTTTCTGGGGCCGTTACGCTCCAGCGAAGAACTCGGCGAGCACCGCGCCGAGCAGGTCGGGGCCGATGTTGCAGGCCAGCGTGGGCGCGAGAGCCTCAAGGCCGGACCAGAACGGAGCCTGGCGCATCCAGCCTGGCGACGTAGCCGCCCAGTTGGGCGGCCGCTTCGAGGGCCAGCGAGGCGCCGGACGAATGGCCGTAGAGGAACGCGGTGCCCGCCGGGCCGCGTCGATCACCTCACGCCCGCCGAGCTCAGCACCCGCCGTGCAGCCTGAATTCCTGATCGACCTGACCAATGCAAGGACACCATCAAGAAGCTCTGGCCGCCTGACGACCCTGGACCAGGCTAGGTTTTATCCTTGGCCGCCCGAGTTCGCCCGCTGCCACCCGAAGGAGAGCCATGCCCGAGATCCCGGCGTCCCACCGCGACCTGCTCGACGGCCAGGTCGCCACGCTCGGCACCGTCGGCCCGGACGGCCGTCCCCAGCTATCGGAGGTCTGGTACCTCGCCGAGGGCGACACGGTCAGCCTCTCGCTCAACACCTCCCGCCAGAAGACCAAGAACATGCGGGCCAACCCGGCCGTGAGCCTGTTCCTGCTCGACCTGGCCGTGCCCTACCGGTACCTGGAATTGCGCGGCGACGCGGAGATCTCGGCGGACGACGACTACGCCTTTGCCGACCGGGTCGGCGCGAAGTACCAGTCCAACTTGCGCGACCACGACGGGCCCGGGGACAAGCGCGTGGTGGTCACCATCCGCCCGGTCCGGGTGAACGCGGTCGACATGCGCTCCTGACCGGTCGCTACGACTCGCTGGCCGCCGGCTCCGACTCGGCGGCCGGCTCCGACTCGGCGGAGTCGCCGGGCTCGGCCGGCAGGGCTGGTTCCGGCTCGGGCCGGCGCCGCTGGCTCCAGGCAAACCAGGCGATCCCGGCCGCGGTCCCGACGATCGCGATGTAGAAGTTCAGCCGCAGCCCGAGGAGGTGGGCCGACGAGTCGACCCGGATGGTCTCCTCGAAGATCCGGTAAGCCGAGTAACCCGCGACGTACAGGGCCAGCAGGCCGGGCGGGCGGATGTTGCGGTGGTGCCCGAGCCAGACCAGCAGCGCGGCCAGCGCCAGGTCGAAGATCAGCTCGTAAAGGAACGAGGGCTGGAACGTGCTGAAGCCCAGGTACCCGGCGGGCCGGTGCGCGGGCGAGACCTCCAGGGCCCATGGCAGGCTCGTTGGCTTGCCGACCAGTTCCTGGTTGAAGTAGTTGCCGATCCGCCCGATGGCCTGGGCGACCAGCAGCGCGGGCGCGATCGCGTTGGCGAACAGCCGCCAGTCGGCCCCGGCCCGGTGCACGCGCCAGATCCCGACCAGCGCCCCGGCCAGTATCCCGCCCCAGACGCCAAGCCCGCCGTTCCAGACCGCCAGCGGCCCCCACCACGTGTGCGGCGTGATGTCGAACGGGGTGGTGACGTCGAAGTAGATCCGCGCGCCGACGATCCCGGCCGGAACCACCCACGTCGCCACGTCCGTGACCAGCGTGGCATCGCCGCCCACGGCCCTCCACCGGCGCCGCGTGATGATCACCGCGAGCGTGATCGCCACCACGTACATCAGGCCGTAGAAGTGGACGAACAGCGGGCCCAGGTGGAAGCCGTTCACCGACGGGCTGGGAATGTGAAACGCCACAGACAGGGCCATAGACCGAGGGTAGCCCGGCCGCGCCGCCCCGCGGGACGTCGGCCCGATGATCTATAAATACAGCGCGGTCAGCCCGGCCGCGGCCGCCGCCATCTGGCCCCGCAGTTCCCCGGGGGCGAGCACCTCCACGTCCGGGCCGAGGCCGAGCAGGCTGACCCGCGCGTACTCCAGTTTCTCGAACGGGAGCAGCAGCCGGACCCAGCCCTCCGGATCCGGCGCGACATCCCAGTCCACCTGCCCCAGGTAACCGGGCTCGACCGCCCGCCGCAGGGCCCGTAGCACCGTCCCGGCCCGGTCGGCGCGCGCCCGGACGGTGATCGTCACCACCGGCAGCGAGCGCTCGAACTCCTCGATCCAGGCCGACCAGAACGCGCCGAGGTCGAACCCGTCGGGCCGGCCGAAGCGCTGATCGGTCACGGCCGCCGCGTCGAACCGGTCCGCGCGGTAGCCGCGCACGTCGCGGTTCCTCCCGCCCACTCCCTCCCCGCCGCGCTCGCCGTCCCCGCCGCCCTCTCCGGCGACCACGTACCAGGTGCCGGCCTTGAGCACCAGCCCGAGCGGCTCGAGGCGGCACGCACGCGGCCCGGAGCGTCCCCGGTAGCGGGCCTCGACGACCAGGTCACCGAAGACGCCCTCGGCCAGGGCCTCCAGGAACGGGACGGGACGCTGCCGGGCGAACCATCCCGGCGCGTCGAGGTGGAACCGGCTCGCCGCGGCCGACATGTCGTCGCGGAGCCCGGCCGGCAGCGAGGCGATCAGCTTCAGCCGGGCGGACATCAGGGCCTGGCCGAGCCCGAGTTCGCGGGCCGGGGCGGCCGTCCCGACGGCCACGAGCGCCCGAGCCTCGTCGGGATCGAGGCCGGTCAGCCGGCTGCGGTACCCGCCGACCAGGCGGTAGCCGCCGTCCCGCCCCCGCTCGGAGTAGACCGGCACCCCGGCCGCGGCCAGCGCCTCCACGTCCCGCTGGATCGTCCGCGGCGACACCTCAAGCTCGCTGGCCAGCCCGGCCGCGGTCATCCGCCCGCGCGCCTGCAGCAGCAGGAGCAGCGCCACCAGCCGACTCGCCCGCACGGTCCCGACAATACTGGACAGGTTCTGACGGGTTAACCCCGTACGGTCGGTTGCCATGCAGCGACGTGAAGGAACGGTGGCGCTGGTGACCGGCGCCAGCCGAGGATGCGGCAAGGGCATCGCGCTCGTGCTCGGTGAGCGGGGCGCGACCGTGTACGTGACCGGCCGCAGCGTCCGCGGCCGCCCCACGACCCTGGGCCGGCCCGGCACGATCGACGACACCGCCGACGCGGTGACCGCGCGCGGCGGGACCGGCATCGCGCTGCCCTGCGATCACGCCGACGACGCCCAGGCCGAGGCGGTGTTCGCCCGCATCGCGGGCGAGCAGGGCCGGCTCGACCTGCTGGTCAACAACGCCTGGAGCGGCTATGAGATCGGGCCCGACCCGGCCCTGGCGTTCTGGGAGATCGAGTGGCGGCACTGGGACCTGATGTTCACCGGCGGCCTGCGCGCCGCCGCGTTCGCCTCCCGGCTGGCCGCCCCGCTGATGATCGAGGCCCGGCGCGGGCTGATCGTGAACATCACCTGGGTCCTGGACCGCCCGCACGGCCACGCGTTCTACGAGACGGTCAAGACCGCGACGAACAAGCTGACCGAGAAGCTAGCCGACGACCTGCGCCCGCACGGCGTCACCTGCGTGGCGGTCTCGCCGGGCTGGATGCGCATGGAGCGGATGAACCTAACCCCCGGTGATCTGGCGATGACCGAGTCCGCCGAGTTCCCCGGCCGGGGCATCGCGGCGCTCGCCGCCGACCCCGGCGTCGGCGCCAAGTCCGGCCGGGTCCTCACCACGCCCGAACTGGCCCGCGAGTACGGCTTCACCGACGTCGACGGCACCCAGCAGTCCCGGTTCTGGGACCAGCACTGGGCCTAACCTCAGCTACATGTCCCACCGCATGTACATGTGTGCTGACATGTACATGCGTGCTGACATGTACATGCGTGCTGGCATGTACATGTCGGGCGGCATGGGTCAGGCGGGCCGGGCGGGCCGGGACTGGATCTCTTCGGCGGCGGCCAGGAGCGCGGGGGTGGCGCGCTCGAAGTAGTCGAAGAGCACGCCGAGCTGGTCGTGGGTGAAGGTGAGGAAGACGTCGGCCAGGTGACGGCGGTTGGGCTCGAGGGCGGCGTCGATCTCACCCTTGCGATCGGTGGCGAGTTCCACGTGCACCCGGCGCCGGTCGGCGGTGTCGTGCACCCGGCGCACGAACCCGGCCGCCTCCAGGCGGTCGATCATCCGGGTGGCGGCGCCGCTGGTCAGGCCGGTGCCCAGGGCCAGGTCACCGGCGGTGACCGGGCCGCGCATGGCCACGATGTTGAGCCCGAAGAAGTCGGCGCTGGACAGGCCCAGGGCCTGCGCGGTGACGTGAGCCAGCATGATCTCCGCGGTCAGGTAGCCGCGGAAGACGTCCGTGCCCCGGGCCAGGAACTGCCTCTGCCGCGCTGACGCATCTGACGCATCTGACGCACCGGCCGCCGCACCCGGCCCGGCGGCCGGGAACGCTCGAGGACGTCTATGTCACGCTGGCCGGCGCGCCGCGCCCGGCCCCGCCGCTGGAGGGCTCTCGCTCACGAACGCCGCCGCCAACGCTCCAGCCAGCGCCGACGGGTGGCCCGTGGCGCTGGCCCACCCCAACCGCCTGCCCGCGAGCGCCCTGGTCACCGATCCGCTCACCGTGGCGCGCCGGCAACTGCTGCGGCTGGCCCGCACGCCGCAGGCCGTCATCGCCGCCCTCACCTCGCCGGTGCTGTTCCTGACCTTGTTCCGGTACGTGTTCGGCGGCGCGATCCCGGTGCCGGGCCTGTCCTACGTGGACTACATCGTGCCCGCCATGATCGTGCAGGACCTGATCTTCCTCGGCTTCACCAGCGCCGCGGGCCTGGCCCAGGACACCGGCTCCGGGTTCACCGACCGGCTGCGGTCGCTGCCCACCCCGCGGTCCTCGCTGCTGGCCGGGCGGGCCGCGGCCGACCTGCTGGTCCAGATCACGGCCCGTGGCCGACACCGTGCGGTCGCTGCTGGACGGCCCGGCCGCCGCCCGGGTGCTGGACCACTCGAGTGGCCAGTACACCGCGATCTGCCTCGCCTGGTGCGCGGGCATCACCGTCGTCTGCGGAGTCCTGGCAATACGCGCCTACCTGCGGCGATAACGTCGCACCATGACCCAGCCACGCCACACTCCAGAATCCCAGCAGGCACAGGCGCAACTGGACCGGCTCAGCGAGGAGTTCTTCGACGTCGTCCACACGGCGGATCCGTTCAGCGCCACCCAGGTCGGCGCGTCGGGATTCGACGACCTGGTGCCCGACCCGAGCCGGGCGGGCGCGGCCGGTGACGCGGAGCGGATCGGGCGGGTCAGCGCGGCCCTGGCCAGCATCGACGCGGGCCTGCTGGGCGAGGCGGGCCGGGTCAACCACGCGGTGCTCGGGCACCTGGCCTGGGCGGCCCGCTCCGACCTGGAGCACGGCCTCTGGGAGGCCAACGCGGGAGCGGGCGGTTACGTCTCGCCCCAGGCGATGGCGTTCATGTCCGTTCCCACCGCGCTGCTGGACAGCGCGCAGGCCGTGGCGGGCTACCTGCGGCGGCTGCGCGGGCTCGGCGGGTACTTCGACGCCGCCGCGCACCGCTACACGCAGGCCCGGCAGGACGGCCGGATCTCGACCGAGGTCGGGACGCGGCAGGCCATCGAGCAGATCGAGGGCCACATCGGCCGGGACGTGACGCAGGACGTGATGGTGGCCGTCCGCCTGCCGGAAGGGACGGACGAGGCCGCGTTCCGCCGCGAGGCCGCCGCGATCGTCGCGGGCGAGATCCGGCCCGCGCTGCGCCGCCTGGTCGCCTGCCTGCGCGACGAGATGCTGCCGGTCGCGCGCTCCGACGAGCAGGTCGGCATCTGTTTCGTGCCGGGCGGCCCGGAGGGGTACCGGGCCGCGGTGCGCCGGCACACCACCACCGGGCTGGCCCCGGAGGAGATCCACCAGATCGGCCTGGACTGCCTCGCGGCCCTGCGCGAGGAGTGGGCCGAACTCGGCGGGCGGGTGCTGGGCGTCACCGACGTCCCCGAGATCCTGCGGCGGCTGCGCGAGGACACCTCGCTGCGCTTCACCGACTCCGCGCAGATCGTGGCCACGGTGACCGAGGCCCTGCGCCGGGCCGAGGAGGCCCGCGACGGCTGGTTCCCGCGTTTCGACATCCCCGACTGCGTGATCGAGGAGATCGACCCGGTCGAGGCGGGCAACGCGCCGCTGGCCTACTACCGGCCCCCGGCCGCGGGCGGGCTGCGGCCCGGCGCCCACTGCGTGCTGACCACCGAGCCACGGCAGCGTTACGTCTACGAGTACGAGGCCCTCTCGTTCCACGAGAGCACGCCCGGCCACCACCTGCAGGTCGCGTCGGCCCAGACGCTGACCGGCCTGCCCGCGTTCCGCCGGTTCCTGGACGCCGAGGTCTGCGGCTACGTGGAGGGCTGGGGCCTGTACTGCGAGCGGCTGGCCGACGAGATGGGCCTGTACACCTCCGACCTGCAGCGGCTGGGCATGCTGTCGTTCGACGCGCTGCGCGCCTGCCGGCTGGTCGTCGACACCGGCATGCACCACCATGGCTGGTCCCGGTCCCAGGCCATGGAGTTCATGTGGCGCAACACGGCTACCACCCAGGCCAACGTCAGCAACGAGATCGACCGCTACATCGGCTGGCCCGGCCAGGCCCTGGCCTACATGGTCGGCCGCCGTGAGATCCAGCGGCTGCGCGCGCAGGCCGAGGCCAGCCTCGGTGCCGAGTTCGACATCCGCGCCTTCCACGGGGTCGTGCTCGGCAACGGCGCCGTGCCGCTCGCCGTTCTCGACGAGCTCGTGACCGACTGGGCCCGGGAGGAGCCAGAATGACCGCCCGGCCGCGTTAAGGCCCTAAAGGATGGTCAGCCGGCTTCGGTGGCGTCGCGGGCGAGCTCGATGGCCCCGATGACACCGGAACTGCCGCCCAGTTCGGGCGTGACGATGTAGCGGCCGATCGCGTCGGCGTCGGTCAGCTCGGGCGCGCGCAGGTAGCCGGCCAGCAGTTCGCGGACCCGCTGCCGGGCCAGCGGCAGCAGCGTGGGCTGCTTGGCCACCCCGCCGCCGATGATGATCCGCTGCGGCGAGAGCATGCAGATGACGTTGACCAGGGCGAGCGCGAGGTACTCGGCCTCGGTCTCCCAGGCCGCGGGGCCGGACAGATCCTCGCCGCGGCGGCCCCAGCGCTGCCGGATCGCCTCGCCCGAGGCCAGGCCCTCCAGGCAGTCGCCGTGGTAGGGGCAGATCCCGTCGAACGGGTCGGCGGCCCGGTCGTGCGGGATGCGCATGTGCCCGAACTCCGGGTGCAGCAGCCCGTGCAGGATGGCGCCGTTGACCACGGCGCCCCCGCCGATCCCGGTGCCGACCGTGATGTAGAAGAACGTCTCGAGCCCGGCCGCCGCGCCCCACCGCCATTCGCCGAGCGCGGCCGCGTTGACGTCGGTGTCCAGCGCGATCGGGACCTTGAGCCCGGACCGCAGCGCGCCGACCAGGTCGGTGTCGCCCCAGCCCGGTTTGGGCGTGGTGGTGATCGTCCCCCAGGTGGGCGAGTCGCGGCGCAGGTCAACGGGTCCGAACGCGCCCACCCCAAGCGCGTCGACCGGGCCGTTCTCGGTGAAGAAACGCGTCGCCCGCTGCACCGTCTCGGCCGGGCCGGTGGTGGGAAACGTCTCGGTCTTCAGCGGCTGACCTGGGCGTTCGGCGATCCCGCACACCCACTTGGTGCCCCCCGCCTCGATGCCTCCATACCTCATCAGCCGACCTCGCTGCGGGGCCAATTGATCATTGCCCACACGATATCCGACCGCCGGCGCCGGGGGGAGGTGGCACGCCGCTCGATCTTTTGACGCGCGGTGGCCGGATCGGCCCGCTTTGCGGCGTGATGTGGTCTTCCCTGGCAGGCCACGTGCGGTCCAGGCTGGGGACATGAGCAGAGCGCTGATCGTGATCGACGTCCAGGAATCGTTCCGGCAGGATCCGCTGTGGGGTGCCATCTCCGACGGCGTCACCGACCTGCTGGTGTGCGGCATCAGGACCGAGCAGTGCTGCGAGACGACCGCGCGGCTCGCCTCCGACTTCGGCTAGGGCGTCACGTTCGTCACCGACGCGACCGCGACCTCCCCGATCGAGCACCGGGACGCGCCGCCGGGCCGCAGCGTGGCCGACATCGTGGCCGATCCCCTGACGCTGCCCGTGGCGGACGTGATCGCGCGCACCGAGTACGCGCTGGCCGGCCGCTTCGCCACGATCGCCACGGTGGCCGAACTGGCCGGGGCCGGGACCGGGACCTGACCGCGCTTCGTAACTTGACATGTGACCAATCGGTCACCTATTTTGGGGGCATGGACGAGGTGTTCAAGGCGCTCGCCGATCCCACCCGGCGGAGCCTGCTCGACGAGCTGTTCCGCCGCGACGGGCAGACGCTGAGCGAACTGGAGGAGCGCTTCCCGATGACGCGCTTCGGCGTGATGAAGCACCTCAGGCAGCTTGAGGAGGCGGGCCTGGTGGTGACCAGGCGGCGCGGGCGGGAGAAGCTCCACTTCCTGAACCCGGTCCCGATCCGGCTGGTCCACGACCGGTGGGTGAGCAAGTACGCCGAGCCCTGGGCGGCCGTGCTGAGCGACATCAAGCAGACCCTGGAGGGGACCATGGAAAAGGTGTTCGAGATCTATATCCGCACGACGCCGGAGCGGCTCTGGGAGGCGATCACCGACGGCGCGATCCGGAGCAAGTACCAGTTCGGCTGCGCGGTCAGCTCGGACTGGACGCCCGGCGCCCGCGTCGAGATGAGCCACCCCGGCGCGCCCGGGCTGCTGACCGAGGGCGAGATCCTCGAGGCGGACCCGCCCCGCCGCCTGGTCGAGGCCATGAACGTGCTGTGGAGCGAGGCGGCCAGGGACGAGGGCACCTCGCGGGTCACCTGGGAGATCGAGCCCGTCGGCGACTCGTGCCGGCTGACCGTCACCCACGACCAGCTCCGCGAGGGCGCGCCCGCCGAGCTCTACGGCGGCTGGCCCATGGTCCTGTCCGGCCTGAAGACCTGGCTGGAGACCGGCGAGACGCTCACCACGCCCGGTTCGCTGATGTACAACCGCTGACCCGCCCATCCGTCACGTTCGAGGAGGCAACGAATATGAACGACCAGGCCACCACCCGGATCACCGGCCTGCGCACGGTGGCGGTACCCGTCACCGACCAGGACCGGGCCGTCGCGTTCTACGTCGGCAGGCTCGGCTTCGAGAAGCGGCTGGACGGCAACCGCCTCGTGATCGTCGAGCAGGCCTGAGAGGGCGGCCCGTACGCAAGCGGGACCGACGCGGGCAGGGGTGGCTGCCCGCGGCGGTCCCGCCGATGAGGCTTACAGGCTGTCCTGGTTGCCGAGCATGAACGACGCCCGGCCCTGCTCGTCAAGCTGGGCGTCGAGTTCCCGGTCGTCGACGATCGCCGCTGCGTCGCGCTGCACGAACACGCGCGCCCCACTGTCCTCGATCACGGAATCGTCTGGCTGTGGCCCTTCCAGCGACAGCGCGAGGGTGCCCGCATCGCTGTCCTGCAGCGACATGCGCAAGCCTGTGTCAGCCGGAATGCCCGGCTGGGACGTGAGGGTGCGGATCGTTTCCGCAGCCCGATCGGTGAGCGTAAGCAAGTCTGCACCTCATTCCTCGTGTACGTCCGTCTGCAGTTTTTGGGCCTGCCCGCCCTCCCCGGTCTCAAACTGATTACGGCGGACTGGTTGCTCCTGCGCCGGAGGCGACGCGAGGTACGCCCGGGGTCAGATCCGGCGGTGATGTCCTTGAGCACCATCGTCCTGGTGTCGACGGTGCTCGGGCGGCCGGTGCCGCACCACTCGTGCCCGGGCCGCATCGGGTAGGCCGCGTGGCCCTGCTGCAGATAGGCCATCTCGCCGGTGAAGAAC
>DATAVV010000234.1:0-5577 GCA_036267555.1 Streptosporangiaceae bacterium | reverse complement strand
CGTGTTCAGCGGCGACTCGACGCCGACCCGGTTGCTGGCCGCGACCCAGAACCCGTTGGCCACCGCGTGCGCGGGCTGCTCGAGCTCCCACAGGTACTTCGACAGCGACTCGACGGTCGCCGACGGGTTGAACACCAGCTCGGCGCCCTTGAGCCCCAGTTCGCGCGCGACCTCGGGGAAATGCCGGTCGTAGCAGATGATCAGGCCGATCCGGCCGACCGAGGTGTCCCACACGGGATAGCCGAGGTTGCCCGGCTTGAAGTAGAACTTCTCCCAGAAACAGGGTCCGACGTGCGGGATGTGGGTCTTGCGGTACTTGCCGAGCACGGTCCCGTCCCGCTCGATCACGCAGGCGGTGTTGTAGTAGACGCCGGGCTGGGCCTCCTCGTACCACGGCACGATCAGCACGATGCCGTGCTCGCGGGCCACCTCCCGCATCCGGGTCACGGTCGGGCCGTCCTCCGGTTCCGCGGTGTCATACCACTTCGGGTCCTGCTCGGCGCAGAAATACGGGCCGTGGAAGATCTCCTGCAGGCCCACCACCTGGGCGCCCTGGCCAGCAGCGTCCGCGATCATCTTGATGTGCTTGTCGATCGCCTCCTGCTTGGGCATGTTCGCGTGGGCCTGGATCAGCGCCGCTCGTACCGTTCGCACCGATGTCCCTCCTTCGGCTGCCTCACGACAGAAAAGCCGGGATGATCTCACGCCCGAAGGCGCTGATCAGCGCCCTCGGGTCGTCGACCATGGAATAGACGTTGAACTGCTGCACGCCCAGGTCCCGTAGCTGACCCAGCTTGTCCCGCACCTGCGCCGCGGTGCCGAGCACGCAGAACCTGTCCACCACCTCGTCGGAGACGAACCCGGCGTTCTCCGAGCCGATCCGGCCGTGGTGGGCGTAGTCGTACAGTTCGCGCTGCCCGATGTACGCGGTCAGTTCGGCCGGGAGTTCGCCCTCGTGGTAGCGGTGGACCAGATCGACCACGTGGTTGGAGACCAGGGCCGGGAACCAGCGCACCTGCTCGCGGGCATAGGCCAGGTCTTCGGATATGAAGGCCGGGGCCGCGGCCATGATCTTGATGTCCGCCGGGTCCCGGCCCGCCTGCTCGGCGCCTTCGCGCAGGTAGCGCAGGGACCATTCGATGATGAACGGGTCGGCGAGTTGCATGATCAGGCCGTCGGCCACCCGCCCGGCGCAGCGCAGCGCCTGCGGCCCGTACGCGGCGACCCAGACCGGCAGCCGCCGGCCTTCCGACCATTTGAGCTGCACCGGGGTGCCGCCGATCTCGGCCTCGCGTCCCTCGGCCAGGTCGCGGATGGTGTGGCAGGCGTGCTCCAGCGCGGTCACGCTCACCGGATCGCGGCCCAGCACCCGCTGCGCCGAGTCGCCGCGCCCGATGCCCAGCTCCATCCGGCCGCCGGAGATCTCGTTCAGCGTGGCCATGGCCGCCGCGGTCACGCTCGGGTCCCTGGTCACGGGGTTGGTGACGCAGGGCCCGATGTGGATGTCGCTGGTCGCCGCGGCCATCAGCGCGAAGATCGGGTAGACCTCCTGCCACAGCACATGGCTGTCCCACATCCACACGTGGCTGAAGCCGTTGTCCTCGGCGAGCTTGGTCCGGCCGACGATCTCCGACACCGGCGGGTCAGCCATGAACGTCACGCCGAAGCCGAGCATCGCCGCTCCTTCACCATGGATCCGGGCGAGCACCGGTCAGGTGGTCGCGCCACTGAAGTCTTATCCGCCCGCCGATCGCCGTAACCGTCCCCGCTCGGTCCCGGCGCGGTCCCGGCGGCCGTCGAGACAGCCTTAACGCGGCTCACCGGCCGGTGAAGCGGGCCTCGCGCTTCTCGACGAACGCGGTGACGCCTTCGGCGAAGTCGGCCGAGCCGCCCATCTCCTGCTGGATGTGGGCCTCGAACTCGAGTTGGGTCTCCATCCGCTCGAAGAGCCACTGGTTGAGCTGGCGCTTGATGCCCGCGTAGGACCTGGTCGGCCCGCTGGCCAGCTTGTCGATGAGCTCGTCGGCGCGGTCGGCCAGTTCGCCGTCCGGCCAGACCCGGTTGATCAGGCCCCACTCCAGGGCCTGCGGCGCGCCGAGCCGCTCGCCCAGCATGGCCATCTCCGCGGCGCGGGCGAACCCCACCCGCGAGGGCACGAGCAGCGACGAGCCGCCGTCCGGGACCAGGCCGATGTTCACGAACGCGAGCAGGAAGAACGACGACTCGGCCGCGATGACCAGGTCGCAGAACAGGGCGAGCGACAGGCCGATCCCGGCCGCGGCGCCGCGGACCACGCTCACGACCGGCTTGGGCATCCTGCGGATCGTCAGCAGGACCGGATGGTACTGACCGGTGAGCCTGGTGAACAGGTCGGGCGCGTCCGGTGCGGTGCGGCCGCTGTCGCGCAGGTCGGCGCCGCTGGAGAACGCCCGCCCGGCGCCGGTGATCATCACCGCGCGGACGCCCGGGTCGTCGCGGGCCGTCGTCAGCGCGGCGAGCAGATCGGCAGCGAACTGCTCGTTCCACGCGTTCAGCCGGTCGGGCCGGTTGAGCTCGATTTTCGCGGCGGAGCCGCGCTGGTACAGGTTGACCGTGTCGTATGCGTGGACCAGTTCGTAGTCGCTCACCGCAGCATGGTAACGAGCACCCGGCCGGGCCCGACAGGGCCAGGCGGGCCACGGCGCCGCGTTATGGCCTATATAACGGCGCGGATCTCGTCGAGGAGGATCGCGAGGTCGTCCTCGGTGGTGCCGGGGTGAATCAGGCAGGCACGCAGCGCGGGGCGGCCGGCGAGAACGGTCCCGGTCAGGAACGCCCGGCCGCGGCGCTGCACCGCGGCCGGGATCGCGGTGTTGAGCGCGTCGGCCTGGCTCTCGGTCAGGCCCGGCGGGCGGCACCGGAACGCGACGATCGAGGTGACCACCGGCGCGGCCCGCTCCAGGTCGGGTGCCTGATCGACCAGGCGCCCGAGTGGGTGGCCCAGGCCCGCAGGGCGCGGAACGGGCGGGTCTGCTCCGGGCCGTACTCGGAAAACCAGCCGGAACCGCTCGCGTGGCCGTCCGCGTGGTTGTCCTTCAGGTACGGCGGCACCAGGCTGAACGCCTCCCGCAGCGCGGACGGCTCGCGGACCAGCAGGCCGCCGCAGTCGACGGGCACGCCGAGCCACTTGTGCGGGTCCAGGGCCAGCGAGTCCGCGCGTCGGCTACCGCAGCGTGCCCGGCGGCGGGCTGCTGACCAGCGGTGGGTGATCGACGGCGAGGTCGGCGGCGCGGCGGGCGGCGCGGCGGAGGTCCTCGGCCGGGTCCTCGGCCGGGTCCTCGGCCGGGTCCTCGGCCTGGTCACCCGTCATGGGCGCAGCCGGGTGAGCGCCTGGCGGGCCTGGTGCTGCCGGTTCCTGGCCCGCCGCGCGGTGGACCTGGTCTTGGCCAGCGCCTCGCGAGCGTCGGCGAGCTGGACCTCCAGCCGTTCGACCAGGTTCTCCTGCTCCTGCTCGGCGGCGGTCGCGGCCTCGGCGGCCTGGCCGGCGGCGGTCACTGCCTGCTCGGCCGCGGCCACGTTCTCCTGGCGGCGCCGCTCGCGCTCGGCCTCGGCCCGAGCTTGCGCCTCAGCCTTCGCCTTCGCGCTGGCCTCGGCCCGTTCCTGCGCCGTCTGCCTGGGCCGGGCCGGCTGCCGGGCGCGTCCAGGCCGGCCGGGCGCGGCGTCGGGTTGCGTCTGAGTCTCCGCCTCCGCCCCGGCGCCGCCGCCCGGCAGCACCGACAGCTCCGGCGGGCCGGGCGGGCCGAAGCCCTCGCCGTGGGCGGCCCGGGTCAGCGTGGCGGTGGCCAGTTCCGCGGCGACCCGCGGGTCGGCCAGTGCGACGGCGAGCGTGGCGGCCACCTCGTCGCGCAGCGCGGCGGGCGGGTCCTGCTGGCCGGTGAGCGTGAACGCCCGGCGCACCAGGGTCTCGATGAGCTGGCGCCGCCGCTGCGAGAGTTCCCTGATCGCCGCGCCGTCCAGGTCCCGCTGCGCCGTGAGCAACTCGTCGCCCAGGCTGGCCAGCTCGCCGGGCACCTCGGGCGCGGCCTGGACCAGCCGGTTGACCACCCAGGCCGGCCGGGTGGGCTTGCGCAGCGCGGCGATCTGCTTCGCCGCCGCCCTCTGCCCGGCCGCCCGCGCCTGCGCGGTGAGAGCCTTGCGGCGCTCCACGAAGGCGTCCGGGTCGCACGAGTACAGTTCCGCGGTCGCGTCCTGGAGTAGGTCGGTGCCGGTCACGCGACCATTCTCCCTGCTCAGGTCGTTCAGGTCCGGTCGGTGTGCTCGAGGATCTCGGCCGCTCCCCGGATGACACAGCGCAGCGGGTCGTCCACGACGTAGGCGGGGATATCGGCCACCGCCTCGATCTTGCTGGCCAGGCCGGGGAGCAGGGCGCCGCCCCCGGCCAGGCGGATCTTTCCGCGCACCACGTCCTCGGCCAGGTTGGGCGGGATATCGGACAGCATCTCCTGGGCGGCCTCGGCGATCGCCGCGACCGTGTGGTCGAGCGCGTCGGCGACCAGCCGCCCCGAGACGTACTCGACCCGGGGCGTGCGGCGCGCGGCGTCCACGCCGACCACCTCGATCCATTCGGCCGCGCCCTCACCGAGCCCGAGCGTCATCTTCAGGCTCCGGGCGGCGTTGCGGCCGATGAGCAGGCTGAGTTCGGCCTTGACCGCCGCCACGATCGCCTCGTCCATGGCGTTGCCGGCCAGGCGCAGCGACCGGGAGCGCACCACGTGGGCGCCGGCCAGCACCGCGGCTTCGGTGGTCCCGCCGCCGATGTCCACCATGAACGCGCCGGTCCCGTCGGCCAGGCCGATGCCCGCGCCCGCCGCGGCGGCGACAGGCTCGTCCACGAGGCGGACCGTGCAACGGGGCCGCTGGGCCTCGACCGCCGCGACCAGCGAGCGCCGCTCGACCCAGGTCGCGCCGCTCGGGACGCACACCACGGCCGCGGCCCGCAGCAGCCCGCGGCGCAGCCGGGCCCGGCGCAGGAAGCCCTGCAGCATGGCCGTGGCCGCCTCCAGGTCCGCGATCACGCCGTCGCGCAGCGGATGGATGACGTCGATGTCCTCCGGGTCCTTGCCGGCCAGGGCGTCCGCGGCGTGGCCCACGGCGGCCACCCGCCCGGTAGCTCGATCTATGGCGATCGCGGACGGCTCGTCCAGGACGATCCCGCGTCCGGAGACGTAGACGAGCGTGTTGACCGTGCCAAGGTCAATCGCTACCCCCGGCCGCAACCGCATGGCACCGTCCTCTACCCGGAATGCCGCAACATCTCGCCTGTATGGTTTCTACCTCACCACCCAGCCGGTCGCGCCATCCGGGGCGAAACGGCCCGCGCGCCGGCGTCCCAGCCGCGGCCTGATCCCGGCCGGCCGGATCGCTAGCCGGGGGACGCGGCGGCGGCCGTCTCGCCCTTGGCCTGCTTTTCGAAGACGTGGACCGCCTGTTCCACCGACAGGCCCTTGGTCTCGGGCAGGAACCGGTACACGAACCCGATCGCCACCACGCAGAGGACGGCGAAGCACACCATGACCCAGCCGAGCCCGATCGCGTTCT
>DATAVV010000233.1:0-5133 GCA_036267555.1 Streptosporangiaceae bacterium | reverse complement strand
GAGCACCCTCGACGCCGACGACTTCAAGGTCAACCTCAACAACGGGACCAGCGTAACTCCGCAGGTCACGTCGATCTGGCCGAATTTCGAGTACAACGAGCGGTCCGTGGCCGTGCTCTTCGGTCATTTCGGCAACCGGGTCCCGCCGACGCAGCCAGGCGCCATCTACCCGACCTCGGTCCAGGTCGTCCGCGGCTCCTCAACGCTCAAGCTCGTCGGGCCGCACCGGCGGATAGTGAGCGCGGTCGGGTTCAAGGTCACAACGCGCGGCTCGCCCTACACCAATCCCGGCATCCCGCCGGCCGAGCGGGGCGGCCCGGTGCTGGCTGCCGCGAAGCTCAGCAAGATGTCGACCGTGGGCGACACCGGCCCCCGGATATTCCGGCAAGACCTGCCCAACGACGGCGTCAGCCTCTACGGCAAGCAGGCGAAGTTCCGGCTGCGCGTGTACACCACGGGCGGGATGACACCCAATGGTGTTAGCGCCCTGCTGCCGACCGGTTACGACCAGTACTTCCGGGTCGACGCGGTCACCTCCTCGGGAAAGACGGTCAGGCTCACCCGGGCGGGCAAGACCTACTTCATCGACGGCCACCCCTTGCGCGTGGTCGGCCTGGCCGACCTGGGCCGGAAGGAAACCCGCTACGACGACTGCTACTCCGAAGACGGCGACAACTACATCGACGTCGTCCTCGACGGCAGCGAGGCCGCGGCCCGGCGGATCACCACCGTCGAGATTCCGTCCACCGGCCGGTACAAGCCGCTATACAACCCCGGCGGTCCCGGCAACGACCCGGCGCCGAACGTGCGCTACTCCGCGCCAAGCCCGCCGATCTCACAGCCCGTCATCATGGCCCTGAACAACCCGATGACCGTCACCTACGTGCGCCCGAGGCGTTAACGACCTCCGTAATCGGGCGCTTCAGCACCCAATCCCGGCGGAGCCCTAACGCGGCTCCACCGGAACCTGGTACCACCCCGCCGGGTCGCCGGGCGCGGCGGTGAAGTCGTACCGCAGCCCGGCCGGCCCGAGCGCGACCAGCGAGACCGAGGTCGTGCCCCAGATCCGGCCGCCGTCGAGGGCCCGCCGCACGATCAGCGCGTGCGGGTCGCCGGGAGCCAGCCCGTCACCGTTCAGCAGCGGCAGCCACGCGCTCCAGGCCGCCCCGACCGGGCCGCGCGGCTGCGGGTCCGGCCGCGGCGCCGCGTTAAAGCGTGGCAGGAAATGCTCGATCCTGGCCCGTTCATGTTCCAGGTCGATGGGCTCGTCCTGGCCGGCCAGGCCGCTGTTCACCACCAGGTGAAGGCCCTCCGCCAGGTCCCGCTGGACGAGGTCGGCGCCGTCCCAGCTCCACAGGGCCGCCCCGTCCGGGTCGGCGCTCAGCAGGTGGAACGGGTCGAACGCCGCGAGCCCGTCCCGGTCCAGCTTCCCGTCCTGCGCCGCCTGCAGCGGCAGCACGCCCCGCGTGCGCCGGGTCCCGGCGGCCGCCATCGTGCCGCGCCCGTTCAGCACGCAGGCCACCCGCCGGGCCTGCGGCGCGACGGCCAGCCAGGTCCCGCCGGCCTGCAGGTCGCGCCCGCCGATCAGCCCGGGGTGGTCGGCCCAGTGCCGCCCCGGCGGCTGCCAGGGCCGGTCGACAAGCTCGTCGCGGTACCCGGCCAGCAGTACCGGGGCGCCCGGGCGGATGCTCAGGATCGCGGTGCACATGCCCCTATTGGACCGCGCGGGCCGGATGCTGCGACGATGAGGGCCCGAATGCACGGGTAACGAGGGGGAAGGCGGTCACCGATGTCCCTGGAGGTCAAGCGGCTGCACCTGGCGCAACTCCAAGGTGTCGACGGCACTGGATGGCCGGTGCACGGCTTCGTGGTCACCCACCCGGGCGGTGCGGCGCTGGTGGACACCGGTGTCGGCGGGCCGGACAAGCTGCTCAGCGACTGGCGCGTGGTCAACCGCTCGGCCGCGGACGCGCTGGCCGACCTGGACATGACCCCGGGCGACATCGACCTGGTCATCAACACTCACCTGCACTTCGACCACTGCGGCCAGAACGCCGTGTTCCGGCACGCGGCCCACTACGTCCAGCGGGCCGAACTCGACCGCGCCGAGCGTGAGTCGCGGGCCCTCTATGACTGGTTCGACTTCATGAACGCGCGGTTCGAACTGCTGGACGGGGACGCCGAGATCCTGCCGGGCCTGTCGGTGATCGCGACGCCGGGTCACACCACGGGCCACCAGAGCGTGGTCGTGGCGGCCGGCGACGGCGAGAAGGACGTGATGATCGGCGACGCCGCGTACACTCCCCGGCTCTACCTGGACCCGCCCGACGAGGACCTGCCGGACGGCCAGGCCAGCGACGTGACCGCCTGGCGGGACTCGCTGTCGCGGGTCCGGTCCACCGGAGCGTCCCGGGTGCACTTCTGCCACCACACCCAGGTCGTCCACGCTTGAGCGCGCGGTTCGGCTGCGAGACGTTCCTGCCCGCCGCCCCGGCGGCGGTTTTCCCGCTGGCGTTAAGCGTCGACCTGCACGTCGGTTCCATGGCCGCCTCCGGTGAGAGCGCCGTCGGCGGCAGGACCACCGGCGTGCTCGGCCCGGGTGAGGAGGTCACCTGGCGGGGCCGGCACTTCGGGCTGACCTGGACGATGACCGCCCGGATCACCGACTACGAGCCACCGCACCGGTTCGTCGACCAGCAGGTCAGGGGCCCGTTCCGGTTCTTCCGCCACGAGCACCTGTTCGAGGCCGTGCCGGGCGGCACGCGGATGACCGACCGGATCGAGTTCGAAGCGCCGTTCGGCCCGGCCGGCCTGGCCGCGGAGCGGCTCGGCCTCACCCGTCACCTGCGCCGTCTCATCGGGACCCGCGGCGCCTACCTCGCCATCCAGGCCGCCTCTGCTGAGCGCGCGGGCGCCTAGAGACTTCCCCAAGCCCGCTGGGCCGGCGGCGGGCCGGGCGCGGGCGGATCCAGCCGGAGCTAAGCCGCCGCCTCGGGGCAGCATCGTCCAGGCCGCCGGTGAAGACGAAGACCCCGGCAGCCTTCATCTCTGCCACCAGCGCCCTGACAGCCTTGGACTTCTCGCGCAGTTCCTCGACCGTGTTCTCGGGCACCCACTCGTCATTGAAGGCGATGAGGTACTCGGTCAATGTCTGATGGCCGAAGCCAGACTTCGCCACCGCTGTCGTACATGAAGACGGGCTGGCCTGCGAGGCGGAGGCTGGTTTGCCCGACGGGGCGGGTCTACGATCTTTGGACCGCAGTGGTCTCCAGCCCGTTGCCGTGCACCCGTCGGCCGAAGCCACCGCGAGTCACGGGGACTGGCTGGTGATCTGTTCGCCTATTCCCGCCCGAGGGGAATCTCGATGCCGCTCTACATGTACCAGGCCTCCTATACCGCCAAGTCAATGGCGGATCAGCTTAAGGAGCCGCAAGATCCGGTGGAAGTGATCCGGCCGGCCCTGGAGGACCTGGGAGCCACGATCGTGGTGGCGGGGTTTCCCTTTGGGGAGTATGACGTGGTCGTCGTGTATGAGGCACCCGACGATATGACCGCTGCCAGCGTCGCGATGGCAGTTGCCGCAGCGGGCGAGGTCAGGTCGGGCACGACCACGCGGCTGCTCAGCGGGCAGGAATGGCTCGAGTCTTTGCGCAAACGCAGGATCCTCACCACCCGGAAAGCGCGCCAGCAGCACGACAACAGCCCGTCTTGACAGCCGGAACTCTTCAAGCGGCACAGGTCCGCGGGTCTCAACTGCGCCCTTGGTGGAACTGTAGAGGGCGCTCGGGATACCGAGGCGGGCGATCCACGAGCCCAGGTTGATGATCGCGCCCTGGCCGGCGTCAGCCATGGCCGGTGCGATCGCCCCGGTCAGAAAATACGGCGCCTTGACGTTGACCGCGTAGACCTCGTCGAACGTCGCCTCGTCGGTGGTCGCGGTGGTGGAGCGGGGGAAGATGCCGGCGTTGTTCACCAGGATGTCTATGCGGCCACCGAGCACGCTCCTCGCCTTGGTAGCGAGGTCTGCCGACGCTTTCGCCGACCCGTCCAAGTTGGCCCCGACGAAATCGGCCCGGCCGCCGGCAGCACGGATCTGCCCGACGACTAGTGCGCCGCGCTCGGCGCTGCGACCGCTGACGACGACAAGTGCTCCCTGGGCTCCGAACGCCAGCGCGATGGCCCGGCGATGTTGCTGGTAGCGCCAGTTACCAGCGCCGCCTTGCCCTCAAGTCGTGCGCCCATTGATTCCTCTGCCTTGGTTCGGAGTGTCCGCGTGCTTGTCAGCCATCGGTGCGAGCGTGCCGACGCTGCAGGAATCCAAGGGCCAGGTCCGCGATCACGTCGGGCTGCGCGTCAACGGCGAAGCAACCGGCGTCCAGCACGGACACTTCGGCACCAGTAACAAACAAGAATGATGTTTAAAGGTCGCTTTACGCACAGCTTGCGTGTTCGTTCCGGGCGTTGTTCAATCGCGGCATGAGCAACGCGGGCCGGCACCGGCTGATCGCCCAGGCCGTCACGGACTCGGGCAGTGCCACGGTCCCGGAACTCGCCGGGCTGACCGGCGCCTCGCAGATGACTATCCGGCGCGACCTGGACACCCTGGCCGCGCACGGCGTCCTCGAACGCGTCCGCGGCGGGGCGCGCACCCTGCTGCTGCGGGGCGAGGAACCGCCGTTCGCGCTGCGCGCCCACGACGCGGCCGCCGCCAAGCGCCGGATCGCCGCCGAGGTGTCGCGGCTCATCGCGGACGGCGAGACCGTCGTGCTCGACAGCGGCACCACCTGCCTGGAGGTCGCCCGGCTGCTGCACGGCCGGCCGGTCACCGTGATGGCGCTGTCGCTGCAGGCCATCCACGTCCTCAGCGACGCCCCCGCCCCGGCCACCCTGCTGGTGGCGGGCGGACGGCCCCGCACCGGCGAGGGCGCCCTGACCGGCCCCCTGACCCTCGCCTCCCTCGCAGCGCTGCGCTTCGACACCGCGATCGCCGGCTGCTGCGGCCTGAGCGCCGCCGAGGGCCTGACCGCCTACGACCTCGACGACGCCGCGGTGAAGAAAGCGATCATCGCCTCCGCACGCCGCGTCATCGCCGCCGCCGACGGCAGCAAACTCGGCCGCACCGCCCACGCCTGC
>DATAVV010000232.1:0-15724 GCA_036267555.1 Streptosporangiaceae bacterium | reverse complement strand
CGCAGGCCGCGCGGCTTTCGGCCGGGCTGCCGCCTCGGGCCGCTCGGATCACCGCGGCCCGATTGCGGGCCGGCTTGCCGTCCCAGGCATTCATCGTCTATCGTCGATTAACGATGAATGCTGTGGAGCCGCTGGACCGCGAGGCGGCGGAGGAGTACGCGTCCTGGTTCGCGGCGCTGGCAGACGGGACGCGGGTGCAGATCGTGTCGCTGCTGGCCCGCAGCGGCGTGCCGATGACGGTCGGGCAGATCGTGGCGTGCGTCGAGGTGGGTCAGTCGACTGTGTCGGCGCATCTCAAGCGCCTGGCCGAGGTCGGGTTCGTCAAGGCTGAGCACCGTGGCACCGCGAGCCTGTACCGGATCAACGAGGCATGCGTGGAGTGCTTCCCGACCGCGGCGGACGTGGTGATGGGCCGCCCGGTTCCCGTGACCAGCAGCGCCGCTGGCTGACCTTTCACCGCAGGAGGGCACGATGATCGAACCTGACGGGCTGTCCGGCCTCGAAGACAACCGGCTGGGTGTGGTGAGCCGGTATTCGGCCCTGGCCCGCGCCGCCCAGGCGGGCCAGGCGGTGACGGACTGCGGGCCGGATGCGTTCGCCGCGGGAAGCTTCGGCGCCGCCGGCTACCCGGACGTCAGCGAACTGCCCGAGGGCGCGGTGCGGGCGAGCCTGGGCTGCGGCAACCCGGTCGCGGTGGCTGAACTGCGGCCGGGGGATGTCGTCCTGGACCTTGGGTCAGGCGGCGGGATCGACGTGCTGCTGTCCGCGCGGCGCGTCAGCCCCGGCGGCCGGGTGTACGGGCTGGACGCCTCGCCCGACATGATCGCCCTGGCCCGCGAGAACGCCGCCCGCGCGGGGGCGGGGAACGCGGAGTTCCTGGCCGGCCACATCGAGGACGTCCCGCTGCCCGACGGTCATGTCGACGTGGTCATCTCGAACTGCGTGATTAACCTGTCGGCCGACAAGGCCGCTGCCCTGGCGGAGTCCTTCCGGGTGCTGCGGCCGGGCGGGCGGCTGGGCCTCAGCGACATGATCGCCAGCGACGGGCTGGACACGGGCCAGCGGGCCAGCTGAGCAGCTGACCGGGTGCACCACCGGGACCATCACCGCGGGCGAGTACCGCGACCTGCTGCTGCGCAGCGGCTTTACCGGTATCTGCGTCACCGTGCCGGGCACCCCGGAACCGGGGGTGCATGCGGCGGTCATCCAGGCCCTCCGGCCGGCCGCGCCGGCCGGGATACTCATCCGGCCGATGCGGCCCGCGGACGCCGCCGGAGTCCTGGCGGTCTATCAGGCCGGGCTGGACAGCGGCAACGCGAGCTTCGAGACCGCCGCGCCGGCCTGGGAGGAGTTCGACCGCGCCCGGCTGAGACTGCACCGGCACGTGGCCACGGGCCGGGACGGGGAGGTGCTCGGCTGGACCGCCGCGTCGACGGTCTCGGACCGCTGCGTCTACGCGGGCGTGGTCGAGCACTCGGTCTACGTCGCGCCGGGCGCACGGGGCCGCGGCATCGGTGCGGCACTGCTCGCGGCTCTGGCCGGGTCGACGGAGGCCGCCGGGATCTGGACGATCCAGACCGGCATCTTCCCCGAGAACACGGCCAGCATCGGGCTGCATGAGCAGGCCGGGTTCCGCGCTGTCGGTACCCGCCGCCGGGTCGGCCGGCATCACGGCCGCTGGCGCGATGTCCTGATGATGGAGCGCCGCAGTATCGTCGCCGGAACTGACTGAGCAGGCAGGAGGCCGTCGGACCTGCCTGCCGGCGCTGTCCGGTGGCTGGGATTCTGCGGCAGCTTGCAGTCTTGCTTTGATTACTGTCAAATTAGATGCATGTCTATGCGTGAGGTTTCGGTTGCTGGTCCTGCCGGGGAGTGCTGCGGCTCGCCGCTGACAGGCGAGCCGCTGTCCGCGGCGGAGGCCGGGGAGATCTCGGTGCTGCTCAAGGCCATCGCCGACCCGGCGCGGCTGCGGCTGGTGTCGCTGATCGCCTGCCATGAGGGCGGCGAGGCCTGCGTGTGCGAGCTGACCGGCGCGTTCGACCTCACGGCTCCGACGATCAGTCATCACCTCCGGGTGCTGCGCGAGGCCGGGCTGATCAGCTCGGAGCGCCGGGGGACCTGGGTGTACTACCGGACCAACCAGGGCGTGCTGGCCCGGCTCGCGGCGGTGCTGGGTCCCGGCGTCCCCGCGATGGCGGCCAGCCGGTGACGCGCCGGGCTATGCCGCCGGCCTCGTCCCAGAAGGGACGCCGGTGACGGGCGCGGCGCTGGGCCGCCGGCTGCTGGCAGAGCTGCTGGGCAGCGCGCTGCTCGCCGCCGTGGTCGTCGGCTCGGGCATTGCCGCGCAGCGGCTGTCCCCGGCCGACACCGGGCTGGAGCTGCTGGAGAACGCCGCGGCCACCGCCGCGGGCCTGTTCGCCATCATCCTGATGTTCGGGCCGGTGTCCGGCGGCCACTTCAACCCCGTGGTGTCCTTCACGGAGGCGTCGCTGGGCGGGATGCGGTGGCGGGACGCGGCGGCCTACCTGCCCGCCCAGGTCGCCGGCTGCATCGGCGGGGCCGTGCTGGCCAACCTCATGTTCGCGGCGCCGGCGGTGTCGATCTCCGTCCATCACCGCGCGTCGGCCGCGCACCTGCTGTCCGAGGTCGTGGCCACCGCCGGGCTTCTCCTGGTGATCTTTGCCCTCGCCCGCACCGGCCGGGAGAAGACCGCGCCGGCGGCGGTCGGCGCCTACATCGGCGCCGCGTACTTCTTCACCTCCTCGACCAGCTTCGCTAACCCGGCGATCACCGTCGGGCGGATGTTCTCCGACACCTTCGCCGGGATCGCGCCCTCCTCCGTCGCGCCGTTCATCGCCGCCCAGGTCGCCGGGGGTGCCCTCGCCCTGGGCATCATCAAGGTCCTCTACCCCGGCATCACCCCTGCCCAGGCCGCCGACGCCGTCATGCCCAGGCTCCGCGCGGACGCATCGCCCGCGCCGGGCGGCGACGCAGCACCGGAGCCCCGAGACCACCGTGCCGGGAACGGCGCGGCCCCGGCACGCGACCCGCACCGCTAACCCAGCCGCGAGGCGGCAGACGCAGACAGGAAATCTCATGCACCTGGTGGCCATCGGCGGCAGCGACGCGGGCATCAGCGCGGCGCTGCGCGCCCGCCAGATCGACCCGCAGGCCGACGTGACCGTGGTCGTCGCGGACGCGTACCCGAACTTCTCGATCTGCGGGATCCCCTACTACGTTTCCGGCGAGGTCGCCCACTGGCGCAACCTCGCCCACCGCACCATCGCCGACCTGGAGGCGACCGGCATGCAGCTGCGCCTCGACACGACCGCGACCCGCATCGAGGCCGGGGACCGTAAGCTGGCCCTGACCGACGCCGCGGGCCGCGAGGAGCTGATCGCCTACGACAAGCTCCTGGTCGGAACGGGGGCCGTGCCGGTCCGGCCGCGCATCGGCGGCCTGGGCGGTGTCGGCGCGCTCGGCCCCGATGGCGGCGTGCACCTGCTGCACTCCATGGGCGACACGTTCGCGGTCATGCGCACGCTCGAGCAGCAGGCGCCTTCCAGTGCCGTGATCGTCGGTGCCGGGTACATCGGCCTGGAGATGGCCGACGCCCTCACCACCAGGGGCATGGCCGTCACCCAGATCGAGCAGCTCCCCGAGGTCCTGCCCACCGTCGACCCGCAGCTCGGCGGGCTGGTCCGCGGCCAGCTGACCGGGCACGGCGTCGAGGTCCTCACCGGCACCGCCGTCACCGCGATCAGCCGCGCGCCGGCCGGGGACCCGGCGCGGCTGCGCATCGACGCCAGGACAGCGGGCGGGCAGGACCTGACCCGGTCCGCCGACATGGTCCTGGTCGTGGCCGGCGTCCGGCCCGACGCCGGCCTGGCCGCCGCAGCCGGGGCACGCCCGGGACCCAGGGGCACGATTGGCGTGGACCGGCAGATGCGCACCAGCCTGCCCGACGTCTTTGCCGCCGGGGACTGCGTCACGACCTACCACCGGCTCCTCGGCGACACCTACCTCCCGCTCGGCACGACCGCGCACAAGCAGGGCCGCGTCGCCGGGGAGAACGCCCTGGGCGGAAGCCGGGAGTTCGCCGGCAGCCTCGGCACCCAGGTCGTGAAGATCTTCGACCACGCCGCCGCCCGCACCGGGCTGCGCGACCACGAGGCGGCCGCCGCCGGGTTCGACCCGGTCACGGTGCAGGCCGAGGCCGACGACCACAAGGCCTACTATCCCGGCAGCCACCGCATCACCATGCGCGTCACCGGCGACCGGGCCACCGGCCGGCTGCTGGGCATGCAGCTGTTCGGGCACCGGCACGCGGAGATCGCCAAGCGCGTCGACATCGCCGCCACCGCGATCTTCCACGGCATGACCGTCGATGCCGTCAGCGACCTCGACCTCTCCTACACCCCGCCCCTGGGCAGCCCCTGGGACGCCGTCCAGATCGGCACCCAGGCCTGGACCAGGCAGCTGCCGCCCCGCTGACGCCCCCCCCGTTACCTGGCAGCCAGGACCGGGTCGGCCGGCGCGATGGCCCGCGCGATGGCGGACAGCATGCCGGGATCGACGCGGTAGTAGGCCCACTTGCCGCGCTGCTCGCGGGTGACCAGGCCCGCGTCGGCGAGCTGCTTCATGTGGTGGGAGACGGTCGGCTGGGACAGCCCCACCGGGGCGGTGAGGTCGCACAGGCAGGCCTCGCCGCCGTCGGAGGCGGCGATCAGCGACAGCAGCCGGACCCGGGCCGGGTCGCCAAGTGCCTTGAACACGCGCGCCAGGCGCTGCGCTTCCTCGCCGCTGAGCGCGCCGCCGGTGACCGGGGCGCAGCACGAGGCGAAGTCCTGGGCCAGCACCGGCATCGTCATGACCCCAGTGTGCCACATCAGATTGACAAACGTCGATACGTCGGGCAGTCTCTTCATATCGAGATCCGTCGATACGAGGAGACATGGATGAGTGACCTGCCTGTTGTCGTGATCGGCGCCGGCCCGCAGGGCCTGGCCGCTGCCGCGCACCTGCTGGAGCGGGGGCTGGAGCCGCTGGTACTGGAGGCCGGGGACGGTCCCGGCGACGCGGTCCGGCAGTGGGGGCATGTCCGGCTGTTCTCGGGCTGGCCCGAGCTCGTCGACGCCGCGGCCGCCCGGCTCCTGCGGCCGTCGGGGTGGGCCGAGCCGGCGGGATACCCCACCGGCGCGGAGTGGATCAGCTCCTACCTGCGGCCGCTGGCCGGTGCCCTCGGCGGGCACGTCCGCTACGGCACGCGGGTCACCGGCGTATCCCGCCGGGGCCGGGACCGCCTCGTCGATGCCGGGCGCGGAGACCAGCCGTTCACCGTCCACGTCACCACCGCCGGCGGTGCCGAGGAGCGGCTCGACGCCCGCGCGGTCATCGACGCGTCCGGCACCTGGCGGCAGCCCAGCCCCGCGGGAGCCGATGGCCTCCCGGCCCTCGGCGAGCGCGCCGCATCCGACTTCGTGTCCTACGGGATACCGGCCGCGAGCCAGGAGGAGGCGCTGGCCGGCCAGCACGTCGTGGTGGTCGGCAGCGGCCATTCGGCCCTGACCGCGATCATCGGCCTGGCCGCGATCGCCCGGGACCGGCCGGGCACCCGGGTCACCTGGGCGCTGCGCCGCGCCGTCGCGAACCGCACCTTCGGCGGCGGCAGCGCCGACCAGCTGCCCGAGCGCGGCGCACTCGGGATCCGCGCCCGCGAGGCGGTCGACGCCGGCCTGGTGACGATGGTCACCGGCTTCCGGGTCGAGCAGATCCGCCGCGCCGCCGGCGGCGCGGTCCTGGTGGCCGAGGACGGCCGCGCGCTGCCCCCCGCTGCCCGGGTCTTCGTCCTGACCGGGTTCCGGCCCGACCTGTCATTCCTGTCCGAGATGCGGCTCGAGCTGGACGCCACCCTGCAGGCCCCGCCCCGGGTGGCCGTCGAGATCGACCCGAACGTGCACGCCTGCGGCGACGTGGCGGCGACCGGCGCCGCCGACCTCGCCCACCCCGAACCGGACCTGTACCTGGTCGGCATGAAGTCCTACGGCCGCGCCCCGACGTTCCTGGCCATGACCGGCTACGAGCAGGTCCGCAGCGTCACCGCCGAACTGGCCGGGGACCACGAGGCGGCCGCCCGGATCGAGCTGAACCTGCCCGACACCGGCGTCTGCGCCGGCGCCGGCCTGTTCGACGACCCGGACGGCGCCAGCGCAGGCGGGTGCTGCGCCGCGCCGCCGGAGCTGGTCGAGATCGGCGCCGCGCCCGCCGGCGGCTGAGCGGTGGCTACGCTCGCCGGGGCCGGCGCGCGCAGCGGCGGCCGGCCCCGGCGGCGCGCTCTCGCGGCGCTGTGCGCCACGGAGATCGTCAGCTACGGCACCCTGTACTACGCGTTCCCCGTCCTGGCCGGGGGCATCACCGCCAGCACCGGCTGGTCCAGGACCGCCATCACCGCCGCGTTCTCCGCCGGGAACGTGGCTGGCGCCCTGGCCGGCGTTGCCGCTGGGCGGGTGCTCGACCGGCGGGGACCCCGGCTGGTCATGACGGCCGGATCCGTGCTCGGGACGGCGGCGCTGGCCGGCATCGCCGTGGCGCCGACCCTGGCATGGTTCATCGCCGCGTGGCTCATCGCGGGCGTCGCGATGGCCGGCGTGTTCTACCCGCCGGCGTTCGCCGCCCTCACGGGCTGGTACGGCCCGGACCGCGTGCGGGCACTGACCACGCTGACCCTGGCGGCGGGGTTCGCCAGCACCATCTTCGCCCCGCTCACCGCGGCGCTGGCCGGGCCGCTGAGCTGGCGCGGCACTTACCTGGTCCTCGCGGCGATCCTGGGCCTGGTCACCATCCCCGCCCACGCGCTGGCCCTGCGGCTGCCCTGGGCCAGCCCGGCCCGGCCCGGGCACCGGGTCACGACCGCAGGCCCTCAGATGCGGCATATCCTGGCCAGCCGGGCGTTCCTGCTGCTCGTGACCTCCATGACCCTTAGCGCCTTCGCGCTCTACGCCGTCGCCGTCAACCTCGTCCCGCTGCTGACCGGCCGCGGCCTGTCACCCACCCTGGCGGCCTGGTCGCTCGGCCTTGGTGGCGCCGGCCAGGTCGCCGGGCGGCTGTGCTACCGGCCCCTGCTGGCCCGGGTCGGGGTCCGCAGCCGGGCCACTCTGATCACCGGCGCGGGAGGCGCGTGCATCCTCATCCTCGCCGTGCTGCCAGGCCAGGCCGCTCTGCTGACCGCGGCGTCCGTCCTGTGCGGCGCCGCTCGCGGCCTGTTCACCCTGCTGGAGGCCACTGTGGTCAGTGACCACTGGGGACCCGGCGGATACGCCTCGCTCAACGGCGTCTTCAGCGCCCCGCTCACCGCGGCGACCGCAATCGCTCCCACTGTGGGTGCCGCCCTGGCTGCCCTGGCCGGCGGGTACCCGGCCCTGTTCCTGATCCTGGCCGGCACCGGTGCGGGCAGCGCCGCCCTCGCCCTGGCGTCCGGACCCGCGCCGAAGCGCACAGCAGGTCCCCTGCCGCCAGCGCGAGCAGCTCCCGCAGACTAAGTCCCTTACGACCGCGGCCGGCCCCGAGGCAGGCTCCCGGCGTCGGCCGCCGCCTCCTGGGCGGCTGGGCACGAAGCTGCGGACCAGCCCGGTGGTGGTGCCGGCGTTGCAGGCGTGGCGGCCCTGGGGCCGACGGAGCAGAGGCGGATCAGGATTTGCCTGGCCGGTGCGGTGCAGCCATCCTGGCGGGATGCACAAGACCATGGGGCTGCGGGTGGAAATCGAGGGCTGGGTAGATCCTGATTTGCCAGCGCGCGACGCCGACGCGCTGGGCCGCCTTGTCGCTGGCTCGCTGTCCCGGCAGCTCCCGGAGGCGGGCAGCTTCACCTGGACCACCCGGGCGGCACCGGCCTGACCGGGCGGCTGACCCGCTCGCGGGCCGTCGAGTGAGAGCCTGATCCCGTGCTGAAGCTGCTGGCTTTCGTGCTTCCGCTCGGCCTGGACGCCTTCCGCCGTCGCTGCGGCGGTGGGCGCCGTCCAGGCGATGACGGTTTGGTCGCGGCTGCGGATCTCGCTGGTCTTGGTGATCTTCGAGGGCGGGATGCCGCTCATCGCCCTGGCCCTGGGCACCGCGCTTGCCCGCGGAATCGGGCAGGCGGCCGGTTACCTGGCTGGCGCGGCCGTGATCGCCATCGGAGCCTGGATGCTGCTCGCGGGCGACAACGACGAGGAGGAGGCCAGCCGCATCACCGCCAGCCGCGGGCTGGCCCTCATCGCCCTCGGGGTCAGCGTTAGCCTGGACGAGCTGGCCATCGGATTCACCATCGGCCTGGCGCACCTGGCCGCCGCCGCTGTCATCGTGGCCATCGCCGTCCAGGCCTTCCTGGCGGCGCAGGTCGGCCTGGCGACCGGCGCCCGGCTCGGCAAGCGCTGGCGCGAGCGCGCGGAACAGGCCGCGGCAACCGCCCTGATCCTGCTCGGCGCCTACCTCATCATCGAGCAGCTGGCCCGCTGAACTCGGCTAGCAGCAGGGAGCAGCCGGCAACGCGGCGGCATCAGCTGGCTCGGCCGAGCCGCCGCAGCACGCGGGGCCGTCCTCCTGGCCGTAGAAGGTCTGGCTGTCCCCCAGGACGGTGTAGATCTCCCAGGACGCGCCGTCCGGGTCGCCTTCCACCCAGAACTTGTCCTGCTTGGCGTAACAGCAGGTCGTGCCGCGCTCGTCCACCGACGCGAGCCCGGCCTCGGCCAGCCGGGTCTGCTCAGCGTCCACGGTGTCAATGTCGGGCATCTCCACGCCCAGGTGGTTCAGGGTGCCGCCCTGGCCGGGGTTCTCCAGCAGGACCAGCTTGAGGGGTGGCTCGGCGATCGCGAAGTTGGCGTAACCGGGCCTGCGCTTGGCGGGCTCGGCGCCGAACAGCCGGCTGTAGAAGCTGACGGCCTCGTCGATGTCATTGACATTCAGCGCGAGCTGGACACGGGACACGGGGACCTCCAGGTGAGTCAGACTTCGATATCTGTCTATGTCTTGCTGCCGAGCTTGGCACAACGCATCGAGGTCTGTCAATATAGAAGCGTGTCTAACCCCCTGGTGCTGCTGACCCCGGCAGAGACCGCGGCGTGCTGCTCGCCGCTGACCTCCCGGCCGCTGTCGATCGAGCAGGCCGAGCGGGTCGCTCCGCTGCTCAAGGCGCTGGCCGACCCGGTCCGGCTGCGGCTGATGTCCCTGGTGGCCTCGCACGAGGGCGGCGAGGCGTGCGGCTGCGACCTCAACGACGCGTTCGACCTGTCCCAGCCCACCATCAGTCATCACATGAAGGTGCTCCACGACGCCGGGCTCGTTGACCGCGAGAAGCGCGGCGTCTGGGTCTTCTACCGCGTCCGCCCGCAGGCCCTCGCCAGCCTCAGCGCCCTGATCGGCTGCCCGCCCGCATAGCGACGGCACGCGGCAGATCAGCCTGTCAGGACAGGGCGCAGGGTCCGGGCGATAAAGGTGAGACGGGCAGCGCTGGCGCCAGCCGCCAGGATGACCGGCCAGATGAGGGTCGGCATGGTGAGGGTAACGGCGAAGAGCATCGCTGCGTCGACCGTGCTCATGCCGAGGCATCCTGCGGCCCCCGCGCGGCGGACTGACCGGTACTTCCTTCCGAACGCGGCGGCGGCGAGCAGGCCGATGACCGATAGCAGTGCTGCCCCAAAGAGCACGCTGCCGGCGACGGGGACCGGCCAGGTCCAGGCACGGCCGCCGGCTAGCACCAGCCCCCAGCACCCGCCCACGACCGGGCCGGCGGCCAGGAGCCTGCGGGCGGTGCGGCGGGCGGGGCTCAGCCGGGTGAACGCCGCGATGATCACGTCCGGGTCGCCGAACTCGGCCAGCGCGGCGCTGGCCGCGGCGTCTGGGTCGAGGCCCTGGTCCAGGTAGCGCTGACGCGTCTCGTCGAGGCCGCCGGCCAGTTCCTCGACGACCGGCGCGGGCAGCTGCGCGGACAGCGCGGCCAGGTAAGTGCTGATCAGGCTGGGCTCGGGCATGACCCGCCCTCCAGCGCCGCGCTGACCATCGCGGCGAAGTCCCGCCAGTCAGCCCGCCGGCCCGACAGCGCGCGGGCTCCGGCCGGGGTCAGCCGGTAATCCCGCCGCCGGCGGCCGCCGACAACCGACCACGACCCGGTGATCAGGCCCGCCTGCTCCAGCCGGCGCAGCGCCGGGTAGATCGTCCCGGTCGGCAGGTCCAGCCGCCCGCCGGTGGACTGGCGCAGGGCCTCGATCACCGCGTAGCCGTGCCGCGGGCCGTCTTCCAGGGCCGCCAGCAGCAGCCCGTCCAGATGCCCCTTCAGCTCCTCAGCCCGCATACGTAGTAATGCTACCCCAGGCCTTCCCGCCAGGACATCCGCCGCGTACAGTCAGATTCACATAGGTAGCGTTGCTACTCATTCGGATCTGCCGCGCGATGGCAGCGGGAGGACAGGGGACATGCCGACCGCCAGCCGCATCCTGGGCGATCACGTGGGCTCGACCGCACCGCTGTTCCTGGCGTTCCTCGCCCTCCACGTCCTCGCCGGGCTCACCGCGGTCGCCACCGGGGCGGCGGCAGCGCTGGCGCGCAAGGGCAGCGCGCGCCACGTCCGGGCGGGCCGCCTGTTCTACCGGGCGCTCATCGTCGTCTTTGCCACCGCGGCCGTCCTGGCCGCGATGCGGTGGCGGCAGGATTACTACCTGCTCATCATCGGCGCCGTCGCGCTCGCCGCCGCGACCGCCGGCTACCAGCACCGCCGCCGCCACCGGCCCGGTGACACCGTCCACATCGCCGGGATGGGCACCGCCTACGTCGCCATGCTCACCGCGTTCTACGTCGACAACGGCCCCCACCTGCCCCTGTGGGACCACCTGCCGGCCTTTGCGTTCTGGGTGCTCCCTACCGCCATCGGAGCACCGGTCATCACCCGTGCGATCTGGCACGCGAAGCGGCCAGGTCGCATCGCGGGGCGTGAAGCGCGGACGGCTACTGGGAATGCAAGCGATCCTGCGCCGCCGCCAGACCGATAGCGAGTGTGTAAGGCCTCTTCCATTTCAGCCAGGTCGACGTGGGTGGCCAGGTCGGCTACCGTCCGGACGTCGGCGAAGAAGAATCCGTCGCAGTGGACGCGGAGCCACTCGCCGTCGCGATGGTCACTGGTCGCGGTGAGCCGGATGAGGTCGACCCGCCATCGGCCGTCCCTGCTTTTCCGCCTCACGGACGTCACTATCTCACATTCCGGTATGACCAGAACTCGGCCCGGCGTGGAGAGCAAGCGCCGCTGGCCCGCGGCGAGCAGCCGTAGCGCAGTGCGGCAACCACACCCTCCGACGCCGAGCCTGAGCTGGCCCGAGCTTCGCTCGTGTGTTCTAATCACCGAATGGCATCGGGGGATCTACCACGCTGGTGGTCATACCCGCGCGCGTGCGCCAACGGTCATCCCTGGGGCCTGGCCGGGTGATCGTGTCCTGGTCCCCGTGCGATTGTGGGCCTGTCCGTGCCGAGCCGGGCCGCGGTCACCTGACGGTGAGCTGCCGGACGCGCGGATGCCGGTCACGCTGGTACAAACCCCCGCCATGATCCTCAGACCCAGACATGGCAGCCCGGTCAGCCCGGTCAGAGACCTTAAAGGTCGAAGTTACGGACCCTGACACACGCGGATCACAGCAATGCCGCTGACTGGACGTCGTCAGCCCGGCTGAGGCCCGGCTGCCGCTCGCAGGCGCCTTCGCATTTGGCCATGATCTGACCGAGGCGGCGTGTGACGCCGGGAAACCAGCGATCATGCCAGTCCGCGGCAGCCCTCGGCTCTGGTCGCCTCGCCAGATAGGCGAGAGACCAGAGCTGGTACAGCCAAGCCAGCTCCCACCTTGCTTCTATGTGGTTCAACCAGCATGGCCGGATCTGTCCGACCAGGTAGCCCGGGTACTGCAGGCGGAGAACGGTCTCGACCCAGTCAAGGAGTTCGGCCAGGTGCTCGTCGCGCTGCTCGTCGGTCATCGTGAGCCAGAACCACGCGGCAGGCGAGGTGTCGTCATCCTCGTTGAGGATGGCGAGGAGTTGCTCGACCTGGCGCCGAAGTTCGGTCATGTCGCCAAAGACAGCTGCGTGTTCCTGCTGCGCCCCGGTGAGGGTGTCTACCTTGGCCGTTAGGGATCGGAGGTCGCGGTGCAGGGCGTTGATGTGTACAGCAAGGGCCGCGATAGATGGTGATCCGTCGCGGGCCCGCGGCGTCTCGGTCACTGGCGGTCCTCGGGGCTGGCAGGCGGATCCCAGGGTCGGCGAGGTCGCCCCGGCGGCCCGTCCCCGGCTGACCGCGGCGGAAGGGGAGGCGCGTCATCTGCGACCCGCTCGCCGTTCTCGGTTCTTGACTCTGGTGCGGGGTCGGTCGGCTGTCCGGCCAGTTCGGTCGTGATGGGTGGCTGCGGCTCGGGCTCGTCGCGATACCAGGACTCGCTGCCTCCAGCCAGCGCGGTCAGCTCATCTATCTCAGTCGACCGCCACCGCACCGGCCGTCGGCCTACGGCCGAAGTGGTCACTGACTGCCATTGCGCGGCGCCGTTCCGGCGGGCTCGGCGGTAGTCGTGCCTGCGCCAGGCCATCCGGAGCCGGACGACGACTGGGGACAAGTTCGTCCGCAGGATCAGGGCTCGCCACTCGGGCAGCGTTCGGAGTAGTTCGGGCGGCAGGACCCGGACGGGCTCGTACGTTATGGTCTGGCCGCGTCGTCCGTACTCGTCGCGGGTGC
Organism: Streptosporangiaceae bacterium; assembly: GCA_036267555.1. Lineage (GTDB taxonomy): Bacteria > Actinomycetota > Actinomycetes > Streptosporangiales > Streptosporangiaceae > JASHPR01. The sequence goes on along the minus strand of DATAVV010000232.1, from coordinate 2,988 downwards.
GGCTGTGGGTGCGGAGTGCGATCTCGCCGCAGAGCAGTGACAGGCGCTCCAGCGTGTCGGGGTCGCTGACGCCGCCGAGGATGACCTTGACGCCTGCCGTGTCCCGGATGGCGCGGGCTCCGGGGTCGTCCCAGCGGGACTCGAGCTGAGCCAGGCCGTGGCAGACGGCGACGATGAGGATGCCCTTGCCGGCGCTGTCGGCCATCCAGTTCGGCAGCGGGACGGGGCAGATCTGGGTCACCTCGTCGAGCGCCATGAGCAGGGGCGGATCAAGTCGGCCGTGGGGCTGCAGGGATCCGGTGAACGCGGCCCCGGCGTGAACGTACTCGGCGAACGCGCGGAACAGCGGCGCGATCGGAGCCTCTTCGCGGCCGGTCCCGATCATGTAGAGGGTGCTGCGGCCGGAAACGAAGTCGGCGACGTTGAAACCCTCGCCCGGGCCGGGCGTGACGGCGGCGGCGACCGCCGGGTCGGCGAGCCAGGCCAGGGCGCGGGTCACCGTCATCCGGATCGAGTAGGCGGTCCGGCCGGGCTTGCGGATCTCGCGGATCGGGCCGAGCCAGCCGTCGGCCGCACCGCGGTGGGCGGCGAGGATCTGCTCGGGGACCGCGTCGTCGATCCTGTGCGCCCACCGGTAGACGTCCTCCATCGTGCGGTGGTCCAGCGCGGCGGCGTGCATGAGGCAGGCGAGCGCAGAGGAGGCCTTGCCGATCCAGAACGCGAGGTCCTGCATGCCGGTGGTCTCGGTGGCGGCGGTGAGGGACGCCGCGCGCTGCAGGGCGATGGCGGGCTGCTCGCAGCCCTCAAGCGGGTTCCACCGGAATGTGGACAGCAGGCCGCCGATGCCCTCGGGGTTGAATACGTGCAGTACGCCGTGCTGCCCGCGCAGTAAGCTTGCCGTTTAACCCACGTGGCTGGGCCTCGGTCGGTTTGCCGGTCTTGCGCGGGTGCGCCCGGCGTGTCGCTGCGCGTGAGTGCGGCCTCCGCGTGATCATTTGTTCTCGCCAAAGGACACATGATCACCGCGAAGGCCGTGATGGACAGCTTGCTAGAGCATGCCCCCGATGTCGAGCCACTCGCCGTGCTGTCGGGGTTCCGGCGGGATTTCCACGCGTGCCTGGCTGCCCGCGCTGATGAGCTGTGGACCGCCCCGGTGATCTTGGAGGCTCTGATTCCTGGGAGGATGCAGAGTCATGCCGGCACAGCGGAAGTACCCCGAGGAGCTGCGCGAGCGCGCGGTGAAGATGGTTGAGGAGATCCGGGAGCGGGAGGGCAAAGGCCGCGGCGAGATCGCCCGGGTGGGCCGTCAGCTGGGCATTCACCCTGAGGCGGTGCGGACCTGGCTGCGGCAGCGGGAAATCGACGGGGGTAAGCGGCCGGGAACGACGACTGCTGATTCCGCGCGGATCGCGGAACTGGAAAGAGAGAACCGGGAGCTGCGCCGCGCTAATGAGATCCTGAAGGCGGCGAGCGCTTATTTCGCGAGGGAACTCGACCCCAGGCTTCCGCGCTAGTCGGGTTCATTGATTCACATCGTGACCGGTTCGGGGTTGAGCCGGCCTGCGCGGTCTTGGAGTTCCCGGTCTCCACCTATTACGCGGCGAAGAAGCGCGAGCGCGACCCGTCGCCGCGTGAGCAGCGCGATGAGCAGCTGAAGAAAGAGATCCTGCGGGTATGGGAGGACCGCAGGAAAGGACGCAAGCTCTACGGCGCGCGGAAAGTGTGGCGGCAGCTGCTGCGCGAGGGCATCCAGGCCGCCCGGTGCACGGTCGAGCGGCTGATGAGCGAGCTGGGCATCCGCGGGGCGGCGGGCCGGGCGCGCAAGCCCCGCACCACCGTCTCGGACCCGGCCGCGCCAAGGCCAGCTGACCTACTGGAACGCGACTTCACCGCGCCGGCGCCGAACAAGCGGTGGGTCGCGGACATCACCTACGTCGAGACGTTCACCGGGTTCTGCCACACCGCGTTCATCACTGATCTGTTCGCCCGCGCGATCGTCGGCTGGCAGGTCGCTGACCACCTGCGCGCCGACCTCGCCCTGGACGCGCTGGAGATGGCGATCTGGTCGCGCCGCAAGAATCTCGGCGGCGCCCTGGTCCACCATTCCGACAGGGGCGTGCAATACACTTCCATTTATTACACTCAGCGGCTTGATGACATCAACGCGGTCCGCTCCGTCGGACGCAAGGGCGATTCTTATGATAATGCCGCCGCGGAATCAGTCAACTCGCTTTACAAGAAAGAGCTCATCAACTTCGAGGGTCCCTGGCACGACGCCGGGGATGTGACTGTTGCCACCGCGGAATGGGTGCACTGGTACAACAACGAAAGACTCCACTCGGAATGCGGTTATGTTCCCCCGATTGAATACGAGAATGCCTGGCTAATCAACGGCAGCCAGGCTACAATAGAACCCGAGGCACAAGCTTCGTAGCCTCCAACGAAGCCGGGGCACTCCAGTGTGTGCCTGGCCCACCCCTGGATGGTCACCGCCGGGCAGCAGGCCGTGCTCGGGCCGAACGTCATGCGCCACGCCGAGCAGTCGCTCGAAGCGACCGCCGCGCTCGGCATCGACCAGGCGAAACGACTAGCCATCTGGCGCGCCGTGGACTCCTACACCATGGGCCACGCCCACATCCGCCCCGACCGGGATCAAAGCGAAGGCAGCCCCGCACCCGACCCCGGCCGGGCGGCTGCGGCCGAGGCATACCTGCAGGGCCTCGCCGGCTCCGGCAACTTCCCCAACCTCGCAGCCCTCGGCGCCGTCGGCCTGCTGCACAACGACTACGACGAGCTCACCTTCGAAACCGGCCTCGGCTGGCTCCTCACCGGCATCGCCGCCGACACCTAAGCCAGCCCCACGCAGCGGCCCCAGCAGACCGAAGTTCCCCGGCGTCAGCTGAGGCTCCTGTTCATGAGGGATATGTGAGGTCGGCCCTAGTCAAGGGGGCAGCTCACGTCGCCGCCTCTGGCCGCCTGCAGGAGCAG
>DATAVV010000231.1:0-22694 GCA_036267555.1 Streptosporangiaceae bacterium | reverse complement strand
ACGTGTGGCGGTCCGGCATCGGCCTCACCCGGGACGGCCGGGTCATCTTCGCCTACGGGCCCGCGCTCAACGTGCGGGAACTCGCCGAACTCCTGCAGCGGGCCGGAGCGGTGAGCGCGATGCAACTCGACATCAACCCGGACTGGATGTCGTTCATGTACTACCAGTCCAAGGGTCATCCGTCCGATCCGGCTCCGGTCAACCTGCTGCCCGACCAGTCGCAGCCGGCGAACCGGTACTACTCGGTCTCCGGTCGCGACTTCACAGCCGTTTACGCACGGTGATGACCCGCCTGCGCGAGGTCGAGGCCCTGGCCGCGGAGCGGGCTGCGCCCGCCCCGCGCTACCTGGCCCCGGTCCGCTGGAGCGCGGCGGTCGTGGAGACCTCGCGGCCCCGGCAGTGGCCCAAAAACCTTCTGGTCTTCGCGGCGCCGCTGGCCGGAGCGTCGCTAGGGCGCGACGACGGCCCTGGTTATGCCCTGGCGGCGGCCGCGGCGTTCGTCGTCGCCTCCGCCGCGGTCTACTTCGTCAACGACGTCACCGACGCCGAACGCGACCGTCGCCACCCGGTGAAGAGACACCGCGCCGTGGCGGCGGGCCGGTTGCCGGAAAGCCACGCGCTGGCCATAGCTTCGCTGTGCACCGTCACCGCCCTGGCCGCGGGTTTCGCCATCGCGGAGCCCGGCCTGTCGGTGGTGATCGCCGTATACCTCGCCTTCTCGATGCTGTACACCCTGATCCTCAAGCACATCCCCGTGGTCGAGCTGGTCTTCGTTGCGGTCGGTTTCGTGCTTCGCGCCCTCGGCGGCGCCATTGCGACCCATGTGCCTCCGTCCGCGTGGTTCCTGATCGTTTGCAGCCTGGGCGCGTTGATGGTCGCGCTGGCCAAGCGTTACACCGAGCTCGCCATGCTCGGCGCGGCGGCGGCCGGGCACCGCCCGGTCATGCGCTGGTACAGCCGCGCGACGCTGCGCGCTAGCCAGCGGGTTGCAGCCTGCGCCATGGTCGCGGCTTACCTGCTCTGGGCGCAGGCGGAGCGAAATCCGTGGATGCTTGGCTGGCACCTGGCCAGCGCGCTCGCGCTGGCGGTGGCCTTGGCCCGTTTCGACTGGCTCACCGGCCGGGCCGGGGATCGGCCAGTCGAAGATCTCATCGCGAGGGATGGGCTGATGGTCTACTGCGAGCTGATCTGGCTGATCATGTTCGCCGCGGGGTTGTGATGAGCATGATCGCCTGCACGAGCCAGACGCTGACCGGATGGGGCCGGACGGCCCCTTCGCGCTCCTTGGTCGTCGGCCCGGGCGAGCCCGAACGGCTACAAGAGCTGCTGGCCACCCGGCCGGCTCGGGGAGTAGTCGGCCGGGGCGCCGGCCGCAGTTACGGTGACGCCGCCCAGAACCTGGACGGGTACGTGGTGGGGCCGGTGACACAGCCCGGCATCGAACTGGACGTGACCGCGGGCATACTGCGGGCGTCCGCGTCCACCAGCTTCGCCGACATCCTGGCCAGCATCGTTCCGCACGGCCTCATCCTGCCCGTGCTGCCCGGTACCTGCCACCTGACCATCGGCGGCGCGGTCGCCGCCGATGTCCACGGCAAGAACCAGCGCCGGGAGGGCAGCATTGCCGCCTGGATCGACGAGCTAGAACTTCTCGACGGCCGGGGCGACCTGCGCGTGCTGACTCCCGGCGGCGACCCGGTGGCATTCCAGGCCACCTTGGGGGGCATGGGCCTGACCGGCATCATCCTGGCCGTAAAGCTCCGGCTGCTGCGAGTGCACAGCGCCATGATGCGGGTGACGTCGCGGCGCTTCGGCGACCTTGACGCGCTGCTGGCCGCGCTGGACGCCGCCGATTCCCGTTACTCGGTCGCATGGGTCGACACGACCGCATCGGGCCGGTCGCTCGGGCGCGGTGTCCTCGACACCGGCGATCATCTCGCTTGCGCCGATCCGCGGCTGGAGCCCGAGGGCCCGTGTTACCACGCGCCGCGGGCCCGCCGGGCGCCATCAGCCCCGTTCTGCGCGGTCACGCCGTGGACGGCACGGGGCTTCAACAGCCTGTGGTTCCGCAAGGCGCCGCGGGAGCACAGCGGTGTGGCCAGCCTGGCCAGCTACTTTCACCGTCTGGACGCGATAGAGGGCTGGAACCGCGCGATAGGGCCGCGCGGCCTCATCCAGTACCAGTTCGTGGTTCCGGAAGGTCAGGAGGAGGTCATCGGCCAGGCCCTGGAGACTGTGCAGCGGTTTCGCTGCGCCCCGTTCCTCGGCACGCTGAAGCGCTTCGGCCCGCCTAGCGGAGGCGGGCTGTCGTTTCCCGTGCCGGGCTGGTCGCTCGCGATCGACATGCCCGCGGGCAACCCAGCGCTAGTGCTCGCGCTCGAAGAACTCGACCGCGACGTGAGCCGGGCGGGAGGACGCGTGTACCTGGCCAAGGACGCCAGGCTCAGCCGAAATGCTTTCGAGCGGATGTACCCGGAGGCGCCCGCGTGGCGGAAGGCCCGGGCGCAACTCGACCCGCACGGCGTCTTCCAGTCCGACCTGGGGCGGAGACTGGGCCTATGCGGCTGAATTCCTTGCCCGCCCGGGCACCCAGCCGTAACCCCGGCTACCGCCGCGTGCTCCTGCTGGGCGGCACCAGCGAAATCGGCCAGGAGATACTGGCCGCGCTGGACCTTGCGGCGGCGTCTGAGGTCGTGCTGGCGGGTCGGGACGATCAGCGGATGACGGCCGCGGCGAAGCTGCTGCCGGGGCCGGTGCGGATGCTGCGCTATGACGCGCTTGTACTCGACACGCATCAGGCCGTGCTCGAGGACGCCTTCGCATCCGGACCCGTAGATCTGGTCATTTCCGCCGCCGGCGTCCTGGTCGGCCAGGACGTGCTCGACATGGACCCGCTACAGGCCGGCCTCCTCGTCCAGGCCAACCTCACCGGTCACGTCACGATGCTGCTCGGGGCGGCGGCACGGATGCGTGCCCAGGGCCACGGCACGCTCGTGGTGCTCTCCTCGGTGGCCGCGATCCGGCCCCGGCGGGCTAACTTCGTATACGGGGCGGCCAAGGCTGGGCTCGACGCCTTCGCCCGGGGACTGGCCGACTCGCTGCACGGCAGCGGAGTCCGGGTACTTCTGGTCCGGCCTGGGTTCGTGATCGGCCGCATGACACGGGGCCTGGCGCCCGCGCCGCTGGCCACGACGCCCGCCGCGGTCGGCAGCGCGGTCGCGGTCGGCCTGGCGGGACGGGCGGCCGTGGTCTGGGTGCCCCCGCAACTAGGCGTGCTGGCGATACTGCTCCGGCTGGTGCCGAGGCCGCTCTGGCGGCGACTGCGCAGGTGAAAGGGTGGTAAACGGATGCGCGTGCTGGTAGCCGAAGACGACCGCGGGCTGCGCGAGGTTCTCGCGCGCGGACTGCGGGAGAACGGCTACGTGGTCGACGCCGTGGCGGACGGCAAGGCAGCCATGCAATTCCTGCGCAGCTACGAGTATGCGATCGCCGTCCTTGACTGGCGCATGCCGGACGTGACCGGGCTCGAAGTCCTGCAGTGGATGCGGCGGCGCGAATCGCCGGCGGCGGTCTTGATGCTCACGGCGCGCGACGCGCCAGCCGACCGGGTAACGGGCCTTGACCAGGGAGCCGACGACTACCTGGTCAAGCCCTTCGACTTCCGCGAGTTGCTGGCCCGTATGCGCGCGCTGCAGCGCAGGCCACGGGCGCTGCAGGCACCGCAACTGGCCGTCGGAGACCTGCGTTTCGACCCGGCCACGCGAGAAGTGCGCATAGGCGACCGCCGGCCGGCGCTGACCGCGACCGAGCTGGGCATCCTGGAGATGCTCCTGCGCCGGTCGCCGGCGGTGGTGCCGCGGCGGCTGATCGCGTCGCACGTCTGGGAGCATGAGGCCGACGCCATGGGGTCCAACACCATCGACGTGCACCTGGCCCGGCTCCGGTCCAAGGTGGCGGGCGGCACGGTTCGCATCGAATCCGTGCGCGGACTCGGATACCGGATCGTCACGGCATGAAACGGCGACCGGCCTTTCCGCCCGGGACCGTGCACGCCGCGCGCGTCGCACTGGCCGCAAGCCTGCTCATCGGCGTCGTCTACGCCGGCTGCGTGACGGTCCTGGACCGGGCCGTCGCGGCCCGGCTCGTGGCGACGGTCGATGCCCGGCTGCAGGAGCGCCTGGCGGACGTGCGCGAGACCGGCGTGGCCACGGCGACCTCGGGTCGCGATGACGATGACGTCGACCAGCCGCCGCTGTACCTGTGGCGCATGCCTGTGGGCCGTCCAGCCGTGGCGCTGAGCGCGAAGGCGCCGCAGCTACCGCGGGCCACCGTGCGGGGGCTCAGGTCCGCGCAGACAGTCGGCCTCCGTCCGGGCACGTTCCGGCTGGACGGTATCCGCTATCACGGCGGGCTGCTCGTCGCGGGCCAGAGTCTGGCCGAGATCGATCATGTCGAGGCCATGCTCGGCGTAGGTGAGGCACTCGCGGCACCGATACTGCTGCTGGCGGTGTTCATCGGATCGCTGGTCATCGGATGGCGAGCCCTGTCGCCCGTCGAGCGGTCGCGGCAGCGGCAGCTCGAGTTCACCGCCGACGCCTCACATGAGCTGCGGGCCCCGCTCACCGTCATCACCGCGGAAACCAGCATCGCGCTGGCCGCGCGGCGGACCGCGGCGGAATACCGGTCCGCGCTGGTGCGCGTCGAAGGGGAGAGCGACCGGCTCCGCCGCATCGTAGAAGACCTGCTGTGGCTGGCCAGGTTCGACTCGCAGCCCCCGCAACCGGCTGCCGAACCCCTGGATGTGGCGACGATCGCCGCTGGATGTGCCGACAGGTTCCGGCCGGTAGCGCGCTCACAATCCACGCATATCCGGCTAGCCGGCGATAGCGCGGACCCGGCGTGGATCAGGGCGCCGCACGAATGGATCGACCGCCTGGCCGGAGTGCTCGTCGACAACGCCTGCCGTCACGCCGGGCCCGACGGCACGGTGCTGATCAGCGTCAGCCAGCGAGCCAGCCGGGTGTCCCTGACCGTCGAGGACAGCGGTCCGGGGATTGCGCCCGAGGAGCGGGACCGGCTGTTCGATCGTTTCCACCATGCGGTCGGGCATCCGGGAGGCGCCGGGCTCGGCATCGCTATCGCGAACTCAATTGTGCGGTCGACCGCGGGCCAGTGGCGGATCGGCGACTCGCCGCTGGGCGGCGCGCTCTTCAGCGTTTCCTGGCGCCGGGCAAGAGGCGAGAGGGAGCCAATCCGGCCTCTAGCGGATCCCGATAGCGCGGTGTGCGACCCGGCTGGCCGGCCAGCCGGCTCGTGACTCCGTGTCTTTCATCTCTGGTCTCTCGCCACTTACATCCCAGTCGGCGCGGCCAGGCGCATAACCAGGAGGGCGATGACCAGGCCGCCGGCCAGGGACACGACGACCGCCAGCCACCGGACGCCACCGGCCGCCGACACCAGCCGGGCCCGGCCGCGGGGTGCACCCAGCAGGATGCGCGGCAGTCGCCAGGCGTAGGTCAGCACGTGGACGGTCATCGCGCCGAACCACAGCACGAACGACGCCTTGTGCAGGAACAGCCACGGTCCGTTGCCCGGGCCGGCCAGGGCCAGGGCCACGCCGGTGCCGAGGACGGCCAGCGAGGTGAGGATCACCACCGGGGCGAGCAGGCGGAGGATGGGGGCCGGCGGCCCCTTGCGGACGTAGGGCTGCGAGCCGGTGTAGTAGCGGATGAACCGGTAGCCGGTGGAGCAGATCTTCAGCAGGACCGGGCCGATCAGCAGCACCCCCAGGAACATGTGTAAGGTCAGCAGGCGACCGAGGGCGAGGAGCGTCATCCCTTCCACGGCGAAGCCGGCCAGCAGCACGGTGCCGGTGAGCGCGGTCAGTTGCTCGTTGCCTGCCACGCCGTCGCTGCTCGCGGGCGGGCGGCGGTGGCGTCGCCTAGCGGTCGTGCTCACGATCTGGCCCTTCCGCCGGGATCTTCCTGGACTGGCTGCAGCCGCAGCGCCAAGACGGGGCAGGCACGGACCGCGCGGCGCGCGTGCCGGGCCAGGCCCGGGGGCACGTCGCCGAGGATGACCGGGTAGCCCCACTCGTCGAGTTCGATGCGCTCGGGCAGCAGGTCGGCGCACAGGCCATGCCCGGTGCAGGCCGCCGGGTCCCAGCGCAGCCGCCGTCTCACCGCCATTCGTCCTCCGCCCATGGCGCGGTGGCGGCGGCCGACGGGGGGATCGGCGGACGGTCGGCCTGGCTCCCGCGCCGGTATGCCCCCAGACAGGGCCGCCCGGCGGCGTGCGCGCGGGCGTCGGACGCGAAGGCGGCCAGGGCGGAGGCGGCCATCCGGACCGCGCCGTCGGGGTGACGGCACGCGCCTCGGCCGGTGATCGCGCCGAGCCGGCGGTCCAGCCGTTCGAGCACGTCGCCCTCGGGACGTCCCTCCGCGAGCCGGGTGAAGTCGCCCGCGACGGCGGGCAGGCCGAACATGCACGGCCCGCACTGCTGCGCGACCTGGCCGGCCAGGAAGCACAGGATGCGCGCGGTCTCAGCGAGCCCGCAGCCTCCGGGCGGGAGCGCGAAGATCACGCCCGCGCCGGGAGATGCCCCGGCGGCCCGCAGCCCGGGAGCGGACAGCGGGAGGTGCGCGAGGTCCCGTGCGGCGTGCCAGGTGCCGAAGTAGCCGCCCATGAGCAGCGCGCCGTCCTCGTTGTTTCCGTCGCACATGGCCAGCACCTCGTCAACCCGGGTGCCTGCCTCGATCTCGTAGACGCCGGGGTAGCCGGCCGCGCCGCCGACGGTGATGAGCATCGTGCCGGGGGTGTCCGGATGGCCGGCCTGGCAGAACCAGTCCGGGCCGTAGCGTGCGATGAGCGCGATGTGGGCGAGCGTCTCGACGTTGTTGACCAGCGTGGGCCGGCGGCCGACCCCCTGCTCGAAGGGGCGGGGCGGCACGGTCGTGGGCCGCGCTTCCCCGCCGTTGAGCCAGCGGATCAGGGAGGTTTCCTCGCTGGCTACGTAGCGGGGCGGCAGCCCGTGCGCGAGCATCGCCACATCGCCCAGGCCCGCCTGCTGGCGTTCGGTGATCGCTCGCAGGACCCCGTCGGCCTGCCGGTCCCGGGTCCGGTCGAGGCAGACGTGGACGACGTTGGCGCCCACGGCGCGCGCGGCCAGCAGCGCGCCGTCCAGGACCAGGTGCGGGGCCCAGGCCAGCAGGGCCTGATCCTTCTGGCTGGCAGGCTCGCTTTCCACGCCGTTGGCCACCACCACCGCCGGGCCCCGGCGGGTCGCCACCGCACGCATTTTGGTCGCGGTCGGGAAGCCGGCACCGCCCCGGCCCGTTAGCCGGGCCGCGGCGATGGCGTCGACCAGGGCCCGCGGGCTCTGCTGGCGGACGGCGGGCAGAGGCCCGTACCGGTCATGGTGTTCACGAAGGTCGGCGGGCCGCCCGGTGTGCTGCCAGCCCGCGGTCAGGCGCCGGTACCCGGCCCGCCGCGGCGACCAGGCAGGCGCGCCGTGATGTCCCCGGGACTGGTTCATGCTCCGCCCCGTGGGCGCAAGGTGAGCCTGCCGGTGGCGCTGCGCCCGGTGACCAGCAGTGTCAGGTCCGCCTCCTGCTGGCTCCGGCCCTGGCTGTGCAGGATCGCGGTCAGCCGGTGTCCGCGCAGGACGGTGACCGGTCCGCGGGCGGGGGCAGTATGACCCGCGGTCGCGAGCCGGACCGAACCGCTGGCCATCTCGATGCCCGCGCCATCTGGCGTGCCATGCAGCACGATCGTCAGCTCCCGCGCCGGGGAGCCGCTGACGCGGGCGTTCACCGTGACCGTCACCGAGTCGTCGCCGGGGCCGGCCGTTTTACGGGCCCGGCCGGCGAACGCGACCGGGCCGGGGACGGTGGCCGGTATCGCGCCGCCGGCCGGACCCGGGCTCGCGGCGGTGTGCAGCAGGGCGGCCGGTGTCCCGGCCCGCTCGGCCCAGTGCGGCTGCAGCGGGCCGGCGTAGACGAAGATTCCTGTGGCCAGCGGCAGCAGCACCGAGCCGGTGACGGCGGCGGCGCGTCCCGGGCCTGGTGCCGTGAGCGATAGCCGCCACCCCACGGCACCGGCGACGCTGGCGACGCAGAGCGCGTCGAGCGCGAGCAGCCAGGGCAGCTTGCTGTCGGTGCCGGTACCCAGGCTGTGCCACAGCGCGATGGGCCAGCAGGCGTAGGCGAGCCAGTGCACGCCGCGCCAGGTACGGTACGGCAGCCGGTCGCGGAGCAGGCTCGTCAAGGCGACGGCGAGCAGCATGTCGAAGGCGACGGTCCCCAGGCCCAGCCACAGGCCGCGGTAGGCGGAGTCGAAGGGGACGACGGCGGAGGCCAGGCCGATACGGGCGTAGCCGTCGGCGATCGTGGTCAGCACGTGCAGCGCGACGAGCGCGAGCACGAGCAGGGAGAGGTTGCGGTGCAGTCCCGCGGTGACCACCCGGGGCAGGCCGGGCGTGGCGAACCTGGCCGTCCCCGCGATCCCGAGGATCACCGTGGCGGTGAGCAGCACCAGCGCGACCACGCCGAACGCGCGGGTGGCGTACCAGAACGGGCTGGCGCCCGTGCTCGCGGCGCTCAGCGCGGCCGGCGTCATCGCGGCCGTCCCGTGCCGGGAGCCGGCTGTCCCTGGTGACCGGCCATCGTTCAGGAACCGCCGGAAGACACCTGCGGCGGCGCGGACGTGGTCGCCGGCTGCTGTGGCGGCGGTGTCAGATGCTTGGGCTGCCGGCTGTGCGCCGGCTGCGTCGCGCCGGCGGGTGAACGCGAAGGACTCGGGGTGGCCGAAGAGGGGGACCCTGCGCCATGGGAGGACCCCGACGAGGGCGCGGGGGCCGGGGTGCTGGCATGACCCGGGAGCTCGCGCGCGAAGGCCGTGCCCAGCCCGAGCGAGGCGGCCGCGGCCACGCCCGCGATCGCGAGCGAGATGGCTCTGGTGCGGCCGAGCAGTCCGTCGCGATGTGCTGCTGCCCAGTGCTGCGACCGTCGCATACCCGCTGTCAGCCCTCCCCCGTCCGGTGCCGCGGTAGCCTGCGGGGCCGCGGTTGGTGCGGCCCGTCAGCAAGCCTGCCCGGCGCGTTGCGCGGGACCGGTTCAGGACTCGTTCAGAACTGGTTAAGGTCGCGGGGATTTCCCCGGGGAAAAGCCGCCGGCCTGCGCGAAGGGCGTGCTTTCCTCGGGGGGACGACCCCCCCAGACCCCCCCGAGCGGCGGGCCGTCTCCAGCGGCAGCTCGATCGTGACCGTCAGGCCGCCGCCTGGCGTGTCCGACATGGCGGCCCAACCGCCGTTGGCGGTGGCCAGCCGGTCGACGATGGCCAGCCCCAGGCCGGTACCGCCCGGTCGGCCGCTGGCGAACCTGTGGAATGCGGCGCGCTGCTGCTCGCCGCTCATGCCCTGGCCGTCGTCGGCCACGGTGACCCGGGCCGCGCCGCCCGCCGCTACGGCGCCGACCCGGATGCTGCGGCCCGCGTCCAGCGCGTCGAGTGCGTTGGCGACCAGATTGTCCAGGATCTGCTCCAGGTGCCCCTCGCAGGCGCGCGCGACGACCGGCTCCGGGCAGACGGCCACCAGCGCGACGCCGCGTTCGTCGGCCGCGGGTTTCCAGGTCGCGACGCGGTCCTGCACCACGTCGCGCACCGCGACGGGCACCGGGGCGGCGGTGACGTTCTCCGCCCGCGCCATGGCGAGCAGGCCGTTCACCAGCCGGGACAGCCGGGCGATTTCCTGCTGAGCGCCCGCCACGTCGGCGGCGGTCGCCTCGTCCGCGTCCTCGGCGAGCAGGTCCAGCCGGAGCCTCAGGGCCGCCAGCGGGGTACGGACCTGATGGGACACCTCGGCCATCATGGACTGGTGCCCGTGCACGAGGGATTCCAGGCGGGCCGCCATCGCGTTGAAATCGGCCGACAGCCGGCGGATCTCCGGGGGCCCCGAGCGGACGTCGGCCCTGGTGCCGAGCGCGCCGTCGCCAAGCTGGCGGGCGGCGCCGGCCAGGCTGGTCAGCGGCCGGCTGGCCCATCGCGCGAGCCCGACCGCGATGGCAGCCGCGGCGAGCAAGCCAGCGGCGGAAACCACGCCAATCAGCGTCCACAGCACCACGATCCGATGGTCGAGCGGTTCGGTGGACCGGGACAGCACGACCGTTCCGACCGAGCCGCTGCCCGAGTCGGGCACGATCGGCACCGATACGATCAGCCGGTCATCGGTGCTGGAACTGCGGTCCGCCGGTGACGGCGAGCCGGGTATCACGCCGCCGCCCGGCGGGATGGCCGTGGTTCCGGCCAGCTTGCGCCCGGCTGCGTCATAGACGGCGACCCGGTCACGCTGCCGGGCCAGGTCGGCGATTGAACGGTCCAGGGCCGGGCTTCGCACGTGGTCGGTGATGCGTTCCTCGGCGACGTTGGCCAGGGCCGCGGCCGCGGCCCTGGTCTCATCGGTGAAGTCCCGGCGGTCCTGCGCCGCGGTGAGCAGGCCGAGCGGGACGGCCAGGGTGGCCAGCAGCGCCGTGATCAGCGCCAGGACCGCGAGGATGATCCGCCGGGCCATTAAAGATCGCCGAGCCGGAATCCGCGCCCGTAGACGGTTTCGATCAGGCCCGGAACGCCCAGCTTCTTGCGCAGCGCCGCGACGTGGACATCCAGCACCTTGGTCGGCCCGTACCAGTTGGAGTCCCACGCGGCCTCGAGGATCTCCTGGCGGCTCCGGACGCGGCCCGGATCGATCGCCAGGCACTCCAGGATGTCGAATTCCTTGGGTGTCAGGGCGATCTCCTCGTCGGCCACCGCCACTTTGCGCGTCCTGATGTCGACCGCGAGCGGGCCGTGCCGGATGACCTCACCGCCCGGCCGGGCCCGCCGCAGCGCGGCCCGGATCCGGGCCAGCAGCTCGCCGAGGCCGAACGGCTTGACCAGGTAGTCGTCGGCGCCCGCGTCGAGCGCCACGATGCGGTCGGACTCCTCGCCGTAGGCGGTGACCACGATGATGGCGGCGTCCGAGCGCTGCCGCAACTGGCGGCACACCGCTACGCCGTCGGTGTCGGGAAGCTCCAGGTCCAGGAGCACGACATCCGGATCGGGCCGGTGCAAGGCCTCACCGCCGGTGACCACGTGGTCTACCTGATAGCCACCCCGCTGCAGCGCGCGCACGAGCTGGGCGGCGATGCCGAGGTCATCCTCGACGATGAGAACGCTGGCGTTCCCGGCCGCTGGCGGCCCGGCCGTCACGGAGGGCGCTGTCATGTAGCCCACCGTAGGCGAGGAAAGCGGCTGGTCAGGTTGAGACGCGCGAGGCGGGCCGACCCGGGGCCGCGCGAGTCAGTGCAGGGCGGTCACGACGGCCAGGACCGCGATCAGCGCGATGAGCATGTAGGCCAGGTACGCGCTGAGGTGCCCGGACTGCAGGCGCTGGGCGGCCCGCACCAGGCTCAGGAACGGCCTGCGCAGCGGCCGGTACACGTACTGCTCTACCACCTCCATGACGTCGGAGCTGTAGCCGACGTGCGCGATGCCGGCCTGGCGAGCGTCGGGGCCGGCCCCGGGGGCCGGCGGGGACGCCGCGGCGGTGCGCGTGGTCTGCGCCCTGGTGTGCAGGACGGCCGCGAGCACCCGGCGGGTCGGGTTCGCGAAGGCGAACGCGGTGTAGCTGTCCGGCCCGGACACGCCCGCTGTGGCCGACCGCCACGGCGGGACGCGGCGCACGCGAAGCAGCCGCCCGCCGGATGCCGCCCAGGCCAGGAGGGTGATCAGCACCAGCAGGGCGGGCATGGCCAGCCAGAGCCAGGACGGGGAGAGGATCGAGAACCCGGCGAAGATCGGCTGCAGCACCCACGGGGACTTCAGCGCGTTCATCACGGCCGCCGCGGGCACGGCGGGCGACAGCCCGGCCGCGATGACCCTGATCTCCAGCGGCGTCAGCGCGGCGATGACCAGGCCGCCCGCGGCCAGGACCACGATCGCGGCCCGGCCGGCCGGGCCGTAGTCGCGCGCGGGGGCAGCGCGCTGGGCCGGCCGGCCGAGCACGATCAGGCCGATCAGGCGCACGAACGTCACGCCGGCGAACCCGGCGGTCAGCGCCACGGCCGCGCCGGTGATCGCGAGCACCAGCCGGTCACCGAGCCCGGGCACCCGGAACTGCTGCATCAGCGCCTCGAGCAGGAACCACTCGGACACGAACCCGGCGGTGGGCGGCAGGCCGGCCAGGGTCAGGCTGCCGATGGCCAGCCCGGTGCCGCTCCAGGGCAGCGGCCTGGCGCAGCCGCGCAGCCCGTCCAGGTCGTCGGTGCTGGCCTCGGGGGGGCGACCCGCCCACGCCCCCCCGCCGCCGCGGCCGTCGGCCTCGATGCCGGCGCTGGCCGTGAACAGCAGGGACTTGGCCACGGTATGCGCGACGACCTGAAGCGTGGCGGCGAGCAGGCCGGCCGCGACGAGCAGGTGACTGCGCAAGGATGCGCCGACCAGCGCGACGCCGAAGCCGGCCAGGATCAGGCCCGTGTTCTCCACGCTGGAGTAGGCGATGACGCGCTGCAGGCTGGTCTGCACGGCGGCGTGCGCGATCCCGATCACCGCGGTCAGGCTGGCCAGGATCAGCAGCACGCCGGTCACCGCCGCGGGGGGCGGGCCGAGCACGGCCAGGGTCCGCCACAGCCCGTAGAACCCGACGTTGACGGCCACCCCGGCCATGATCGCCCGGGCCGGGCCCGGCGCGGCCGCGTACCCGCGCGGCAGCCAGACCTGGAACGGCACCAGGCCGACCTTGACCGCGAAGCCGGCCAGCAGCAGCGTGACGGCCGTGGCCCGCGGGGCCCCGGCCGGTATGTGCGTGAAGCTGGCCAGGGCCAGGGAATGCGAGCGCCCGGCCAGCAGCAGCAGGCCGGCCAGCAGGCTGGCGCCGCTGATCTGGCCGAAGGCCAGTGTGACCAGCGCGGCGGCCGGCCGCTGCGGCCGGGCCCGTTCGAAGCCGGCCAGCAGGTAGAACGCGAGCGTCAGCGTTTCCCAGGCGAACAGCAGGGTGAACGCGTCCCGGGCGGTCAGGACCACGGCCACCGCGCCGAGGCTGACGGAGTAACTCGCGCCGAGGCCGCGGCGTCCCGGCCCGGCCGGCCGGGCGGCCCAGTCGGCGAACGCCAGCGAGACCGGCACCGCCGCGCCGAACGCGATCACCAGGAACAGCCCGGACAGCCGGTCCGCGGCCGGGTTGAGCGTGCTCAGCCCCCCCGCCCATCCCAGCCCCCCCGCCGGCCCCAGCCCGAGCACCCCGCTCGGCCGCAGCGTGACCGGCCGTCCGGCCAGCGCGCCGGCGCCCGCGACCGCCAGGGCCGCCGACGCGGCCGTGCCGAGCAGGTAAGGGACCGGCCGCAGCCGGGGCCGGGTCACCCCGAGCAGCAGGTCAGCGGCGGCCCCGGCGGCCAGCAGCAGCAGCCCCGCGGCCAGCAGCACCGCGTAGCCGGTCACGGCCGGCCGCCTTCCGCCGCCGGGAGCCGGCCCAGGACCAGCAGCAGCGCGGACAAGATCGCGAACGGGCTCGGCGGCGACCCGGGCAGCCACGCGTCCACGGGCACGGCGTCCCCGATTCCGCCTGTTACCGCGTACGAGGGAGCGGCCATCCCGCCGCCGACCGCGTCGGTCCCGACCGCGACGACGAGCTTCGGGTGCGGCATGGCGTCGTAGGTCTGGCGCAGCGGTTCGGTCATGCCCCGGGCGCCGGCCCCGGTGACCAGCAGCACGTCCGCGTGCCGGGGGCTCGCGGTGAAGAAGATGCCGAGCCGGTGAATGTCGTACACCGGGTTCAGCAGCGCCATGATCTCCCATTCCTCGCTGCCGTCCGACCCGGCGTCCACGTGCCGCAGGTGCACCGACCGGCGCAGCGCGCGGGTCCTGGCCCGCAGCCCGGCGGTGACCGCCGCGAGCCCGTCCGCGGTCTCCGGGGCGGCCGGCACGGCCAGGGCCGGCCGGGTGAGCGCCGCGCTGTCCGCGCCTTTTGCCCAGGCGAACACGTCGGGCCTGGCCGCCACGCAGCGGCCGCACGAGATGCAGCCGCCCCGGTCGATCCCGACCAGCCCGTCCGGGTCCTGGCTGATCGCCCCGGTCGGGCACAGGCCGGCCAGGTCCGCGGCGTGCCCGTCCGCCTGGCCCCGGCCCGGTCCCGGCTGCGACAAAACCGTCGCCTGGCCCCGGGCCGCCGCCGCGTAGTCGTCGGGGCGAGCCGGCCAGCGCGTGGTCAGCACGCCGTTGCGCAGCCCGCGCAGCGCCCACATCTGATCTGTCGCCCCCTCTAGCCCGCCGCTCCGGCGACCGACAGGCCGAAGCTCGCTTCGATGAACGGGAAGTCGGTCAGGATGTCGCCGGCGAACACCTCATGCATCAGCACCAGGTTGTGGAACGACGCCGAGCGTGGCCGGCACCGGCTGACGCGCCCGTCTTCCACGCGCACGTCGTAGAGCACCTCGCCCTGCGGAGCCTCGGCCCAGCCGACGGCCCGCCCGGCGGCGGGCTCGCACGGCGCTCGCAGCGGAGCGGCGCCAGTCTCTTCCAGTTCGCCCGCGGCCTGCCGCAGCAGGCGGAACGAGTGCGCGATCTCATCCACCCGGACCTCCAGCCGGGCCAGCGCGTCGCCGCCCGCGCGCGTGGCCGTCGCCGCGCCCAGCGAGCCGTAAGCGTCGTAGGGCCGGGCCTGCCGCGCATCCTCCGTCACTCCAGAGGCCCGGCCGACCGGCCCCAGCGCTCCGTGCTGCGCGGCCCGCTCTGGCCGCAGCGGCCCGGTGCGCCGCAGCCGGTCGAGGAAGGAGGCGGTGCCGAGCAGCAGTCGCAGGTCGGCGGCGATCTCATGATCAAGCACGCCGGCCCGGGCGAGCAGGCCGGCCGGGGCGAGCAGCGGCCGGGCGCTCACCCCGCCCGGGACGACGACGCCGCGGCCGAATCTGCTGCCGCACACGTCGCCGGTCAGCCGCAGCACGCGTTCCTTGTGCCAGCCGAACCGTGCGGTGGCCACCGCGAGACCGGCGCCGTCGGCCAGGCGGACGACGACATCGAGGTGGCACGCGATGCGTTCCAGTTCGGCGTGCAGCACCCGGATGAGCGCGGCGGCCCACGGCACGTCGGTGCCGGCGATCTGCTCGAGCGCGTGGCAGTAGGCCAGCGCGTGCGCCACGGAGGCGATCCCCTCGGCCCGTTCGGCCAGCAGCAGCCCGTCTGCGGCCGGCTGCCCGTCAAAGCGCTTCTCGATGCCGCGGTGCTTGTAGAAGATCCGCATGTTCAGGTGCGGGATCTCCTCGCCCGGGGTCTCCACCAGGTATTCCACCGACTCCACCACGCCGGACCGGACCGGGCCGTGCGGAATGGTGAACAGGCCGGGGCCGACGACATGGCTGGGTACGGCCCGCGGATCCGGGTCGATGGCCTCCTCGCCCCGCCCCGGGCCTTCGGCGGCGCCGGGGCGGGGCGGCCGCCCCGAGGTCTGCGGCAGGATCAGCGGATCGAGTCGCGGATGGCCCTCGGGCACGACGCCGAACAGGTCGTGAATCTCCCGCTCGTACCAGAACGCCGCGCCCAGGCGCGGGGTCAGGGCCGGGTAGGCGGTCGCGGACGCGGGCAGCGTGGCCTCCAGCGTGCTGATACCCCCCGGCCCGGCGAGTTGCGCGGACAGCAGCAGCCCGTCAGGACGCACGGTCGCGAACAGGTCCGCGAACCTCCGGCCGGCCGCAACCTCGCTGGTCACCTCGGCCCACAGGGCGGGAACGCTGCTGACGGGCATCCGCCCGACGGTCGCGGGCATCACGCGGCTCCGCCCAGTTCGCTGACGGCGCGGGCGAGCAGTTCGTTCAGTTCGGCGGGCGGGTGCACGCCGAGGACGATCAGCGCGAGCGCGCCCGCGACCACCGGCACGACCATCCACGTGCTCGGCTCGCCCCGCGCGGGCTCCGGCGACCAGGTCTGGCCGTCGCCGGCCGCAGCGCCGCGCCCGCCCGGCCCGGCCCAGGGCCCGGTCGCCGGCCCGGCCACCGGAGCAGTCGCCGGCGCGGGCGGCCCCCCGGCGCGGGCGACCGTGAGCGAGGGCTCGGCGACGGGCCGGCGAACGAGCACCCTGGGCAGCATGAGCATCGGCGTCGTCGACGCGGCCAGGCCGAAGAACGCCATGGTCACGCCGATGATCAGGATGGCCGCGGCGACGTGGCTGGACGTCGCGAAACCCCCGGCCACGATCTCGAACTCGCTGCGGAAGATGCCGAACGGCGGCATCGCCCCGAGCGCGAGGATCGAGAACAGGAACAGCGGCCCGCTCCAGGGCAACGCGTCGAGAACGCCGCGGATCGCGGACACCGGCCCGCGACCGGGGGGCCCGGCCAGGTCGCCATCCCGGCGGCCGGCCCCGCCCGCGCCGCCCGCGGTGATCCGCTTGGTGCCGAACTTGGTCACGATCACCCCGGCGCCCATGAACGCGTTTCCCTTGGCCGCCGCGTGCGCCAGCACGTGCAACAGGACCCCGGCCAGCGCGATCGGCGCGCCGAAGCTGACCCCGATGGCCAGGATGCCCATGTGCTCGACGCTGGAGTACGCCAGCAGGCGCTTGATGTCCCGCTGGCCGAACAGGTAAAGCGCGGCCAGCAGCAGCGAGGCAACGCCGAAGACCAGCAGCACGTCTCGCGGGAACCGGGGCCCGAGCGCGGCCGCCGCCACCTGGTAGTACCGCAAGATCGCGTAGAAGCTGATGGCCAGCAGCGACCCGGACAGCAGCGCGGAGACCGGAGTCGGCGCTTCGGAGTGCGTGTCGGGCAGCCAGGTGTGCACCGGGACCAGGCCCATCTTGGTCCCGAAGCCGAGCACCGCCAGCACGAAGGCCAGTTGCACCGGGGTGTGCGGCAGCCGCGTGGCGACGTGCGCCAGCGGGGCGAAGGCCAGGTCGTAGGACTGACCGAGCACCTGGGCGCCCGCGTAGTAGGCGAAGATCGTCGCGAGCAGGGCCAGCCCGAGGCCGGCCGAGGCGATCAGCACGTACTTCCAGGCGGCCTCGGCCGCGCCCGCGGTGTCCTCGATCGCGACGAGCAGGGCCGAGATCACCGTCGTGATCTCGATGGCGACCCACAGCAGGGCGAGGTTGCTCATCAGCGGAGCGGCGAGCATGGCCCAGGCGAACAGGTTCAGGCCCAGCCAGAACCGCCGCGAGTACCGGGCCGAGTTCTGGCCGTGCCCGCCGCGGGCCAGGTAGCCGATGGAGTACACGGCCACGGCCGCGTACAGGAACCCCGTGGCCATCAAGAACACCGTGCTCAGCGCGTCTACCCGCAGGAACGTCAGGTACAGCAACTCGCGGTGGGCCGCGGCGGGCACCAGCGCGAGCACGAGGCCGAAGCAGGCCACGCCGCAGACCGCCGTGGCCGCCCGGGCCAGCGGGAGCGGTGCGCGCAGGCAGACCAGGCCGGCCGCCACCGGCAGCGTGAGCAGCAGAAGAACGACCGGGAGCATGGCTACCCCCGCAGGCTTGTCAGGTCAGCGGTGGACATGGACTCGGCCCGGCCGTGGTGCACCCGGATCAGCAGCCCGAAGACCACGACCACGACCAGCAGGTCGAACAGGAACACCATCTCGAGGATCAGCGGCAGCCCGGCCGCTACCACCAGGGCCGTCAGCGAGATCCCGTTCTCCAGCGAGAACAACCCGACCGCCTGGGACACCACGTCCCGGCGGTTGATCATCAAGACGAAGGCGACCAGCACGACGGCGACCGAGATCGCCAGCGCGGTCGTCGGCAGCACCGGGCTGTGGATCCCCAGCGCGGCCACGCTGAAGAAGCCGAACGCGGCGACCGCGATGGCCAGGAGCACTGTACTGGCCAGGCTCAGTGCGTGGCTGCCGGCGATGTCGCTCCAGCGCGGGTCGTCGTCCGCGCCGCCGAGGCCGCGCAGCAGCCTGCGCAGCACGACCGGCACGATCACGGCCTTCAGCGTGAACGACAGCGCGGCCAGTGCGTACAGGTCGGGCAGGTGCCGGACGGCGGCCACGAGCACGGCCAGCGCCGAGATCAGCACCGACTGCGCCGCGTACAGCCGGATCTGGTCGCGCAGCAGCGCCTGCCGGAACATGCCGAACTCGGCCAGCAGCACGCCGACGGCGATCACGTTGGCGCCGCCGGAAAAGACGCTGGGCGCGGCCACGGTGGCAGCCAGTGGCATCAGCCACCCCCCAGGTAGAGCGTGAACACGCCGAGCACGGCGAGCAGGAACGCGGCGGCCGCGAACTCAGTGATCTTGAACAGCCGGAGCTTGGCGAACGAGTTGTCGATGACCGCGACCACCACGCCCAGCGCCGCGGCCTTCGCCACCAGCGCGATGATGGCCAGCGCCACCGATCCGGCGGCGCCGGTCGCGGCCAGGCCCCACGGCGCGACGAAGACGTTCAGCAAGATCGTGTAGAGGATCAGCTGCTTCATCGCCGAGCCCCACTTGAGCAGCGCGAAGTACGGTCCCGAGTGCTCGAACGGCCTGGCCTCCTCGACCATCCCGAACTCGTTCGTCCCGGTGTGCGTCTCGACCGGTATCCGCCCGGTCTCGTAGAGGATCACCATGAACAGCGCCGCGGCCGCCAGCAGATGCGCCGGGCGCACGATCTGGCCCGCCGACGACCGGACCGTCGCGGCCAGCGCGTACGGCAGGTCGGTCCCCGTTACCAGCGCGACCGTGAACACGACGAACAGCACGACCGGCTCGGTGATGGCCCCGAACGTCTTGGCCCGGCTCGCCCCGAGCTGGGCGTACGGGCTGCCGGTCTCCAGCGCGGCCACCGCCACCACGAAGCTGGCCAGCGACAGGATGAACCCGCCGCCGAGGATGTCGCCCATGTAGCCCAGCGGCAGGCCGAACGTGGTCAGCACCGGGATCAGCAGCGGCACGGTCAGGTAGCAGGTCATCGCGACCAGGGGAGCGGCCAGGAAAACCCAGCTCGAGCCCTCCGGAGCCAGCGACTCCTTCCGGAAGAGCTTGGCGATGTCGTAATAGGGCTGCAGCACCCGCGGACCCCGCCGGCCCTGCATGCGCGCCTCGACGCGGCTGATCACGCCGGACACGCCGGGCGCCGCGACGGCGACGGTCACGACCTGCAGAAGCTGGATGACCGGGACGGGCAGCACCGGGCTCACCGGGCGGATCCCGCGCTGCTCGCCGCGTATCCGCCCGCCCTAGCTTTGCCGGGCGGGCCGGCCGCTTCCTCGACCACTGACGAGCTCCTCTCCCATGCCAGCTACTCGTACTGACTGGTAGAAGCCATCAGCGAGACCGATCCCGCGGTTTTTCGGCGAGCCTCATCACCGGTGCATCTTTTGTAGCGCACGCCCCCCGCCGACAGCAAACCGGGTTGCCCCCCGGCCAGGCTCCGGCCTTGGGGCCGAGAATCACCGCCATGAGGGCACCGTTGCCCCTCGACGGCCAATTCGCACTTTTGCTATCATTTAATTGCTTTTCCGGTATGTGGTGCTGGACGGGAGGCCGGATTGGACAGCAGGAGACTGAGTGCCGTCTGGCAAGACCCGGATTGCGTATGGTTGTTGATGGTCGCCTACTTCCTGCTGTCGCTGGTAACAGGGATATCTCTCGCCGTAGGCGTGGGGCCGGGTCCGTTCTCACTTTCCGGCTGGGTGGCTACGGCCTTCTTCGCCTGGCGCGTAACGTGCGGCGGGCGGATTTCGCGGATGCTGCTCATCGTCCTTTCCTGGGCCGGGTTCATCTTCGCGGTCGTCTCATTACGGACCGGCTTGTCTGTGGCGGAATTCGGCACGCTCGTGGCCAGCGTCGCGCAGATCGCGCTCCTGCTCAGCCCGGCGGTGTATGAACGGACACGACCGGATGACGGCGGGCGTGAACCGCTCTGGCGCACCCGTCGGCCACGATGGGTTGCGGTGACTCTCGCGGTCGGCGCGGTACTGGGCTTGACCTGGGCGGTCGTCTACGCCACGGCGCTCAGCGGCCACGACAAGGCCGGCCTGTTCCATGGCGGAGGGGGAGCCACGGCTGCTGCCTGCGCGCTTCTGTTCCTCATTTCGTTGGCCGGGCTGACATTGCCACTCACCCCAGAGGTACCTCGCTGAGGCCCCTGCCGATGGCGCGGGCGGCGATGGTGAGAGCCGTGATGAGGCGCCCGCATAGACATTCGCCTGAACGAGCGCGTGGCTCACCCCGTCACCGCGTTAAGGCCTGGAGAAGTTCCGGCCTTCGAGGATCACCATTGACTCGGCCGGCAGGGTGATGCCCGCGGCGAGCGAGGACGCGCTCGCCGTGCCCGCGACGATGTTGGAGTCGGTGGCGTTCTGGTCGCCCGCGCTATAGGTCCAGGTGCGCAACTGGCCGCCCAGCGTGCCGGAGGCGAAGCGGACCGTCTGCGCCGAAGCGGTGCTGGTATTGAGGAAGGCGACGGCCTGGCTGCCGCCGGGCAGGAAAGACCGGTAGCCCAGGACATCGCCGGGGTCGGAGGTGGGCACCGCGGCGAGCAGCGCGTGCGGCCGGGCCAGCACGGAGGCCAGCAGGTAGCCGTAGTACGGCGTCTCCGGCACCGGGGGAGAGCTTGAGGTGAACATCCCGAAGTCCGGGCTGGTGCAGGCGGGGGTGGTGCGACGCTCTGCGCCCCGGCCGCCAGCCAGGACAGGACGTCCCCGGCGGCGAAGAGCGCGCCTGCCGGGGTGCAGACGGTCGTGGTCTCGTTATTGGACACGCCCGTCTCTCCCACGACGATCCGGGCCCGGGGAGCGTAGGCGCTGAGTTCGCCGCGGATGTCCCGGTAGAGCGAGGGCACCGCCATCAGGGACCGCAGGACCTGCTGATCGGTCGGGTTGGTCCCCCCGGTCGCGCCGCCGAAGGCGAAGGGGTAGTAGTGCGCGTCGACGAAACCGATGTCCCGGCCGTCCGCGCCGAGCACCGCGAGTGTTCCACTCGGAGTTGTCGGGCACGCCCGCGCCCGCCACGCTGCTGCCGAAGGCCCAGGGCACGCCGATCTGAGCCGACGGATCGGCGGCCTTCATCGCCCTCAGGAAAGGAAGGGCGTTGGCGGCGTACGAGGTGGCCAGCGTCTGGGTCCCGGCCGCGTTGCCCTCGGTCACCTGGGGACATGTCGGGTTCTCGTAGACCCCGTTCACCGAGGTGTAGGTGTTGGGGGTGTAGCCCTGGTAGTCCTCGGGCGGCTGAGCAAGCCAGTTGTTGACCTCCCAGCATCCGTAGTTCTCGTTGCCGACCTCCCACAGGGCCACGCTGTCGCCGGCCGTCGCCCGCGCGTGGGCGACCCAGGCCGCGGCTTCGGCGGGCGTGCCCGAGCCGTAGTTCGCGCGCTCGCCGCGATCGCCGCCCTCACCCCGGCCGACGGGGCAGCCGTCAGTAAGACCGCGACGCCGGCGGCTAGCGCGGCCCTCCTGAGGTACCTGCGCCTGGCCCGGCTCCGCCGGGAAACGGATTGGCCAGAAACCAGAGCCATGGCTACTCCTTCGCCGACCTCCGGGTGACCGCGGGCGAGGCGCTCACTTAACCGGTATAGTAACCCGCCTACCGCTTGCGGGCCACGCCGGCGATCACCTGGTTTTCCCGGGGAGGCAGGCGCGGGAGTTCCCAGCCCGGGCGCCACTGCCGCGCGTCGACCAGCCCGGGCGGCACCAGTTCCAGCGAGCCGAAGAAGCTGGCGATCTCCGGCACCGGGTGGCTGTACACCGGGGCGGCCTCGGA
Organism: Streptosporangiaceae bacterium; assembly: GCA_036267555.1. Classification (GTDB taxonomy): domain Bacteria; phylum Actinomycetota; class Actinomycetes; order Streptosporangiales; family Streptosporangiaceae; genus JASHPR01. Next base: position 987 of record DATAVV010000231.1, on the reverse strand, counting down.
GGAGTAGGTGTTCAGGCTGTCGTGCGCGGCCTGGCTGTCGGCGTGCAGGACGGAGAGCACGAGGCAGCTGCCGGGTGCCAGCGCCGCCGTATACCTGGCCACCAGGTCCCGCGCGGCGCCGGCAGTGAAGAAGTGCAGCAGGTACCCCACGACCAGGCAGGTCGGCGCGGACAGGCTGAGGTCCGCGCGGACGCCGTCGAGAATGGCCGTCACGTCACGCACGTCACCATCCACGACCGACACGCCGGGGTTGCCCTTGGCCAGCAGTGCCCGCAGGTGACTGACCACGACCGGGTCATTGTCGACGTACGCGACCCGCGCGTTGGCGATGATCGCTTGCGCCGATTCGTGCGTGTTCGGGGCCGTCGGCATTCCGCAGCCCAGGTCGATGAACTGCCCGATCCCCTGGTTCGCGGCCCAGGTCACGGCGCGGGCGATGAACTGGCGGTTCTCGGCCGCGAGTTCGGCGATCAGCGGTACCCGGGCGAGCAGCCGGTCCGCCAGCTCACGGTCGGCCGCGAAATTGTCCTTGCCGCCGAGAACGTAGTCGTAGACCCGGGCGATGCTCGGGGTGTTCGGGTCGAACGCGGGCACCGCACAATCCTAGAGCGGGTTGGGGTGAGACAGTCGCCGTCGCTGCTGCGCGATGACGTGAAAGCGCTGCCCGCCGACGTTCCGGCATCGTTTTTCATGATCTGGGTTACTCGCGCGCGCATATCGCGCGAAATGCACCCAGATCTCAATGTCAGGCCGCGGGGTGGGGCGGCGGGCGCCCCGCCGGGCCCGCCCCACGTCAGACGTCCGGAATCAGGCTGCGCTCGGCGTCCCCGCCCAGGATCTCGGTCAGGCCGGGGGTGAACGCGGCGTCGACCAGGATGAAGACCATCCGCGCGACCTGGCCGCTGCGGTTCTCCCAGCGGTGGCTGGTCCCGCGCTGCACGACGATGTCGCCGTGGCGCAGCACGGTCTCGGAGTCGTGGGGGGGGG
>DATAVV010000230.1:0-29343 GCA_036267555.1 Streptosporangiaceae bacterium | reverse complement strand
TCGGCCTCGCTGTGGTGGCCGGCGGGGCTGATGGTGACGGTCACGGTGCCGGCCTGGTCGCCGGGGGTCACGCGGGCGTAGGAGATGCGCTGGCCTGGCTGCCGGTCTGTCACGAGCCAGATGGTGTGCTGGCCGTGGGCGTCGGTGACGAAGACGGTTCCCGGCTCGGTGTCGTCGGGGGCCGGGGCCGGGAAGCGGGGGTGCCAGCCGTGCGCCCAGTCCTGTTCGCCGCGCGGGGTGAACAGCCGGAAGGCCTCGCCGGGCGGGAGGGGGACCTGGATGCGGCCGGTGAGCTTCCGCTGGGCGGGGGTCATGGCTGCTCCTTCAACTTGTGCGCATCGGCGGCGGACAGGGTCAGCCCGTAGACCGCTTTGAGCTGGTCGATCTTGGCGAGGAGGGGCGGCTCGAACGGGGCCTTGCCCTCGAAGGCGTGCAAGACGATGCCCTCGACGAGGTCGCCGAGGGACAGGTCGAGGTACTCAGCTAGCCCCTTGAGGACCTTCAGCGTGTTGCGCTCGATGCGCAGGCCGGTCTGCGCTCGCTCTACTGTTACCACGGTAACAATATAAGACTCGGAACTGACCACCCCAGGCCTCGCCTCGACGCCGCAGGCGCATGAACGATACGAGGGCGCCAGCCAGGCAGTGTCTGGAGGGTTATGTATACCGCTGCGTGGTACGGCATACTTTGTGCGATGACCTTGGCGAGATTCCTGGAGGCTTGGGTGCCTGACGGTGGCGTCCCTGGGGGCGGGCTGGCCCCGCGGCTATCGCCCGCGGCGGCGCGAACGTGAGCCCGGATCGGCTGATCGTGGCCGTGCTCGGCCTGGGCGAGGCCGGCTCGGAGATCGCCGGTGACCTGGTCTCCGCGGGGGCACGCGTGCGAGCGTTCGACCCGCGCGTAGCCGCGCCGGCGGGCATCCACGGCGCTGCGGATGACGCTGACGCCTGCCGCGGCGCCGCCCTCATCCTGTCGCTGACCACGGCGCACGAGGCGCAGGGCGCGCTGACCTCGGCGCTGCCGGGCATCGGCCCTGCGGCCGTCTACGCGGACCTGAATACGGGCTCGTCGTCGCTGAAGGCCGAGCTGGCCCGGCAGGCTCAGGCGGCCGGAATCGGCTTCGTCGACGTGGCGCTGATGACGACGGTGCCGGGCAACGGGCTGCGCGCGCCGATGCTCGCCGCGGGACCCGCCGCGGTGACCTTCGCCGGCCTGGTCGGCCCGCTGGGCGCGCGGGTCGAGGTGCTGGATGGGCCGCCGGGCGAGGCGGCGGCGCGCAAGCTGATTCGTAGCGTGTTCTTCAAGGGGATGGCGGCCGCGGTGACCGAGTCGCTCCGGGCGGCCCGGGCGGCCGGTTGCGAGGACTGGATCCGGGTCAACATCGCGGCCGAACTAACGGCCGCATCGGAGGCCACCGTGGACCGGCTGGAATACGGCAGCCAGCGGCACGCCCGTCGGCGGGCCGACGAGATGGGTGCCGCTACCGGCCTGCTCCGGGAACTCGGCGTGCCGCCTCGCATCGCCGCCGCCAGTGAGCAGTGGCTGCGGCAGCTCCTAGCCGAGGACGGTGCCCCGCCGGGCGCGGCTCCGGCCAGCTGCAGTAACACCGCAGGTCCGTAGCCCGGGGGGCATGGCCCGCGGGCCCGGCCGCCCAGCGTGGGGGAATGCATGCAACTGAGCGGTACGGCATACTTCGTAGATCGAGCCTGGCGACATATTCCTGGAGGCAAGGGTGCCTGACGGTGGCGTCCTCGGGGCCGGCCCGGCCCCGCAGTTGTCCCGCGACGCCCGCCTGACGCCGTACGAGAGGATCAAGGCGGCCATCCTCAGCGGTGAGCTGGCACCGGGCCAGCCGCTGGTCGAGACGAGCCTCGCCACCTGGTGCGGGGTCAGCCGGACCCCCATCCGCGAGGCGCTGCGGCGGCTCCAGCAGGACGGCCTGATCGACCGCAGTGAGCGGGGCATGGCGGTGCGCGAGCGCAGCCCCGAGGAGATCCTCGACATCTATGACACCCGGCTGGTCCTGGAGGCGATGGCGGGCCGGGTCGCCGCCGACCGGCGTACTCCGTATGACTTGCGGACGCTGCGGTTGTGGCTGGACCGGGGGCGTCAGGTGGACCCGGGTGACAACGCCGGGATGGTGGAGGTCAACGAGAACTTCCACAGCGCGGTCTGGCGGGCCAGCCACAACGAGTCGCTGATCGACTTGCTGGAGCGGCTCAACCTGCACCTGGCCCGGTACCCGGGCACGACCTTGTCCTCACCGGGACGGTGGGACGCCGCGCGGCACGAGCACCAGGAACTGGCCGACGCGATCGAGCGGCGGGACAGCGAGGCGGCGCACGCGATCGCGCTGGCCCACTTCGTGGCGGCGCGGGACATCCGGCTGACGCTCTTCGACGACGAAACCGGCCGCCCCCGGTAAGGAGCGACGGCCGGCCGGGTTGGCGAAACCCGCCATGACCGCCGGGCGGCGTGGCCGCCCCGCGGCGGGCGTGGGCGCGGGAACCGGGGTGGCGGCTCGCCCCACCCGGCGGCCGCTGCTGCCACGAGACGAGAACTGGCGTTAATGTCCCGTGACGTTCGCGTTGCGCGCCTGTGTACCGATGTATACACTCTGGGCCAGACTTGACTTTCCGGACTTCTGGCAGTCGCGCAGAGCTGAGGGGCCATGACAGCAGGCGAGTTCACCCGGGCACGCGAGACGTTCAACACGGACGTGGTCCACCTGTCCCGCGACGAGGCGCACGCCCTGGCCTCCGCCGCGCTGGCGACGATCGTCCTGGAACCCGAGCACGCCGGCATCATCGCTGATCACCTGGTCGACGCCGAGTTGTGCGGATACCCGTTCGCCGGCTTGTCCCGGGTCATCACCGTGGCCCGCGGCATGGCCCGGCGACCGCCGCCGGTCCCGGTCCGGGTCGTGCACGAGGCTCCGGTCAGCGCCGTGGTCGACGGCGGCGGCAACTGCGGCTACGTCGCGGTATTCCAGGGCATGGAGCTGGCCCGGCGCAAGGCAACGGAGCAGGGCTTCGCCATCGTCACCGTCAACAACACCTACTTCAGCGGGCGCGGCGCCTACTACGTGGAGCGGCTGGCGGAGGCGGGCCTGGTCGGCATCCACGTGGCCGCCGCGCACCCGACCGTCGCCCCCTACGGCGGCCGCACGCCCATGCTGGGCACCAACCCCATCGCGCTGGCGGTGCCCGGCGCGGACGGCCCCCTGGTGTTCGACATGGGCACTTCGGTGCTGATGCACGGCGAGATCGAGCTGGCCGAGCGGACCGGCGCGGTGCTGCCGCCGGGCGGCGCCATCGACGCCGCCGGGCAGCCGACCACGGACCCGGCCGCGGCCCTGGACGGGGCCATCCTGCCGTTCGGCGGCTACAAGGGGTACGGACTGGCCCTCTTGATCCAGGCCTTCGGCCTGCTGTCGCGGTCGCAGGAATGCCGCGGCCAGGTCAATGACTTCGGCTTTGTGCACCTCGCCTTCGCGCCGGGGCTGACCATCGAGCCGGACGAGTTCCGGCAGCAAGTGAGCCGCCTGGTGGACGAGGTACGCGGCACGCCGCCGCTCGGCGCGGGCCCGGTCCGCATTCCGGGCGAGCGATCCCGGCACTCGCGGGAGCGGGCGCTGCGCGAGGGTATTGACGTGGACCGCGCGATTGTCGCCGGCCTCGAAGAAATGTGCCGGACCGGGCGGCCGGCGCCCGCATCGGCGGACGGGAGCGAGTGAATGCGACGCGGTTATGCGGACACCGCGCTGGGTCAGGTGCATTACGCCGAGGCGGGTGCGGGCGAGCCCCTGATCCTGCTCGGCTCGTCCAGCCGGTCCTCTCGTATGTTCCTGAATCTCATGGAACAGCTGGCCGGCGATTTCCGGGTCATCGCCATCGACCGGCCCGGCACCGGGAATTCCGACCCGCTGCCGCCGGGCCTGACCATGCGCGACCTTGCGGCTAATGTCGTAGCAGTCATGGACGCGCTGGCCCTGGACCGGGCGCACATTTACGGGTTCCATACCGGCAATAAGATCGGGTCCGCGCTGGCCGCGGAATGGCCCCAGCGAGTCAGCCGCCTTATCATGGCCGGCCAGACGCACTCGATTCTGCCGGATGCCGAGGACCGCAATAAGGCAATCGGGGACCGTGCGAAGACTTATAGCGGGCAGCTTGACGAAGAACGCGGGCTGGTGATCAGCTGGGCGACGCTTAGCCAGCGCGTCTCCTCGCTGTGGTGGCAGACGAAGTACTTCGATGCGGGCGACCCGGCCGCGGCGGTGCGGGAGGCCCAGCGCGTGATCCTGGACGAGCTGGAGTCCTTCGAGGCCATCCGGGAACTGTACCGGCTGAATTTCGGCTACGACATCGAGCAGGACTGGGCCCGAATTACCTGCCCGACGCTGGTGCTGGAGATCGTGACGTCCAGGGAGGATTACCTGTACCAGCGGCAGGGTGCCGAGGTTCAGGGCAAGATTCCGGGAGCCGAACTGGCCGTCTTCGAGGCGCAGGGCTATAAAGTCACGCTGGAAGATCGCGCGGCGGACCTGGCGAAGGTCATCGCCGCGTATTGCTCGGGCGCGCCGCGGAGCTAACCCCGCCAGCGCGGTACTCCGCCGGGATCCAAACCCTGGCGGCTCGGGCCGCTAGGCAGCCGGCCGGCTGCGGTATCGCTGTCGTTGCGGCGACCCGGCGGGTGCCTTGCCGGCGGCCGGATCCTGGCGCCCGGGCGCTCCGGATTTCACGTCAGCGGGTATTGGGCGCCCACAATAACGCGCGTTTGGCCGCGCTATCCCGGCGGATCTCCATGCCGTCTGGCCAGGTCACCGGATATGCGATAGATCCTTGTATACCTATTGACACAGTGATGCGCATCGGCATACTGTCGTATACACACAGAAGCACCGACAGGTATACCCACTACGGGCGGAGGCGCCACACGATGAGCCTTTACGGGAAACCGGGCGCCTGGCGCACTGTCGCGCCGCCCGCCCTCCACCTCGCCGGAGCGGAGAGAACTGTTCCGGTACCTGTTCCGGATCGCAATGTCATCGGGATGCGAGAAAATGAGAATTCGCAGTTACCGGGCCAGGACGGGCCTCATCATGGCGTCCGGCTCCCTGCTCGCACTTGGCTGTGCGACAGCATGCAGTTCCAGCAGTTCCAGCAGTTCCGGCGGAAGCGCGGATATCCCCACGGTAACCATCGGCCTGACGGGACAGGACGCGATTTTCGCCGACGTTGTCCTGGCTGAGCAGCAGGGTTTCTTCAAGCAGGCCAAGGTGAACGTCGAATTGATCGACCAGGAGGCCTCGGCCACCACGAACGGCGCCGCCGGGCGGGTGGATCTTGTTGGCTCCGGAACACCAAGCGCCCTGCCGGCCGCGGCCAACGGGCGCCAGACGGCCGTGGTCTACGAGTACATTTCCGGTAACGGTGACTCGGGCCTGGTCGTCCCGGCGAATTCGTCTTATAAGAGCGTGATGGACCTGTCGGGCAAGCGGGTGGTAACCAAGGGCGCGGGCTCCGGGTCCTACGGCGCAGCGAAGACCTGGTCGAACTACATCGTCGCGCACGGTGGCAAGCCACTGGTTCTCGTGCCGGTGGAGAGCACCGGGTCCATGGACGCGGAGACCATCTCGGGCCAGGTGCAGGCCGGCGCCGGATCGCTTACGCAATACACCGGCCCGCTGTCTCAGGGCAAGCTCAAGCTCCTGGTCAGCCCGAGTTCCGCGCTGGCCTACAGCGTCTTCCCCAAGAGCATGGTCGGCAACTCGTACTGGGGCCTGAAGTCGGAAATCCAGAAGAACAAGGTCGGGATTACCCGTGCCCTGCTGGCGATCCGCAAGGCAGACCAGTACATTAACTCGCATACCGTGGCTCAGGTGTCGAAGGTTCTCGAAGCGAGCGCGTACCTCAAGGGACTGGACGCGGCCGATATTTCCGCCGGCGTGCAGGCCGATAAGCCCTTCTATGCCCAGTCGCTCGGGTTTATCAGCACCCAGGCCTGGACCACGACCCTGTCGGTCTACAAGAACTTCGGCCTGACCGTGAACCTGGGCTCCCCGGCCCTGACGTACGGATCCATCGTCAACATGAGTTACCTGAAATCTCCGTCCAGCTAGGGACACGGCGGGCGGCAGCCCCCAGCGGGCTGCCGCCCGCGCCTGCTGCGACGGCGGATGCAGCAGGCGACGGAGCAACTACGGCGCGGCTTCAGCGCAGAACAGAATCGGGAGCGCGATGAACATCTCCGCTTCGCCCAGGGCGGGCCTGCACGAGCCGGGGGATGACGTCCCCGGCCCGGTCGGCGCCCCCGGTCCCGCCGCGGGCGACGTCGTCCTGGCGGTTGAGGACGTGGAGTACTCCTACACGCCGACGGCGCCCGCCCTCCGCGACCTCAGCCTGAGCCTGCGCCGCGGCGAGGTGCTGTCGGTCATCGGGCCGAGCGGGTGCGGAAAGTCGACCCTCCTGGCGGCCATCGCCGGCCTCGTCGCCCCGGACGCCGGCCGGGTGTGGTGGCCGGGCGCGGCGCCCGACAGCGGAGCCCGCTCCGGCCCGCGGCTGACCATCATGTTCCAGAAGGAAACGCTGCTGCCGTGGCTGACCGTGGAGCAGAACGTCGGCATCGGCCTGCGCTACATCAAGTCGATGGACCGCCAGGCCCGCGCCGACCGGGTGGAGCAGCTGCTGCGGATGGGCGGGCTGACGGACGCCCGTCATGTCTACCCCCGGCACCTGTCCGGCGGCATGAAGCGCCGGGCCGCCCTGCTGGCCAGCGTGGCCCCGCTGCCGCAGGTGCTCATGCTGGACGAGCCGTTCGCCGCCCTGGACGAGCCGACCCGGGTCGGCATCCACAAGGAAGTGCTCGACATCTGCCACCAGATGGAGGTCAGCGTCATCCTCGTCACCCACGACCTGGCCGAGGCCATCTCGCTGGGCGACCGGGTGGCCATCCTCAGCGCCCGGCCGGCCTCGGTGGTGTCCACTCACGAGGTCCCCTTCGGGAGCGAGCGCGACATGTTCAGCCTCCGGCAGGCCAGCGAGTTCCAGGACCTGTACCGGGTCTTGTGGGGCGAGCTCAGCCGCCAGATCGAGAGGGCGTGATTCCCGTGGCCCGTCATGACTCCAGCGGCGTCCGGGAGACCGACGGCGCGGCCGAGGCCGCAATCGCGCCCACTCCGGGCGCGGACCGGGCCGCGGCGTCGGCCCGGCGGCTGGCCGTCGCCCGGCGCCGGCACCGCATCGAGATTCACTCCTGGCAGGTGGTCATCGTCGTCGTCGTGCTGGCGGCGTGGGAGTGGCTGCCGCAGATACCGGGGGCCAAGGGCACCGCCCCGGTGCTGGACCGGTTCTTCATCAGCTCGCCGTCGGCCATCATCCGGCAGATCTGGTACCTGGCCGCGGCCGCCCACAACGTGCCGAGCATCTGGCCGGCGCTGGGCCGGACGGTGATCACGTCGGTCGTCGGCACCGTCGCCGCCATCATCATCGGCGGCCTGGCCGGGCTGCTGCTGGGCAACTACCGGTCCCTGGCCGAGATCTTCGCCCCGTTCATCAGCGCGCTGAACGCCGTGCCGCGCATCGCGCTGATCCCGGTCATCGTCCTGATTGCGGGCTCCTCCTCGGTGGCCGACGCGGTCACCGGCTTCACGGTGGTGTTCTTCCTCGTCTTCTTCAGCGCGTTCGAGGGATCGCGCGGCGTCGCCTACGAGATGACCGAGATGATGCGGATCTTCGGGGCCAGCCGCACCGGGATCATGTTCCGGGTCCGGCTGCCCTACGCCGGCGCCTGGGTGTTCGTGAACCTGCCCAACATCATCAGCCACGGCCTCGTCGGCGTGGTCACCGCCGAGCTGTTCAGCGGCGGCTCGGGCATGGGCAACCTGCTGGTCACCGCGGTCGACACCGCGGACTCGACGCTGACCTTCGGCCTCGTGTTCTACCTGGCCCTGGTCGGCCTGATCCTCATCCTCGGCGCCGGCCTGCTCCGGGATCGCCTGCTGTCCTGGTGGGACGAGGCCGGCGGCGCGAGCCGGTCCAGCTAGGCCGCGCTCACAGTCACTACAGGAGGTCAACTGTGTCCGAATCCGGCACACCTGCGCCCGGCGCCGGCCCGCTCGACGGCGTCCGCGTCCTTGATCTGTCCAACCTGATGGCCGGCCCGATGTGCGGCATGTTCCTGGCCGACTTCGGCGCCGAGGTGATCAAGGTGGAGCATCCCGGCAACGGGGACGGCATGCGCCGGTGGGGCTCGCTTAAGGACGGCAAGGGCCTGTTCTTCAAGATGGTCAACCGCAACAAGAAGACCATCACGCTCGACCTGCACCACGAGGCGGCTCAGGACATCGTGCGCCGCCTGGCCCGCGACGTGGACGTCATCATCGAGAACTACCGGCCGGGCACCCTGGAGCGCTGGGGCATCGGCTACGAGCAGCTGTCACGGGAGAACCCGAAGCTGATCATGGCCCGGATCACCGGGTACGGGCAGGACGGGCCGTACTCCCAGCGCCGGACCCTGGGCACCATCGCCGAGGCGTTCAGCGGCTGCGTCTACGTGTCGGGCTTCGAGGACCGGTCGCCCATGCTGCCGCCGTTCGGCCTGGGCGACGCGTCCACGGCCATCATGACCGCGTACGGCATCGTGATGGCCCTGTACCACCGCGACGCCGGGAACGGCGCCGGCCAGGTCATCGACAGCGCCCTCTACGACGGGCTGTTCACCCTGCTCGGCCCGCACGTCATCGACTACGACCAGCTCGGGATCATCCAGGAGCGCGGCCGCATCGCCCACGTCGCGCCGCGCAATACCTACCAGACCAAGGACGGCAAGTGGATCGTGCTGTCCGGCGGCACCGGCCGGACCTTCGAGCGGATCCTGGCCACGTTCGGCGCCAGCGAGATCCTGGAGGACCCGCGGTTCGCCGACAACCCGCTGCGCATCGAGAACGTCGGGCCGCTGGACGAGAAGCTCCGCGAGGTCATCGGCGGGATCACCTTTGACGAGCTGACGGAGCGGATGAAGGAGACCGGCGCCCCCATCGGCGCGGTGATGAACGTCGCGGACACCTTCGAGGACCCGCAGTACGCGCACCGGCACAACATCGTGTCCGTGCCTGACGAGGACTTCGGCACGGTGCGGATGCAGAACGCGGTGCCGCACCTGACCGGGACGCCGGGCGAGATCCGGCATACGGGCGGAAACCGCGGTGAGCATACCGACGAGATCCTGACCCGCCTGGCCGGGCTGTCGGCCGAGGACATCGAGCGGCTCCGTGCCGAGGGGACGGTCTAGCCGGTGACCGCGAGTGACACCATCGCGCCCGCCGCGGCCGGGCCGCGCGACGCCACCGAGATCTTCGGCGAGTTCGTGGCCGGCGGCCACGGCGACGCGATCCCGGCGACGGTCCGGTCGGCCGCGGCCCGGTACCTGCTGGACGCCATGGGCTGCGCGATCGGCGGGGCCGGGACCGCCCCGGTCCGAGCGGCCCGGGCCGCCCTGGCCCGCCGTCCGGACGGCGCGCCGGGCGCGCACCTGCTCGGCACCGCGGACACCTGCGACGCGGCCAGCGCGGCCTTCCTCAACACGCTGGCCGCCCGGGCCTTCCTGTTCGACGACACGTTCGGCGACGGGCACCTGCACCCCGGCGCCGCGCTGGCCGGCGTCGCGCTGGCCATGGCCGAGCGTGAGCAGCTCAGCTTCGCCGCGGTCGTCGATGCCTTCGTGGCCGGGGCCGAGATCGCCCTGCGCATCTCCTACGTGGCCGGCGAGGCGTCCTACCTGCGCGGCTTCCACAACACCGGCACCTGCCTGGTCTTCGGCTGCGCCGCGGCGGCGGCCAGCGCGCTGCGGCTGACGGCCGATCAGGCCCGGGTCGCCATCAACCTGGCCGGCGAGCGGGCCTGCGGGCTGCGCCGCTATCAGCGGGCCGGACAGGCCGCCCACAGCGGCTTCCACGCCGCCTCGGCCGCGGCCAGCGGGATCGAGTGCGCGCTGCTGGCCGCGGCGGGGTTCCCCGAGCCGGCCGGCATGATCACCGGGGAGCTGGGCTTCCTGACCTCGTACTGCCCGGATGCCGACCCGGCAACGCTGGACGTGGCCGTCGGTACCGACTGGTGGACCCCGCGGATCGGGATCAAGGCCTTCCCCGGCTGCCGGGGCACGCACCCGGCCGTGGCCTCGGCCCGCGCGCTGCTGCGCGAGTTGTCCGCGTCGGCGGCCGACGTCGCCGGCCTGGACATCGCGGTGTCGCCGCTGGAGGCGTCGCTGGTCGACCGGCCCGACGCCCGGGACCCCCTGGCGGCCAACTTCAGCATTCAGTACGCGGTGGCCCGGCAGGCCGTCAGCGGCCGGCTCCTGCCCGCCCACTACAGCGAGGCGGCCATCCGGGAGCCGGCCGTGCAGGAGTTCATGCGGTCCGTGGCCGTCCGCACCGACCCGGACCTGGCCCGGGAGGCCCCGGTCAGGTCGCCGATCGTGGTGACCTGCCGGCTCCGCGACGGCCGCAGCGCGACGGCCAGCCTGGAGTACCCGCCCGGCGAGCCGGAGAACCCGCTGGCTGACGCGGACCTGATCGCGAAGTTCACGGACAACGCCGGCGACGTGCTCGGGCACGACCAGGCCGGGCGAGCGGCGCGGGCCATCCTGGCCGCCCCGGACGGGGCCGCCGCGGCGGCCAGCGTGATCGCCCGCTGTGTCGTCCCGGCCGCCGCCGGCGAACCCGGACAGGAAGGTGACCGGTGAGCTTTACACGCGACGCCGCGATTGCCGGCGTCGGGATGACGCCGATCGCACGCAAGCACGAGCAGACCGCGGCCGAGCTGGCCGTGGATGCGTTCCGGATGGCGCTGGACGACGCGGGGCTGCAGAAGTCCGATGTCGACGGCCTGATGCTGTTCAGCTGGGGCACGGACTACGACCGGATGCTGGAGATCCTCGGCCTGGACGTCCGTTACGCCTTCCAGGGCTGGCACCACGGCCGGATGCTGGCCCCGTTCATCGCCCAGGCGGCGATGGTGGTGGACGCCGGGATGGCCGACTGCATCGCCCTGGTCCACGCCCAGAAGTCCCGGCGGATCGGCCAGCTCGGCGGGGACGACGAGATGTGGCGCCAGGGCCTGGGCCCGCACGGCGAGAGCCCGGCCTACGGGGCGGTATCGCGCGCCTACGGCGCGGCGGTCTCCGCCCGGCGCTACTTCCATCTCTACGGCGGGGACAACTCGGCCCTGGCGCCGGTCGCGGTCAGCCTGCGCAGCCACGCCGTGCTGAACCCGGACGCCCTGATGCGCAAGCCGATGACCGAGGCCGACCACCAGGCCTCGCGCTGGGTCGTCGACCCGCTCCGGCTGTTCGACTGCTGCCAGGTCAGCGAGGGCGCGGTCTGCATCATCGTGCGGCGGCTGGAGGCCGCCGCGGACGGCCGCAAGGGCGCGGTGCAGATCCTCGGCATGCAGGGCGTGCACGCCGGCCCCGAGCAGCACAACTTCGCCCAGCCGGGGCTGGGCGTGGCCCAGCAGTCGGTGTTCACCTACGTGCCGGACGACCTGTCCGTGTACGACATGGCCGGCGTGAGCCGGGACGACGTGAACGGCCTCACCGTCTACGACGCCTTCACCCCGGTGGTCTTGTTCAGCCTGGAGCGCTTCGGCTTCTGCGGGCCGGGCGAGGCCATGGACTTCGTCCGCGAGGGCGCGATCGGCCCCGGCGGCCGGCTCCCGGTGAACACCTCGGGCGGGCTGCTCTCGGAGGGCCACATCGCGGGCTGGAACCTGCTGGTCGAGATGGTCCGGCAGTTGCGCCACGAGACGGGCGACCGGCAGATCCCGGGCTGCGAGGTACTGCAATGGGCGAGCTTCCTCGGCGACTCGCTGATCATGAGCCGGCCGCGGTAAGAGAGGACACCCTGATGACCGACCCCAAGGGCAGCCCCGAGACCGGCTACCTGCCCGTCCAGTATCCCGAGGAGCAGCCCTACTGGGACGGCCTGCGCGCCGGCGAACTGCGGCTGCAAAAATGCCATGACTGCGGCAAGGTGCGGTACCCGGTCGGGCCGGTGTGCTCGCGCTGCCTGTCGTCCCGCGCCGCCTGGGCGGTCATGTCGGGCCTGGGCACCGTGTCCACCTACGTGGTGTTCTGGAAGGCATGGGCGCCGTGGCTGCAGTCCCGCGCGCCGTACGTGGTGGCCCAGGTGGAGCTGCCCGAAGGCCCCCGGCTCACGACCAACCTGCTCGGCATCGAGCCCGCTGACGTGCGGGTCGGGCTGGACGTCACGGCGGTCTACGAGCGCCGTGCCGAGGACATCGTGCTGCTCCAGTTCGAGCCGCGCCAGCCCGCCGGCGTTTCCGCCGCGGCGGGGGCCGACGGGGCGGGCGCCGGTGGCTGACGCCGGCGAGTCCCTGAGCGAGCGCGCGGAGTTCTACCAGACCCTCGGCCTGCGGGTGGTCACGGCACTGGACGGCGTCGCGACCGTCGACATGCCCGACGCGACCGGGTTCCGCAACAGCCGCGGTGATATCCACGGCGGCGCGGTCCTGTCCCTGGCCGACGTGGCCGCGTCGAACGCGGTGCGGTCGCGCCTGGGGCCGGGCGACGGGCTGGCCACGCTGTCGGTGACGATGAACTTCGCCCGGCCCGCCCGCGCGCCCGCGCAGGCCGTCGGACAGGTCGTGTCAGTCGGCGGCCGGACTGCGTTCGCCCAGGTCGACGTATGGTCGGGCGGCGAGATCGTGGCCAACGGCGTGGCCACGATCCGGCTGTTCCGCGCGGCTACGGGCGACCGAGGGTGACCAGGCGCTCCTCGCTCATCTCGCGGATGGCGTAGCGCGGCCCCTCGACGCCGGTGCCGCTGGCCTTGACCCCGGTGTAGGGCATCAGGTCGACCCGGCTGCTGGACGTCTCGTTGATATGCACCGAGCCCATGCGCAGCCGGTCGGCCGCGGTCAGCGCCCGGCCGATGTCAGCGGTGAAGATGCCCGCCGCCAGCCCGTAGGGCGTGTCGTTGATCTCGTCGATGGCCTGGCCGAGGTCGTCGAACGGGCGCAGCGCGAGCACCGGGCCGAAGATCTCCCGGCACATCACCGTCATATCCGGCGTGACCTCGGCCAGGACGGTCGGGGTGATGACGTTGCCGTCCCGGCCGCCGCCGGTCACCACCGTCGCGCCCTGGGCGCTGGCCTCGGTGACCCACCCGTGCACCCGCTCGGCGTCTTCCGGGCTGATCAGCGGCCCGACGAAGGTGTCCGGGTCAGCGGGGTCGCCGGCCTTGCGGCCGCCCAGCGCCGCGGTCAGGGCGGCCGCCACCTCGGCCAGCACGGGCCGCTCGACGTAGAGCCGCTGGATGGACGTGCATACCTGCCCGGCCTTCCGGAAGCCCGCGCTGACGGCCAGGTCGGCGCACCGGGCCAGGTTGGCGTCGCGGCAGATGATGGTGCTGGACAGGCTGCCCATCTCGAGCTGGCTGCGGCGCAGCCCGATGGTCGCGTGCAGGTGCTCGCCGACCCCGGTGCTGCCGGTGAAGGCGTAGAACGCCGGCCGGGGGTCTTCGGCCAGCCACTGCCCGACCGTCTCGCCCGGCCCGTGCACCACGCTGATCAGCTCGGGCGGCAGCCCGGCGTCCAGCAGTGCCCGGAGCAGGGCGTCGGCGGTCTGCGGGGTCTGCTCGGCCGGCTTGAGCACGACGCCGTTCCCGGCGGCCAGGGCCGGCCCGACCTTGTGCACGACCGTGTTGAGAGGCGAGTTGAACGGGGTGATGGCGCACACCACGCCGAGCGGGTGGAACCGGGTGAAGGCGATCCGGCCGCCCTGGCCCGGCGCGCCGTCCACGGGCACGGTCTCGCCGGTCAGCCGGCGCGCTTCCTCCGCCGACAGCAGCAGCGTCTGAACCGCCCGGTCCGCCTCACGGGCGCAGTCCGACACGGTGAAGCCGGTGTCGGCGCCGATGGCGGCCATCAGCCCGGCCCGGCGCTCCGCGATCAGCGCGGCGGCGGCGGTCAGGATCTGGCCTCGCTCGTACGGGGTCAGCCTGATCCGCTCCTGCCCGGCCGTGACGCCGGCCACGGCTTCGCCGAGCTGGTCGCGGGAGAGCACGTGCACGTCCGCGGCGGCCCGGCCGGTGAACTTGTCCGGCACCGTCTGGATGTGCTCGCCGTCGTGCCAGTCGCCGCCGTAGAACGGCCGGACAACGGCCAGAGCCGGGTGGGACATCGTGCTCCTTCCGTGCGGGCGACCCGCGCCCTCAGAACTGGGACTGGTACTGCGCGGGGTCAATGCGCGCCTCGATGATCAGCGGGCGGGTTAGCCCGGACAGCCCGGCCAGGCACTTCTCCAGCTCGGCGGCCGACTCCGCGCGCGCCCCGTCGCAGTCCATGGCCTGGGCCATCAGCACCACGTCCATGTCCTCTATCCGGGTCGCCGTGCTCGGGTAGCTCAGCGCCGACTGCTTCAGCTCGATCCGGTTCAGGCTGCCGTCCGCGAACACCACGAACGCGATCCCGAGCCGCCGGGCGGCGGCGAGCCGGATCTCCGTCGCGGCCATGGCGAACCCGCCGTCCCCGATGAGAGACAGCACCGGCTGGCCGGGCCGGGCCAGCTTGGCTCCGATCGCGGCCGGGATGCCAAAGCCCATGGAGGACAGCCCGTTGGTCATCAGCACGCTGCGCGGGTCCATCGCCTGCCATCCCTGGCCCACGAGCAGCTTGTGCGACCCGACGTCGGTGGTGACGATGGTGTCCCGCGACGCCACGCCCCGGGCCACGTCGATCACGTCGGTCGGGTTGAGGCGGCCCGCGACCCGGCCCGCGTAGTAGGCGGCGCGCAGCCGGGCGCGGAACGCGGCCACCTCGGCCGGGCTCCACCGCGGGTGGCCGGGAAAGCCGTCGGCCAGCCAGTCCAGGGCCGCGCCAACGTCGCCGACGATCTCGAAGTCGCTGGCGTAGACCTGGTCGGTGTTCGGCACGGTGTCCACATGCAGCACGGGCGCGGTCAGGGTCCACGGCTTGATCAGCTCGACCGGATCGAACCCGGCCGCCACCACCAGGTCAGCGCCGCGCAGCAGGTCCCACACCGTGTCGTTGCACGCCATGTCCAGTACGCCGGCGAACCACTCGCTGTCTTCGGGGATGATCCCCTTGGCCATCGGCGACACCACCACGGGCAGGCCGGCCGCCGCGGCGAGCCGCAGCACGGCCGGGGTGGCGCCGCACCGGACCGCGCCGATCCCGGCCAGCAGCACGGGACGCCGCGCCGCGGCCAGCTGGGCGGCCGGGTCGCCGCTGGCGCCCGGCGCCCGGTAGACCTGGCCGGCGCTGAGCGGTGGGCCTAGCGGCGGAACCTCGGCCGGCCCCCCGGCCGGGGCCTTGAACGTGTCACCCGCGCATGACAGGTGGACCGCGCCCGGCCGCTCGGCCGTGGCGGTGCGCAGTGCCTTGCGCATCGTGACCGCGGCCGTGGCTGCCTCCATCCGTCCGGCCCACTTGGTCACCGGGCGGTAGAGCGCCTCGTGGTTGACCACCTGGTGGGTGAAGAACGGCTCCTGGGCGGTGGCCACCTGGCCGCTGATGGCGACCACCGGCACCCGGTCCAGGGTGGCCGCGGCCACGCTGTTGACCAGGGCCGTTGATCCGGGCCCGAGGGTGGACAGGCATGCCCCGACCTGGCCGGTGGCCATCGCGTACCCTTCGGCCATGAAGCCCGCGCTGCCTTCCCGGCGGGCCAGCACGACGTCGACCTCCCGCTGCCGGCAGCGCTCCATGAACTCGATGATCGGGTCACCGGGGTAGCCGAAGACGAACGGCACCCCCGCCGCGGCGAGCGCGGCCGCCATCACGTCGGCGGTGCTGGCGGGCTGGGACATCGGCGCTCCTCACCGGCGCGCCCGGCCGCCCCGGGCCCGGCCCGGTGGCGATCCGTGCCAGTGCCGCGGGGCGCGGGCGTCCGTTGCAGATCGGGTGGTTACGGAGTATATTTTCACAGTATGCAGCAGCATGCAATCGTGTACAACGCAGTCGTGCACAGCAGTTGCGGGTGGTAGGCCCGGCCGGCCCGCCTGCCCGGTCCGCCCCCGCCGGACGGGCGGCGGGCGGCGCGCTCGTCGCCGGGGCGTGCGACGCCCACGTGCACGTCTTCGGCCCGCAGCGGGATTTTCCCTACGTGACGGACCGGCGCTATACCCCGCCGGACGCCACCATCGAGGACTACCGCGCGCTCATGGCCGCCCTCGGCCTGAGCCGGGCCGTGCTGTCCGCGCCGAGCATTCACGGTCTCGACAACCGGGCGCTGCTGCACGGCCTGGCCATCGGCGGCCCGGGCTTCCGCGGCATCGTCATGGTGCCCGCCGACGTAGACGACGCTACCTTGCGGGCCTACCACCAGGCCGGGGTCCGTGGCCTGCGCACCCAGCTCAAGCCGGGCGGCGGCCGGCCGCTGGAGATCGGCCAGCTGCGCGCGCTGGCGGCCCGGGTCGCTCCGCTGGGCTGGCACGCCGAGATCCACGCGGACGTGGGGGAGATCACCGGCATCGACCGGCTGTGCGACGGATTCCCGGTCCCCGTGGTCATCGAGCACATGGGGCACATGCCGGCCGGCGCCGGCGCGGGCGCGCCCGGCTTCCAGGCCCTGCTGCGGCTGGTGCGCGATGGCGGCTGGGTCAAGCTGTCCGGCCCGTACATCAACTCGGCCCAGCCGCCGCCCCATGAGGACGTGCTGCCGTTCGTGGCCGCGCTGCTGGAGGCGGCGCCGGACCGGGCGGTGTGGGGGACCAACTGGCCGCACCCGCACCAGGACCCGGTGCCCGACGATCATCTGCTGGCCGGCCTGCTGGCGCGCTGGACGGGTGACGGGGCACTGATGCGCGCGGTGCTGGCCGACAACCCGGCGCGCTTGTATGACTTCGGCCCGGCCTGACACCGGGCCGGGCGCGACAGCCGAACCGAGAGGACAGTCGTTCATGAAAATCCTGGTCGTACCCGGGGACGGCATCGGGCCGGAGATCACCGACGCGTCGCTGAGCGTGCTGGATGCCGCCGCCCGGCGGGCGGGCCTGGCGCTGGAACTGGACACCGCGCCGTGCGGGCTGGCCAGCCTGGAGCGCTACGGCGTCACCGTCCGCGAGGAGGACCTGGCCGCCGCGCGCGCCGCGGACGGGGTGATCCTCGGGCCGATGTCGGTGAACGAGTACCCCGCTGAGGCGACCGGCGGCCGCAACGTGCCGGCTGCCTTCCGGACCGGGCTGGATCTGTACGCCAACATCCGGCCCTGCTACACCCGGCCCGGCCTGCCGGCCACCGCCGCGTCGATGGACCTGGTCTTCGCCCGGGAGAACCTCGAGGACTTCTACACCGACCGGAACATGCACCGCGGGTCGGGCGAGCTGATGCCGACCGAGGACGTGGCCCTGGCCATCGGCAAGATCACCCGCCAGGGCTCCGAGCGGATTGCCCGGGCCGCGTTCGACCTGGCCCAGCGCCGGGAACGGCGCACAGTGACCGTCATCCACAAGGCGCCGGTGCTGCGGATGTACCACCGGCTGTTCCTGGACACGGCCCGCGCGGTCGGGGCGGAGTACCCGGACGTGACGGTGGATGACCTGATGATCGACGCGGCGGCGGCGCTGCTGGTCCGCACGCCCGAGCGCTTCGACGTCATCCTCACCACCAACATGTTCGGCGACATCCTGTCCGATGAGGCGGCTGAGCTGGCGGGCAGCCTGGGCCTGGCCGCGTCGCTGAACCACGGGGACCGGCACGCGGTGGCCCAGGCCGGGCACGGATCCGCTCCCGACATCGCCGGCCGTGACATGGCCAACCCGGCATCGCTGCTGCTGTCGGTCGGCCTGCTGCTGGACCACCTCGGCGCCCGTGGCGGCGACGACGCGGCGGTGCAGGCGGGCGCGCTGCTGCGCGGCGCCGTGGACGCTCAGCTGGCCGACCCGAAACTGCGGACGCGGGACCTGGGCGGGTCGCTCGGCACCAAGGAATTCGCGGCGCACCTGGTCGAGCGCGTCGCGGCCTGAGGCGGGCGGGGTGAGCGCCGCCGACCTGGCGCGGCTCGGGGAGTTCGTGTCCACGGTCACGGTGGACCGGCTGCCGCCGGGCCTGCTGCCCACGGCCAAGGCGTGCCTGCTGTACGGGCTGGCCGTGGGCGTGGCCACGACCGCCGTCCCGGAGGCGGCCGGTGTCTGCGCCGCGCTCGACGCCGGCGCGGCTGGCCCGGGGCCGGCCACTCGGCTGCTCGACGGCCGGCCCGCGAGCCCGGCGGACGCGGCCCTGGCCAATGGCGTCCTGCTCAGCGGCCGGGTGCAGGGTGACTCGCACCCGGCCGGGCACCTCGGCGGCGTGGTCATCCCGGCCGCGCTGGCCGTGGCCCAGTTGCGCGGGCTGAGCGGCGCGGACCTGCTGGCCGCGCTGGTCGTAGGGTACGAGGCCGGGCTGCGGATCGGCCGCGACCACAGCGCGGCGCTGTCAGCGCGGGGCTTTCGCACCACCCCGGCGTACGGGGTTCTCGCCGCGGTGGCTGCCGCCGCGAGGGGCACCGGCCTGGACCCGGAGCAGGCGGCCAGCGCGCTGGGGCTGGCCGCGAACCTCGCCGCCGGCCTGCGCGAGTACGTCAACGCGGGCACCACCGAGTCGCCGTTCCAGGCTGGCTTCGCGGCGCGCAGCGGAATCACCGCCGCGCTGCTGGCCGGCGCCGGCGCCCGCGCTGCCGCCACGGCGCTGCACGGCCCGGCCGGGTTCTTCACCGCCTACGGCGGCCCGGACAGCGACCACGGCGCGCGGCTGTGCGACGGGCTGGGCGAGGTGTTCGAGTTCCCGTCGGTCACGTACAAGCCGTACCCGGCCTGCCAGTTCCTGCGCGGCATGATCCGGGGCCTGGCCGAGTTGCGCGAGCAGGTCGGCTCGTGCCCGGCGCGCGCCGTCGAGGTCCGGCTGAACCCGTTTGAGGCCGACTTCGTGGGCGTGCGGTACGCCGGGCCGTTCATCAGCTCGGCCCAGACGGTGATGAGCGCGCCGTTCTGCGCGGCCCTGACCTGGACCTCCGGGACGGCCAGCTACGCGGGGCTGCGGCAGTTCACCGAGCCGGCCGTGCTGGACCTGGTGCCCCGGGTCACCGTGACCGGCGACCCGGCCCTGGAGCGGTACCAGACCGACCTGCGGGTGGACCTGGCCGACGGCCGGGTGCTGACCCGGCGGGACCGGGGTGACGCCGGAGCCTACCGGCTGACCTGGGACGCCGCGGTCGAGGCGACGGCGCTGCTGTGCGCCGAGGCGGGCGGGTCGGCCGCCCGCCGGGACGACCTGATCGCCGCGGTCAGCGCGGTCGACCAGGCCCCGGACACCAGCGCCGTGCTGAGCATGGTCCGCGCCCTCATCGCGGAAGCCGGCCGCCGGGATTGACTGCCCGCCCGGGCGTCACCGGCCGGCGATCTCGGCGTTGTCGCGCACGAGGGCCAGGAACCGGAACACCACGTGCATGAACTTGCTGTACGGGGCGGAGGCGAAGGCCAGGATCACCGACGACAGGTGGATCAGGAACACCATCCCGAACGCCGCCGTGCTCCGGGTCAGCAGCGTGGCGAGGCCGGACAGGGCCAGGAAGGCCAGGGCCGTGAGCAGGCCGTAGTCCTTCACCGTCATCTGCGCGAAGCTGGTCACGCCGGAGCTGCGCGCTTTCAGGCCGAGCAGCCCCGCGCAGCCGGTCAGCAGCCCGATCCCGCCCGCCGTCCCGCTGATCACCGGCACCGACAGCCACGGGTAGGGGGGCGGCTGCCCGGCCAGATCCTGCAGCACCGCGGCTGCGGCGGTGGACACGATGCACAGCCCGAAGCCGTACGCCACCAGGGCATGCAGTCCGCGCCGCGCGCCCGACGGCCGGTCATCCTCGGGGTAATAGCAGTCGACCCCGCCGCCGCGCAGGTAGCGCAGCGTGGCCGCGTACCACACCGCGCGGCCCACCGCCCCGGCGCCGACGTGCCGTCCCGGCCCGCCGACCGCGACCCAGTAACGGCGGCCGGCCAGCCCGGCCACCGCGACCGCGAACACCGCCGCGGCCAGCATCAGGCCGATCAGGACCGGGTACGGGATGAACACGTACGGGGACTCGGCCCGGTCGGTGGTCGCGGTCAGGCGGCCCCAGCCGCCGTGCGTGACCGCGATGCTCAGGACCAGGGCCGCCGAGAACGCCGCGCCCGCGGCCACCCCGGCCCACCCGCGAAAGACCTTCGGTACCCGGCGCGGCCACAGGTAGCGCTGGTAGTCGGCTACCCGCACCGCCGCCAGCGTCTTCGGCACATTCAGCTCGAACTCGTGCGGCGCGGTGTACATGCAGGCGTCGTAGCAGGCCCGGCAGTCATGGCACAGGTTGGACAGCTGGCTGACGTCCCCGGTGTCCAGCAGGGACCGCCGCTCCAGCGCGGGGAAGACCGCGCACAGGCCCTCGCAGTACCGGCACGCGTTGCAGATGGTGAGCTGGCGGGCGGCCTCGTCCACCAGGACCTGAAGTGAGGTCCGGCCGTCCGGGGCGGGCGGCTGTCCGGGCCGCGGGCTAACCGCGGACATGCCGCGCTGCCTGCGTGCCGGCCTGGCGTCCCCAGACGCTGCCGATGGTCATCCCGAATCCCGCGAGGTACCCGGTGCTGAGCACGTTGCCTGACATGATCTCCCCGGCGGCGAAAATATTCCTGAACACTGACCCGTCCGTGTGCCGGACCCGGGCGTCTTTGTCCACGGCGACCCCCATGTAGGTGAACGTGATGCCGGGCCGCATCGCGATGCCGGAGTACGGTGGCTGGTCCAGCCGCTGGGCCCAGTGCGACTTCGGCGGGCGGAGGCCCTCGGTCCGGCAGTTATCCAGCACGGCCGGGTCAAAGGAACCGTCGACCACCGCGGCGTTGTACTCCGCCACCGTCTTGGACACGGCGCCGGGGTCCAGGCCGAGCCGGGCTGCGAGCGTGCCGATGTCGCCGGCCTGGGTGACCCCGTACATCGGGGGCAGGAACAGCCGGCTGACCTTGGCATCCCACAGTGAGGTCGCGATCTGGCCCGGCTGCTCGGCGATGTTCCGGCCCCAGATCGCGTACCGCTTGGGCCAGACGTCCTCGCCTTCGTCGTAGAAACGCTGGCCGCTGGCGTTAATCACAATCCCGAACGGGATGGTGTCGAGCCGGGTCGCGATGCCGCCGTCGAACCGGGGCGACCGCGCGTCCAGGGCGATGGCGTGAAAGCCGCGCTCCTGGCCCGCCTGGGCCGCGCCGGCCTCGTAGAGCCAGGCGAGCACGTGGCCGTCGTTGTACGGGGTGCCGCGGATGATGTAGTTGTCGACAGCGTCCCCCCAGAACCGCCGCAGCCAGTCCAGGTTCGCCTCGTACCCGCCGCTGGCGCAGATCACGGCCCGGGTCCGGACCCGCACCCGGCGCCCGTCGACGCTGGCCACCACCGCCCGGCAGTTCGTTCCGGTCAGCTCGAACTCCTCGACCTTCGCGTCGTAGGCCACCGTGATATCCGGGCGGGTGCGCGCGTACCGGTAGTACGAGTTCAGCAGGGCCTTGCCGCCGCCCAGGAAGAACCGGTTCGTGCGGCCGAGGTGGAGGGTCCCGGCCAGCGGCTGCTGCCAGCGGGCGCCGTGCGCGTACATCCAGTCCGGGATCGTCGCGGAGTCGGAGACCGTGAACCGGGCCAGTGCCTCATCGTTCGGGCCGTCCCCGACGTGGCACAGGTCGTCCCACAGCTCATCGAAGGTGTAGGCGCCGCTGTTGAACTCGTTTGCCTCGTGCATGCAGCGGATGTTGCGCGTGTGGCGGCTGTTTCCGCCACGCATATGCCGCGGCGACCGCTCGAGGATCAGGACCCGGGCTCCGAGATCCTCGGCCGCCATCGCGCTAGCCAGCGCGGCGTTGCCGCCGCCGACGACCACGATGTCCCAGTCCTGCCCGGCCCAGGCGGGCGCGGGGGGCAGGCCGTCACCGCCGCCCTGGACGCCGCCCGGCGCGGGCCGCCCGGCCGGGCTCGGCGCCAGCGGCTGCTCGTCGCTGGCCCGAGCCGGCAGGCTCGCGTGCACCGAAGGTCGACTGCCATCACCGGCCTGCAAAGAAATCTCCGTCGCGTCTGTCGGTCCGCCTGGCCCAGCCTGCATTGTATACAGCAGTACACAGTCAGGGCAATGCGTGCAACCCGGACATGGCGGGCGAGTACTGGCGGGCGAGTACCGCCCGACCCTGAACAGGCGCGAACCGCCGCCGGTCATTGGCCTGCTGGAGGGCGGCCTACGCTGCCGGGTCCGGCTGGGTGAGGAGACTCAGGAGGCTGTCGCCGAAGAACCGGCCGAAGCGCTCGGGCGTCCAGCCGCGTGCGGTGGTGAGGCGGTCGAAGACGGCCGGGTCCATCAGCAGCCACGCGATGTCGACGGCCTCGGGACGGTCGAGGCCGGGCCGCAATGGCGCTCTCTCGCCAAGGCCGTCGACGATCCAGCTGGCCGTCACGGTGCGCTGGGCGCGCAGCTGCGCGGCCAGCTGGTCCAGGCGGTCATCCCCGCGAGCCGCTTCGAGGGCCGCCAGGACCAGCGCGCCCGACCGGGCCGCGGCCGGCACGAGGACATCGGTGACCGCCTCGAGGAAGGCCGTGGCGTCCGGCGCGGCCCGGGCCGTAGCCGCCCACGGGCGATCGAGGACCGGCACCGGCTCGTCGTCGCCGGCGATGGCGACGTCGATCGCGGCCTTGAGCAGGTCGGCCTTGGTCGGGAAGGCGAGCTCGACGGCGGCCACCGACACGCCCGCGGCCGCGGCGACTGCGGGGACGGTCGTCCCGGCGTAGCCCCGCCCGCAAAACGCCCGGGTGGCCGCCTCGAGAATCCGGGCGCGAGTGCGGCGGGCCTGGGCCTGCCGTACCGGCGAGCGGTACGGGCGGCGGCCGGCGGCCTGCTGTTCCTCGGCGGCGGTTGCGCCCGCTCCAGTTTTCATTAGGCTATAACCCTAGCGAATTTTTCCGGGAACGACGAGAGCCGATTGGGATGGGTATGACAGCCGCTGACTATGCCCCGCTCGTGCCGGGCGTCGAGGTCCAGCTGTCGGTCCGGCGCGGGCGCGAGGCGGTCGCGTTCTACGAGGCCGCCTTCGGGGCGCGGACTTGCTTTAGTGTCGGCGGGACCGAGGTGGTCGCGCAGCTCGAGGTCGGCTCGACCCGCTTCTGGGTGGAGGACGAGTCGCCTGAGCACGGGAACTTCAGCCCCGAGACCGCCGGCGGCCCGACAGCACGCCTGCTGCTGGTCGTCGAGGACCCGGCGGCAGCCGTCGGCCGGGCGCTGGCGGCTGGCGCCCGCGAGGTCCACCCCGTAGCCGAGATGTACGGCTGGCGGCTCGGCCGGGTGGTGGACCCGTTCGGGTTCCACTGGGAGATCGGGCACCCGCTCGGGCCCTGGCCGCCGGCTAACGGGAAGGAACGCCCATGAGGGTCAACCGCTCGGTGCCGCCGCCCACGGTGGTGCCGGTCCTCGTCTACCCGGATGTACGCGCCGCCGTGGCCTTCCTTAGTGCCGCGTTCGGCTTCGTCGAACGCACGCGCATCGGCGAGAGCCACCGGGCCCAGCTCGCCGTCGGCGCCGACGGTGCGGTGATCGTCGCCGACGCGGGCAGCGACCGGCGCCCGCCGCAGCCGGGCGGTGTCACCCACTTCGTCCGGGTCCGGGTGACCGATGTGGACGCCGCGTTCGCCCGCGCCCGCGACCAGGGCGCCGTCGTGCTGGAAGCACCGGTCGACCGGGAGTACGGCGAGCGCGACTGCACCCTCGAGGACCTCGCCGGCCACCGCTGGCAGCTGGCCGAAGCGGTGGCGGACGTGGCGCCGGAGGAGTTCGGCTGCGAGACCGTCAGCCCGTGGCCCGCCTACCAGGTCGGGCCATGGTCGCCACGGTCGCTGACCTAACGTTCAGGTGGCTCGGCTTGCGAGAGCTTCGCGCGCGATGTCGCCATCGACGTCACCCAGACGCAGTCACCGGTAAGCGCCATGCGACGAGCGCCGGACGTAGCGGCCGTCAGTCACATGACTCGCCCAGTACCCGCTGCAAGGCTTCTTCGGCCACGGCGGGAAGGCTGTCCACGGACGGTTGCCACGGTATGACAACGTCCGCGATCTGTTCCAGTTCAGTGACGTATGCCGCGAAGGGCTCGGGCTTAGCCGGAACCGGAGACGCTTGCCTGGCTAGGTGCACGAGGCGGTGCTGGTCGGAATATTTCTGGCGAAGCACGGCCAGCGCCGAGGGCAGGCGCAGGCCATCCAGGATAACGCCGACTCCCGCTACGGACTCGATAGTGCGTAGGTACTGGTCTGCGCCGAATCGCGCGAGATACTCGCGGCCGATCTCCTGCCGGTCAGCCGGCAGTGCATTCGCGTGTTCAAGCTGTTCTGCCAAGAGGTTGCCAACGTTTTGTGTCTTATAGTCCCGTCCGCGACTGAGCGCACTGGCGAGTGCAGACTTGCCGGACCCAACCGGACCGGTGATGACGATGAATTCGCGTATCATGACGACCTCCGAGCCACGGCCCAGACTGCCTGGTGCTCATGCACACTCACCAGCGGTAGGTGTGATTCAACGATCGAACCAACTTCCCAGTGCTCGATGTTGTAGGTGCCGCCCTCGAACAAATGCATGATCTCGCTCTCAGAAGGGAGCCAGACCTGTACGTCAAAATGATCGGCGGCCAGCGGGACGCTGTCAATAAGGCACGTAAACAAAACTATGCCTCCAGGCTTGACCTGACCCTGAAGCCGGCGGTGCACCGCAACGCGGCGGTCCCGGTCAAGGCAGTGATACAGCCCGTAAGAGACGACGACATCGAAGGTCTCGTCGGCGGCAAAGTCCTCAATGTCGGCAGCTACGTACCGGCCCTGGACGAGTTGGCTGGTCCGCGCAGCCCGTCGCCGCAGGGCTGCTAGCGCGGTGTGCGACTGATCGACGCCGAGCACCTGGAAGCCTTGCCTCTCCAGGTAAAGAGAGTTCTTGCCATCGCCGCACCCGGCGTCGAGCACCGTGCCCGGCTGGTCCAGGTCCATCCAGCGATCCAGACCCGCCACCAGTCGACCGGGATCAGGTCCCCACAGCAGCCCTTCGGCCTGGCTCCGGTACAGCCGTTCGTACGGGTTTGGGGCGAGAACCCCGCTGCCCGCCTGGGTCACGCGACTGCCCCAGCGAGGATCTGCAGCGACCCGATTACCAGAGGCAGGTTCAGTAGCTCGTGGCGGGAAAGAGAGTATGTCATGACCAGCAGCATCTTCCTGAGTTCGGTGAACGGGATCCGCAGATTGTCTAGGACGTAGCTTCGCAAGACCAGAATGGCGCTGAATATCCTACTGATCTCTGGAAAATATGGAATATTGGAAGAGATAAGGCTCGGAAATGGCTCTGATGCCAACCGTGCCTCAATCTCCAGCAGTGCCCGCAGGTCGGATCTTCGGGGAAAAGCCAGAAACTTGAGCGAGCACTCTAGCATCGCCAGGTCAAGCAGGGGAGACGACTCTCGGCACCACGCAAAGTCGATGGGCCAGCACTCGTGGCTGACCGGGTCGACGAGCACATTCTGCGAGTGCAGGTCGCCGTGGATGATGCAGACGGGCGTGGCCACGGTTCCGGCGAGCACGTCGACGGTCACGTCCGCGGTTTGCTCCCATCCGCATCCTGCAATCTGACGGACCCATGTGGTCAGGTCCTGCCAGCCCTCGGGCAGCACCGAATTAACGTCTGGGGGACCTTTGGTCAGGTAGTCGGACATAAGCCCGGCCACTGAGAGAGACTCCACCGCGCCGGACCGCGAGTACCAGGGGTCGAGTCGCTCCTCCAGAAGGCGGCGGACCACCTCCACACCGAAGTCAGAGTTGCGCAGGAACATGCGGAGGCTCTCTGGGCTGGCGTGCCTGGTCAGGTTCCGTAGCTCCTGTCCGATCAGCCCGAACCGCTCGCCGCGTCGGACGATAGGCATCTCCACGCCATGTAGGTAGGGAGCTGCGAAGCGCAGGGTAGCAGCAGACTCCGCATCACTCTTGCTGAGCGCCCCGATCTTCACCACGAACGGCTTGGAGTGGCCGCCGGAGCCATCGGAGTATCTGACTGAGAAGACGTTCGACCCGCTGAGGCCCTTGTCTAGGCGGGACACCCAAAGCTGCTCGGCATTGCGAGGCAGGATCGACAGCAGCAGCAGCCGCTCCTCCTCGGAAATGCCGTCGAGTTGAATGAACCCTTCCATGTGCCTGGCAACATCGGCAGGCCGGCCCGGCTCGCCCGACAGAAACCCCCGGTGGTGCCCCTCGAAGATGTCTTGGATGATCTGATCTTTCAACGTCACTTGTCAGCGATCCCCAAGACATGAGACGAGCCCGGAACGGCTCGTCCCCGCGACCGGGTTGTGCTGCCCGGTTCTCGATCAGATGGCACCAGATGTCACGATACGACAGCGTGGATCAACGGTGCAGGAGATTCAGGAACGGGCGCATCGATAAGAGACCCTCACCCGAGGGCGCGGCTCCGCCGGATCACCTCCACTGTCACGAGGTGGGCGTAGCGAGGGTCGGAGCGGACGCGGACCTCGCTGGCCCAGCATGCTGCGGCCAGCATCTCGCTCGCGGCCATCAGGTCGTCCGCGCTCGTCCCGGCCGGGCACCACAGCAGCAGGGACTCGCCAAACGGCTGCCGGGTGGTGAGCAGCACCACAGGGATCTTTCCGGACCGCGACAAGATCCAAGCTTGTGCACACCCTGTCCTGATCCGATGGGGCGTGATGATGCACCAAGCTCGCGCGACAACGAACTTGCGGGCGACCCGCGAGATCGCGATCGAGGTGGCCAGTCCGGAGGTGGCAGCGGCGAGCCAACCCAGCCCGTAAGTGAGGGCTACTGCCATTCCTGCGCCGGTGGCGAAGGCCACTGCAGCGAACTCGTATCGCCATCGCCAGGCGACCACGCCAGGATTCGGGCGGCCAGGGATACGCGCTGGGTATGCGAGGCGGGCACGGGTACCTGGGGCGACCCGCGGGTCGGAGGATGTCATCGGATTCGCCCTTCTTGGCTGCAGCGGCGAGGCAACCCGAGGACAATTCGGCCCGTCCCTGCGCAACTGGGGCAGTCCCGCGCATCCTTGCATCCGGTACCACGGCAGTGGGAGCAGGCGGCCAAGGTATCGAAGCGGGGATCCCGATATTGGCGGGCCAGGCCGGCCCGGCGCACCTCGATCCGCCAGCCATGCCGACGAGCGGTAGCATCCTCCGCCCGAAATAGCCGGTCCCAAGCGGCGCGGACGCGGTGCTCGATGCGGGTAGTCACCTGGCCGGGTGGGCTGAGGCGGCGGATGACCTTCCTGATGCCTGTCATGCCTCTAGGACACGCGCTGGCCGAAGCAAAGAAATGATGCTACGAAATCAGGCAATAACCAGGATATATTGCCTATATGACGGCTGCCGGGAGGCCGGTAGAGCGGCCTACGCACCTCAGACAGGACGAGCGTCGTCGTGCGCAGGCCCAGACCGCGCAATGGCGGCAGCAGGCAGGTCAGAGCCAGCAGCAAATGGCCCGTGAGATCGGGGTCGGGCACTCGACCTACCGGATGTGGGAAACGGGCAAGGACAGTCACGCAGGTCCAACCCGGATTCAAGCCGAGCAACTGGACAACGCCTTGCGTCGGCTGCTGCCGGGCCAGTATGCAGAGGGGCAGGCCTACGAGGTGTGGGGCTGGCCGCCTACGGAGCATCTCAGCTACGAGAAGACGGCGGAACTCCTCCGGTCTGCCGGGTTTGCGGTGCCCTCTCCCCGGCCAGGGCCGTTGGTCATGTTCTGGATACACCGACTCCGAGAGCCAAATCTTGTGCACGCGGTCTTTACCCTTGCTGCCGCCGCTGCTCAGCGCGCCGGAGTGACGGTGCGGCTGCTCCTTGATGACAGCGCTGCGATGCCGGGCGGCCGCACAAACTTGCGAGCTGAGTTCGAATCCCGGGTACGGGCCTGGCAGGCTTTCGCTGGGGGCGACGACGCGCGTCTGTCGGTCGCTCTCTACTCCGAAATCCTCACGCCGGCGCTGCTCGGCGAGCAGGGCTGGGCAGCCGCCGAGCGCTACCTCAGCACGGGCAGCGTCCTGGAGTTTCTGCTCGCGAGCAAGTCCGTCGCTCCGTTGCAATACAGCACAGACGCCGAGCAGAGTGTCCTGGAATTGGTCAGACAAGGTGCGGACTCGCTGAAAGCTGCCCGCCTGTTGACGCCGCTGCGGAACTGGCTGGTTTTCGACGCCGAGTTGGCCCGGCTAGGACGCGTACATGGATCCGGCCGAGATTCGAATCCAAGTCGCCGCTTGACGCCGGTCTTTCCGCCGGTCGTCACGCTGGGCGCTGAAGACGAACGACTGATGTGGGAACTGTGGCATCGCGGGGCACCTGAGGAGTCCTCGATCCGCGTCCAGCACATCTACCTGCGACCCGCGCCGCTGCCGAACTATCGGGTGCCCTGGCAGGAACACGCCCTGGCCGCTCGGACCAGCCGTACTTGGCTCGCTGAGTACCTGCGCAAGCGGGCCAAATATGACGGGCACCTTGACCTGATGGAGTGGTTCCTCCAGGCTGCCGTCGCGTTTCCGGCAAGCCTGAACCTTGCGTACCGTGCCAGTGTCGATCCGATGTTGCTTGAGTCTGACCCTCTGGGGCAGATGTCGGCTGCACAGCTTGCGAACGCCATCGGCCGGGCCGTCGTGGCCTGGGTCAGCCCGTCCGCTGGTTTGTGACGGGTGTCGCGCAGTTCAAACCCATGGAACTGCGAGTCGCCGGGCGTCTCGGCTGCTCCGGAGTTGAATCTCGCCTCGGGGCGACCGGCCCGGCCGGCCGGCGGCGGTGACGCTCATGAGCACGGTCCGTGAGGCGCAGAGCGCCTGGATGGCCGTGTCGATGCGGGCGCGTTCCTGTTCCAGGTCCGCGACGCCGGCGGCACCTGCTGTTCGTCGCCGGGGGGAGCATCGGGTTCCTGTTCCTGGCGGCGGCGATCCTGGCCGCGGCGGCGGTCAGGGCGCGACGGACCGCAGGTACCCGGCGGTCCGCTCGTCGGCCGGGTAGAAGCTCTCGATGGCCAGTTCCTCGACGGTGACGTCGTTCGGGGTGCCGAACAGCGTCGTCGTGGTGAACAGCGACAGCTCCTGGTCCTTGTGCAGCAGGCGCAGCGGCACGACAACCTCCGCCGCGCCGGCCGAGCCCCCGCCCCCGCCCGCGCTCCCGCCCGGGTAATCCCGCAGTTCCCGGTACAGCTCCGCCAGCCCGGCGTCGGCCGTCGCCCGCACCTCCCGGTCGAGCCGGCCCAGCACGTGCTCGCGCCACTGCTCCAGGTTGAGGATCCGCGG